>NZ_JBSFKQ010000075.1:0-28948 GCF_053598615.1 Kitasatospora sp. NPDC001095 | reverse complement strand
GGGACGGCCCGTTGGGCGCGGTCAGCCCGTTGGAGGCACCGTCCTGGTTCACCGCGGAGCCACGGATGACGGCCAGCACCTGGTGCCCGTTGCGCCGGGCGTCCGAGAGCCGCTCCAGCAGCAGCATCCCGGCGCCCTCGGAGAGCGTGGTGCCGTCCGCGCCGTCGGCGAAGGACTTCGCCCGGCCGTCGGCGGCGAGATTGCGCTGCCTGCTGAAGTCCACGAACGTGTCCGCGGTGGACATCACCGAGACGCCGCCGGCCAGGGCGAGCGTGCACTCGCCGCCGCGCAGCGACTGCGCCGCCAGGTGCAGGGCCACCAGCGAGGAGGAGCAGGCGGTGTCCACCGAGAGGGTGGGACCCTCCAGGCCGAGGGTGTAGGCGACCCGGCCCGAGGCCACGCTGCCGAGGCTGCCGTTGCCCAGGTAGTCCCGCACGTCCTCCGGCGCGTTGCTGAGCCTGCTGCCGTAGTCGTGGTACATCACCCCGGCGAACACGCCGGTGGCACTGCCCCGCACCGAGTACGGGTCGATGCCGGCGCGCTCCAGCGCCTCCCAGGAGGTCTCCAGGAGCAGGCGCTGCTGCGGGTCCATCGCGATCGCCTCGCGCGGCGAGATGCCGAAGAAGTCCGGCTCGAAGTCGGCGGCGTCGTGCAGGAACCCGCCCTCGCGGGAGTACGTCCGGCCGGCCTTGCCCGGCTCCGGGTCGTAGAGTCCCTCGATGTCCCAGCCACGGTCGGCCGGGAACTGCGAGATGCCGTCACCGCCGTCCGCCAGCAGCTGCCACAGCTCCTCGGGGGTGCTGACACCACCGGGGAAGCGGCAGGCCATCGCCACGATCGCGATCGGCTCGTCGCCGGCCTGCCGCGCGCCGGCGGCGGGTTCGGGGACCGGCTCGGCGGAGCCGAAGAGTTCGGTCCTGAGGTGGCCGACCAGGGCGGTGGGGTCCGGGTAATCGAAGACCAGGGTGGCCGGCAGCCGCAGACCGACAGCCAGGCCCAGCCGGTTGCGCAGTTCCACCGCGGTCAGCGAGTCGAAGCCCCAGTCCCTGAAGGCCCGTCGCGGGTCGAGCACCATGTCCGAGTCGTGGCCGAGCACGGCGGCGACATGGGTGCGGACCAGCTCGAGGAGGGCCGTGTCGCGCTCGGCCCGTCCGAGGGCGGCCAGCTTGTCCAGCGCGCTGCCCGGTGCCGCGGGTGCCGCTGCCGCCGTGCGCCGGGCGGCCGGACGGAGCAGGCCGCGCAGCACCGGGGAGAGCGTGCCCGCCGAACGCAGCGCGGGCAGGTCCAGGCCGATCGGCACCAGCAGTGCCCGGTCCCCGGCCAACGCGAGGTCGAAGAGCGCCAGGCCCTCGGCGGTGGCGAGAGGACGCACCCCGGACCTGGCCATCCGCACCACGTCCGCCTCGCTCAGGTGGGCGGTCATCCCGGTGCGCTGCTCCCAGAAGCCCCAGGCCAGCGAGAGGCCGGGCAGGCCGAGCGCCTGGCGGTGCTGGGCCAGACCGTCGAGGAAGGCGTTGGCCGCCGCGTAGCCGGACTGGCCCGCACCGTCCACGGTGCCGGCGGCCGAGGAGAAGAGCACGAACGCCTTGAGGTCGAGACCGGCGGTGAGCTCGTGCAGATGCCAGGCCGCGTCCACCTTGGGGCGCAGCACCGCGTCCAGCCGCTCAGCGGTGAGCGCGGTGACCAAGCCGTCGTCCAGCGCGCCGGCCAGGTGCAGCACGGCGGTCAGCGGGCGGTCGACGGGGACGGTGGCGAGCAGGTCGGCGAGCTGCTCGCGGTCGGCCGCGTCGCACTTGGCCACGGTGATCTCCGCATCCAGGTCGGCGAAGTCGTCCTGGGCGACGCCGCTGCGCCCGGCCAGCAGCAGGTGACGCACACCGTGCTCGGCCACCAGGTGCCGGGCCACCAGCGCGCCCAGCACGCCGGTGCCGCCGGTGATCAGCACGGTGCCCTCGGCGTCGAGGGGGCTGACGGTGCCATCCGGTGCGCTCCTGACCAGCCGGGGCACGTGCACCTTGCCGTCGCGCACGGCGAGTTGTGGCTCGCCCGAGGCGGCGACCGCCGCCAGGGCCTGCTCGACGGTGGTGTCCTGGTCGGCGTCCACCAGGACGAACTGCTCGGGGTTCTCGCCCTGGGCGGCGCGGGTCAGGCCCCAGACGGCGGCCGCGGCGAGGTCCTGGACGCCCTCGGCGCCCACCGCCACCGCTCCCCTGGTGAGCACCACCAGGCGGGAGGCGGCGACCTTCTCGCTGTCCAGCCACTGCCGCAGGGTCTCAAGCACCTGGACGGAGACGGCCCGGGTGCCGGTGACGGGATCCTCGCCCTGCCGCACCGGCAGGACCACCAGCTCCGGTACGGTCGCCAGCTCCGCCAGGCCGCCCTCGCCGAGCACCACGTGATCGGGTGCGGGTCCCTCCACCGCGAGGACCGGCCAGTCGAGCCGGAACAGGGCGTCGGAACGGGTGGCCGCCCCGAGCGCGGCGGGGTCGGCCGCGCGGGTGGTCAGCGCGTCCACCGAGGCCACCGGGGAGCCGGTGGTATCGGCGAGCTCGACGGTCAGTGCGTCGGTGCCGGTGATCCGCAGGCGCAGCGCCCTGGCTCCCGAGGCGTACAGCGAGACGCCGTTCCAGACGAAGGGCAGCCGGGCCTGGCCCGGATCCTGGCCACCGCCGAGGTCCGCGGCGTGCAGGGCCGCGTCGAAGAGCGCCGGATGCAGGGCGAACCCCTGTTCCTCCACCGGGAGTTCGACCTCAGCGAAGACCTCCTCGCCACGCCGCCAGGCCGCCTTGAGCCCCTGGAAGGCGGGGCCGTAGTGGTAGCCCTGCTCGGCCAGCCCCTCGTACACGCCGTCCACCGGGACCGGCTGCGCACCGGCCGGGGGCCAGGCCGCCAAGTCGAAGCCGGCCTCGGCGGTGTCCGGCTCCAGCAGGCCGCTGGCGTGCCTGGTCCACTCGCCTTCGCCGCCCTCGGGGCGCGAGTGCACGGTCAGCGGGCGTCGGCCCGAGTCGTCCGGCTCGCCGAGGTGGAGCTGCAGTTGGACCGCGCCGCGCTCGGGCAGCAGCAGCGGCACCTCCAAGGTCAGTTCCGACACCCGGCCGCAGCCGACCTCGTCGCCGGCCTTGACGGCCAACTCCACGAACGCGGTACCCGGCAGCAGGACCGTGCCGCCCACCGCGTGGTCGGCCAGCCAGGGCGCGGTGGCGGTGGCGAGCCGGCCGGTGAAGAGCATGCCGCCGCCGTCGGCGACCGTGACCGAGGCGCCGAGCAACGGGTGTCCGGCGGCGACCAGACCGGCCGCCGTCACATCGCCCACCGCCTGGGAGCTGCCGAGCCAGAACCGCTCGCGCTGGAAGGCGTAGGTGGGCAGGTCCACCTTGCGCACGGGCGTCCCGGCGAAGACCGCCGCCCAGTCGAGGGCGACGCCGTGCACGTGCGCCTCGGCCAGCGATGTCAGGAAGCGCTCAGGGCCGCCCTCGTCGCGGCGCAGCGAGCCGATCCCGACGACCTCGGCGTTCAGCGCCTCCGCCGTCTCCTCCACGCTGTGCAGCAGCACCGGGTGCGGGCTGCACTCGACGAAGACGCCGTAGCCACTGTCGAGCAGCAGCCGGGTGGCGCCCTCGAAGAGCACGCTCTGGCGCAGGTTGGTGTACCAGTAGTCGGCGTCCAGGCCCGCGGTGTCGAACAGTTCGCCGGTCACCGTGGAGTAGAACGGCACGTCGACGGAGCGCGGGCTCAGCCCGGAAAGCTCCTCCAGCAGCCGCTCGCGGATCGACTCGACCTGGGCCGAGTGCGAGGCGTAGTCCACCGGCAGCCGTTTGGCCCGCACGCCCTCCGCGCGCAGCCCGGCGTGCAGCTGGTCCAAGGCGTCGGCGTCGCCGGAGACCACCACCGAGGCCGCGCCGTTGACGGCGGCCACCGAGAGCCGCCCTTCGTACTCGGCGAGCCGCGCACGGACCTGCTCCGCCGCCAGCGCCACCGACATCATGCCGCCGCGCGCGGACAGGTCGTCCGCGATGGCCAGGCTGCGCAGGGCCACCACCTTGGCGCCGTCGGCCAGCGAGAGCGCCCCGGCCACGCAGGCGGCCGCGATCTCGCCCTGCGAGTGCCCGATCACGGCGGCCGGGCGCACCCCGTAGGAGATCCACAGCTCGGCCAGCGACACCATGACCGCCCAGAGCACGGGCTGCACCACGTCCACCCGCTCCAGCGAGTCCGCGCCGCGGATGACCTCCAGCAGGTCCCAGCCCACGTGCGGGGCCAGCGCCTGGGCGCACTCGGTCATCCTGGCGGCGAACACCGGGGCCGTGTCCAGCAGTTCGGCCGCCATGCCGATCCACTGCGAGCCCTGTCCGGGGAAGACGAAGGCGATCCGGGACTCGCTCTGGCGCCCGCCCTGAACCACGCCCGCCGCGGCGCGTCCGGCGGCGAGCTCCCTCAGCCCGGCGGCCAGCGCGGAGCGGTCCGCGCCGATCACCACCGCGCGGTCACCGAGGGCGGCCCGGGAGGTGGCCAGGGTCCAGGCGAGGTCGGGCAGCGGGGCGCTGTCCAGGTGGTCGAGCAGCCGCTGCGCCTGGGCGGCCAGGCCCTGCTCACCCTTTCCGGAGAGCACCAGCGGCAGCGGTCCGGTCGGTTCGGTGGCACGCTGGGGCACTTCGGGCTCGGGCACGCTCTCGAGGATCACGTGGGCGTTGGTGCCGCTGATGCCGAAGGAGGAGACCGCGGCCCGCCGGGCCTCGCCGCGCTCGGGCCAGTCCCTGGCCTCGGTGAGCAGTTCGACCGCGCCATCGGTCCAGTCCACCTGCGGGGTGGGCTCGTCGACGTGCAGCGTCTTCGGCATCCGGCCGTGGCGCATCGCCATCACCAGCTTGATCACCCCGGCGACGCCCGCGGCCGCCTGGGTGTGGCCGATGTTCGACTTGATCGAGCCGAGCCAGAGCGGCTCACCGCCGGCGCGCTCCTGCCCGTAGGTCGCGAGCAGGGCCTGCGCCTCGATCGGGTCGCCCAGCGGGGTGCCGGTGCCGTGCGCCTCCACCAGGTGCACCTGATCGGCACTGAGCCTGGCGTTGGCCAGGGCCTGGCGGATCACCCGCTGCTGGGACGGCCCGTTGGGGGCTGTCAGGCCGTTGGAGGCGCCGTCCTGGTTGATCGCGCTGCCGCGGACCACGGCCAGCACCCGGTGCCCGTTGCGCTCGGCGTCCGACAGCCGCTCCAGCAGCACCATGCCGACGCCCTCGCCCCAGCCGGTGCCGTCCGCCGAGGCGGCGAAGGACTTGCACCGGCCGTCCAGCGAGAGCCCGCGCTGGCGGCTGAAGTCCACGAAGGTGTCCGGGGTGGACATCACGGTGACACCGCCGGCCAGCGCGTAGGCGCACTCACCGGTGCGCAGCGCCTGGACCGCCAGGTGCAGTGCGACCAGCGAGGAGGAGCAGGCGGTGTCCACGGTGACGGCGGGCCCCTCCAGGCCCAGCGTGTAGGAGACCCGGCCCGATGCGACACTGCCCAGGTTTCCGTTGCCGAGATAGCCCTCGACGCCCTCGGGCACCTCGGCCAGCCAACTGCCGTAGTCGTGGTACATCACCCCGGCGAAGATGCCGGTCCGGCTGCCGCGCAGGGTGTGCGGGTCGATGTTGGCCCGCTCGAACGCCTCCCAGGAAACCTCCAGGAGCAGGCGCTGCTGCGGGTCCATCGCGATCGCCTCGCGCGGTGAGATGCCGAAGAACGCGGCGTCGAAGCGCGGTGCGTCGTAGACGAAGCCGCCCTCACGGACGTGGGTCTTGCCCGGCGCGTCCGGGTCCGGGTCGTAGAGCCCCTCGACGTCCCAGTCGCGGTCGGCGGGGAAGTCCCCCACCGCGTCCACGCCCTGGTCGACCAGCTGCCACAACTGCTCGGGCGAGCTGACGCCGCCGGGGTAGCGGCAGCTCATCGCCACGATCGCGATCGGCTCCTGCGCCGCGGCCTCGATCCGCGTGTTCTGCTGGCGCAGTCGTTCGTTCTCCAGCAGCGACTCGCGCAGCGCCTCGACTATCTGATCGACAGATGTATCCACGGTCGGTGTCGCTCCCTGATTACTTGGCGTCGCTACGGTCGAGCGCAGTGCGGATGAGATCGGAGATGTCCATGTTCTTGATGGCCGACGTCCGGTCGGCCCCGGACTCGGCCGGTGCGCCGGGCACGGCCGGCTTCGGGTCGGCGGGGGCGGTCTCGGAGAGTTTCAGCAGCCGCTCCAGCAGACCCGACTCGCGGAGCCTGGCCACCGGGATGCCGGCCAGCAGCTCGGCCACCCGGGCGTCATCGGGCGCCTCGGCCGCCGGCTCGGTCCGCTCCGGGCGCAACCTGTCCAGCAGGTACGCGGCGAGCGCCGCCGGGGTGGCGTAGTCGAAGATCATCGTGGACGGCAGGCGCAGCCCGCTGACCGCGTTCAACTTGTTGCGCAGCTCCACCGCGGCGAGCGAGTCGAAACCCAACTCGCTGAAGGCACGCCTGGGTTGGACGGATGCCGGACCGTCGTGCCCGAGCACGGCGGCCACCTGCGAGCGAACCGCCTCCAGCACCGCGTGCTCGTGGTCGGCGGCCGGCAACGTGCTCAGGCGCTGGGCCAGCGAGGCCGCACCGCTGGAACCGCCGGCGCCGGTGGCCGCGTCCCGGCGGACGGTGGGCCGCACCAGAGCGCGCAGCACGGCGGGGAGGGCCTCGCTGCGCTCGCGCAGCGCCGCCAGGTCCAGACGCGCCGGCACCAGGGTGGCACGCTCGGCGCGCAGGGCTGCGTCGAACAGGGCCAGCCCCTCGGCCGGGTCCAGCGCGCCGATGCCGGAACGCTCGATCCGCTCCAGGTCGGCCTCGGCGAGCTGGCCGCCCATCCCGCCGGCTCCCGCCCACAGGCCCCAGGCCAGTGCGGTGGCCGGCAGGCCGGCCGCGACCCGGTGCTCGGCCAGCGCGTCCAGGAAGACGTTGGCGGCCGCGTAGTTGCCCTGCCCGGTGGCGTCCAGGGTTCCGGCCGCCGAGGAGAACAGGACGAACCTGCTGATCTCCCGCTCCAGGGTCAACTCGTGCAGATGCCAGGCACCGTCGACCTTCGGCCGCAGCACCGGGTCGATCCGCTCGGGGGTCAGCGAGCCGATCAGGGCGTCGTCCAGGACACCCGCGGTGTGCACGACGCTTCGCACCGGGTGCTCGGCGAGCAGCCCGGCCAGCGCCGCCCGGTCGGCGACGTCGCAGGCCACCACCGCCACCTGGGCGCCCAGTTCGGTCAGCTCAGCCTTCAGCTCCCGTGCCTCGGGCGCCTGCAGGCCCCGGCGTCCGGCCAGCACCAGGCTGGTGACCGCGTGCTGCCGCACCAGGTGCCTGGCCACCAGCGCGCCCAGGCCGCCGGTGCCGCCGGTGATCAGCACGGTGCCCCAGTCGGGGCCGTCCTGGTCGGCCTGCGGCAGCTGGACCCTGGCCAGACGCGGCACCAGGATCGCGCCCTCGCGCAGCACCAGTTCGGGCTCGCCCGAGTCGAGGGCGGCGGCCAGCAGCGGCAGCGTGAGCGGGTCCTCCCCCAGGCCCGCGGAGTCCACCAGGACGATCCGGCCCGGGTCCTCGGCCTGCGCCGCGCGGACCAGGCCGCGCACGGCGGCATCCGCCAGGCCCTGGGCGGTCAGCACCACCAGCGTCGCCTTGGCGTACCGGTCCTCGCGCAGCCACTCCTGGACGGGGCCGAGCACGGTGTGCAGGGCGGAGCGCACTGCCGTCGGCACCTGGTCGCCGGCAACCGTCGGCACCGGCAGCAGCACCACGTCCGGGATGGCGTCGCCGAGCGCGGTCAGGTCCGGGTGGACGGGCACGTCGAGGCCGAGGTCGCCGGTACCGAGCACCGCGAACTGCCGGTTGCCCACGCCCTGGGCGGTCAGCTCAGGGCGGGGCGTCAGCTCCACAGTGAACAGCGAATCCTGCTGGGGGCCGAGTTGGCCGGCCGCCACCGGCCGGGTCACGAAGGAGGAGACCGAGGCCAGAGGGGTTCCGGCGCCGTCGGCCAGCTCGATCCGGATGCCGTCGCCGTCCTGGCGGGTCAGCCGCACCCGGGCCACCGAGGCGCCGCCGGTGTGCAGTTCCACCCCGTTCCAGGCGAACGGGAGCAGCACCTTGCCCTCCGCCGGTGCTTCCTCACCCTCCTCGTCCAGCAGGGCGGTGGCGTGCAGGGCGGCGTCCAGCAGCGCGGGGTGCAGGCCGAAGCGGGCGGCGTCGGGCCGTTCGGCGGCGGGGAGTTCGAGCTCGGTGAAGACCTCCTCGCCGCGCCGCCAGGCGGCCTTGACGCCCTGGAAGAGCGGGCCGTACTCGTAGCCCTCGGCGCGCATCCGCTCGTAGAGGCCGGTGACGTCGACCTCGGTCGCGCCGGCCGGCGGCCACTGGGTGAACGGCTCCGGGCGGGCGGTGCCTCGCTCCGCGAGCAGGCCGGTGGCGTTGACGGTCCAGCCGGCCTCCTCGGATCCCGCCGGGCGGGAGAAGATCTGCACGGCTCCGCCGCGCCCGGCCACGACCTGGAGCTGCACGGCGGTCGACTCCGGCAGCAGCAGCGGCGCCTGGAGCGTGAGCTCCTCCAGGACCGGCAGGCCGAGCAGGTCGCCGGCCCGAATCGCCAGATCGACCAGCGCGGTTCCCGGCAGCAGGACCGTGCCGAGGACGGCGTGCTCGGCGAGCATCGGGTGGGTGGCTCGCGACACCCGCCCGGTCAGCACCACCTCGTCGGAGGCGGCCAGCCGGATCTCGGCACCGACCAGCGGGTGGTCCACCGGCGCCTGGCCCAGGCTGCCCGCGTCGCCCTTGGCGGCCGGGGCGTCCAGCCAGAACCGCCGATGCTGGAAGGCGTAGGTCGGCAGCTCGACCGCCCGAGCGGTGTAGTCGCCGTAGACCGAGGGCCAGTTCAGCGCGGCGCCGCGGGTGTGCGCCAGCGCGAGGGCGCCCAGCAGCTCCGCCACCTCGGGCTTGTTCTTGCGGGCGACCGAGGCGAAGACCGCCTGCGCGTCGTCGGCCACGCACTCCGGGCCCAGCGCGCTCAGCACGGCGTCCGGGCCCAGCTCCAGGAAGGTGGTGACCCCCTGGTCGGCCAGCGCGGCGATGCCGTCGGCGAAGCGCACGCTCTCCCTGACATGCCTGACCCAGTACTCGGGCGTGCACAGCTCCGCCGGGCTCGCCGGCCGGCCGGTCAGGGTGGAGACGATCGGGATGCTCGGCTCGGCGTAGTCGAGTTCGGCCAGCACCGCGCCGAACTCGGCCAGCATGCCGTCCATCCGGGGCGAGTGGAAGGCGTGCGAGACGGTCAGCCGCTTGGACCGCTCGAAGCGGGCCGCCAGTTCCAGCACCGCCTCGGTGTCACCGGAGACCACCACGGAGCGCGGTCCGTTGACCGCCGCGATGCCGACCCGCTCGTCCAGCAGCGGCAGCACCTCGGCCTCACTCGCCCGCACCGCGACCATCGCGCCGCCCTCGGGCAGCGCCTGCATCAGCCGGCCCCGGGCACCGACCGCCTTCGCCGCGTCCGCCAGCGACCAGACGCCGCTGACGTGCGCCGCGGCCAGCTCGCCGATCGAGTGGCCCGCCAGGAAGTCCGGGCGCAGGCCGAACGACTCCAGCAGCCGGAAGAGCGCCACCTCGGTGGCGAAGAGCGCGGCCTGGGTGTAGGCCGTCTGGCCCAGCAGCTCGGCGTCCGCGCCGAAGACCACCTCGGCCAGCGGGCGGTCGAGTGCCGGGTCCAGGTGGGCGGCGACGCGGTCGAAGTGCTCGGCGAAGACCGGGAAGGTCTCGTACCACTGGCGTCCCATGCCGGGGCGCTGCGAGCCCTGGCCGGAGAAGAGGAACGCCAGGCCGCCCTCGTCGACCGTGCCGGTGACCAGCCCGGGTGCGCCCGTACCGGCACTCAACGCCGCCAGGGCGGCGTCGAGTTCGGCGCGCTCCGAGGCCAGCACCACCGCGCGGTACGGGTGCGCGCTGCGAGTGGTGGCCAGCGCGAGGCCCAGGTCGGCCAGGGCGAGCTCGCCGGTGCCGGCCAGCCGCTCGGCCTGGGCGCCCAGTGCCTCGGGGCTGCGGGCCGAGATCGGCAGCGCCACCAGGGTGGGCGGGGTGCCGGTGGCCGGGGAGTCCTCGCCGAGCTGCGCCTCTTCGAGGATCACGTGCGCGTTGGTGCCGCTGATGCCGAAGGAGGAGACGGCGGCACGGCGCGGGCCGCCCTCGCTCTGCCAGGGCCGGGACTCGGTGAGCAGCTCGACGGCGCCCGCCGTCCAGTCCACCTGGTCCGAGGGTGCGTCCACGTGCAGGGTCTTGGGCAGCACGCCGTGGCGCATCGCCTGCACCATCTTGATCACCCCGGCCACGCCGGCGGCGGCCTGGGTGTGGCCGAAGTTCGACTTGATCGAGCCCAGCCAGAGCGGCCGGTCCGCCGAGTGCTCCTGGCCGTACGTCGCGAGCAGGGCCTGCGCCTCGATCGGGTCGCCCAGCGTGGTGCCGGTACCGTGTGCCTCCACCACGTCGACCTCCGCCGCCGACAGCCCGGCACTGGCCAGGGCCTGGCGGATCACCCGCTGCTGGGAGGGGCCGTTGGGGGCGGTCAGGCCGTTGGAGGCACCGTCCTGGTTGATCGCGCTGCCCCGCAGCACGGCGAGCACCCGGTGCCCGTTGCGCTCGGCGTCCGACAGGCGCTCCAGCACCAGCATGCCGACGCCCTCACCCCAGCCGGTGCCGTCCGCCGCGGCCGCGAAGGACTTGCAGCGCCCGTCGCCGGCCTGGCCGCGCTGGCGGCTGAAGTCGATGAAGGTGTCGGGGGTGGACATCACGGTGACACCGCCGGCCAGCGCGAGCGTGCACTCACCGCCACGCAGCGCCTGCGCGGCCAGGTGCAGGGTGACCAGCGAGGAGGAGCAGGCGGTGTCGACGGTGACCGCCGGTCCTTCGAGTCCGAGTGCGTAGGCGACACGACCGGAGACCACGCTGCCGAGGGTGCCGTTGCCGAAGTAGGCGGCCACCTCCTCGGGGGCGTCGGTGAGCCAGCTGCCGTAGTCGTGGTACATCACCCCGGCGAACACCCCGGTCGCGGTCCCGCGGACCGTCGCCGGATCGATGCCCGCGCGTTCGAAGGCCTCCCAGGAGACCTCAAGGAGCAGGCGCTGCTGCGGGTCCATCGCGACCGCTTCGCGCGGGCTGATGCCGAAGAAGTCGGCGTCGAACTCCGCCGCCCGGTAGAGGAATCCACCCTCGCGGGAGTAGGTCTTGCCAGGCGCGCCCGGCTCCGGGTCGAAGATCGTCTCGGTGTCCCACCCCCGGTCGGTGGGGAAGTCCGCGATGGTGTCGACGCCGTCGGCAACCAGGCGCCACAGGTCCTCAGGCGACTCTACGCCGCCGGGGTAGCGGCAGCTCATCCCGACGATCACGATCGGGTCTTCCCCGGCCTGACGGCTGGTGGCCGCCCCCGCGGCCAGGCCGACGGGCGCGGCCGGCGCTGTGGGCTCGCTGCCGAACAGGGTGTCGCGGATGTGCTCGGCCAGCGTCTTCGGTGACGGGTAGTCGAAGACCAGGGTGGCTGGCAGCCGCAGCCCGGTCGCCGAGTTGAGCCGGTTGCGCAGCTCCACGGCGGCCAGCGAGTCGAAGCCGATCTCGGTGAACGCCCGGGTCGGGCTGATCGCCGCCGCACTCTCGTGCCGCAGCACGGCGGCCACCTCGGTGCGGACCAGCTCCAGCAGCGTGCGGTCCCGCTCGGCGGCGGGCAGTGCGCTCAGCGCGCTGTCGGCGGCCAGGTCGCGGGTACCACGGGCAGCCGACGCCCGACGGTTGGCCGGCCGCACCAGGCCGCTGAGCAGCGCGGGGATGCCGTCCGCGCGGTCGCGCACGGCGGCGGCGTCCACCTCGACGGGGACCACCCTGGCTTCGCCGGTGCGCACGGCGGCGTCGAACAGGCGCAGCGAGTGCGCCGCATCCAGTCCGGGCAGTCCGTAGCGGGCGATCCGGGCCAGTGTCGCCTCGTCGAGCGCGGCGCCCATACCGACCTCGCCCGTCCACAGGCCCCAGGCGAGGGCGGTGGCGGGCAGGCCCAGCGAGGCGCGGTGCTCGGCCAGAGCGTCCAGGAACGCGTTGGCCGCCGCGTAGTTGCCCTGACCGGCGCCGTCGAGGATGGCGGCGAGCGAGGAGAACAGCACGAAGGCCTTCAGGTCGAGCTCGGCGGTGAGCTCGTGCAGGTGGCAGGCACCGTCCACCTTGGCCCGGAACACCTCCTCCAGCGTCTCCTCGGTGAGCGAGCCGATCACTCCGTCGCGCACCGTGCCGGCGGCGTGGATCACCGAGTCGACCGGGTGGGCGGCCAGCAACGCGGCCACCGAGGCGCGGTCGCTCACGTCGCAGGCGACCACGGCCACATCGGCACCCAACTCCTTCAGTTCGGCCTCGATTTCGGGCGCCGAGCCGCGGCGTCCGGCCAGCACCAGGCTGCGCACACCGTGCTCGGTGACCAGGTGCCGGGCCAGCAGCCCGCCCAGGCCGCCGGTACCGCCGGTGATCAGGACGCTCCCCCACTGGGGCTTCGGGTTCGCCGCCGAGGGCAGGACGGCCAGCCGGGGGGCTTTGAACTCACCGCTCAGCAGTGACAGTTCGGGCTCGCCGGTGGCCAGAGCGGCGGTCAACTCGGCATCGGTGGGCAGGTCGGCGTGCTCGATCAGAACGAAGCGCCCGGGGTTCTCCGCCTGCGCCGAGCGCACCAGGCCGCGGATCGGCGCCTGGGCGAGTGCGGGCGAAGTGACCACCACCAGCGTGGAGTCGGCGAAGCGGTCCTCGGCCAGCCAGGCCTTGAGGACCCGCAGCACCCGGGCGGTGGCGTTCCTGGCCGCGAGCGGCAGGGCCTCGGCCCCGGCCACCGCGTGCAGCACGACTGCCTGCGGCAGCGGGTCGGCGAGCCCGGTCAGCTCGGCCAGGTCAGCGAGGTCGCCCTCCAGCGCCGCAATCCGCAGCAGCTCCGGCTCACTCGGCACGCCCAGCGGCAACTGCCGTACCGCATAGAGGACTTCGTCGTCCGACACCGGGCGGGAGACCAGACCCCGCACGGTGGCCAGCGGCACACCGGTGGCGTCGGCGAAGTCGAGCGCGAGGGTGTCCTTGCCCGGGTGGGAGATCCGCACCCGCACCGAGGCGGCACCGGCGGCGTGCAGCGACACTCCGGTCCAGGCGAACGGTACCAGCACCTCTGCGCGGGGCTCGGCACCCAGGTCCGCGGCATGCAGGGCGGCGTCCAGCAGCGCCGGGTGCACGCCGAACTCGCTTGCCTCAGAAGTGAGTTCGACGGGCAGTGCGACCTCGGCGAAGACCTCGCCGCCCTGCCGCCAGGCCGCCCGCAGCCCCTGGAAGGCCGGGCCGTAGCCGTAGCCCTGGGCCGCCAGGGTCTCGTAGACACCCGCGAGGTCGACCTCCTCGGCACCCTGCGGCGGCCAGCTGTCCAGCGGCTGCGGCAGCGGCTCGGCGGCGGGTGCCAGCACACCACTGGCATGCTGGGTCCACTGCCCGGCGTCCGCGCCGTCCGCCCTGGAGTGGATGGTCAGCTGTCGGCGCCCGCTCTCGTCCGGCTCGCCCACCGCGACCTGGATGCCCACGCCGCCCTCGGCCGGCAGAACCAGCGGGGCGCCCAGGGTGAGTTCCTCGATCGCGCCCGCGCCCACGTGGTCGCCCGCACGCACGGCCAGCTCCACGAAGGCGGTGCCGGGGAAAAGCACCCGTCCGGCGATGACGTGGTCGCCCAGCCAGGGCCGGGCCCGCAACGAGAGGTGTCCGGTCAGCACCACGCCGTCCGCGCCGACGGCCACCACCGCACTCAACAGCGGGTGGCTGGCGGGAAGTTGGCCGAGGTCGGTGAGGTCGGCCCGGGCCGATCCCGGCTCCAGCCAGAACCGCTTGCGCTGGAAGGGGTAGTGCGGCAGGTCGATCCGGCGCCCGTCGCGACCGGCGTGGAAGCGGGCCCAGTCCACCCGAACACCGGCGCAGTAGGCCGCCGCCAGGGCCAGCACGGCCTGCCGCGGCTCGGGGTGCTCGCGGCGCAGCAACGGGGCGAAGACCGCCGCGGAGTCCTCCAGGCACTCCTGGCCCATGGCGCAGAGCACGCCGTCCGGGCCGATCTCCAGGAAGGTGTCGACCCCGGCGCCGGCCAACCAGCCCATGGCGTCAGCGAACCGCACCTGCGCGGCCACGTGCTCGACCCAGTACTCGGGCGTCGCCAACTGCTCGGTGCACAGCTCGCCGGTGACCGTGGAGACGATCGGGATCTTCGGCGCGGCGTACTTCAGGACCTTGGCGATCCGGCGGAACTCGGTAAGCATCGGCTCCATCAGCGGCGAGTGGAAGGCGTGGCTCACCCGCAGCCGCTTGGTCCGGTGCCCTGCCGCGGCCAGCTCCCCGGCGATCCGCAGCACCTCCTGCTCGGCGCCGGAGAGCACCACCGCGCGGGGGCCGTTGACCGCCGCGATGCCGACCTGGCCGGTGAGCAGCGGCGCCACCTCGGCCTCGGCGGCCTGCACCGCGACCATCGCGCCGCCCGCCGGCAGCGCCTGCATCAGCCGGCCGCGCGCGGCCACCAGGATGGCGGCGTCCTCCAGCGTGAGGACCCCTGCCACGTGCGCGGCGGCCAGCTCGCCGATGGAGTGCCCGGCCAGGTAGTCGGGGCGCAGGCCCCAGCTCTCGGCCAGCCGGAACAGGGCGACCTCTATCGCGAACAGCGCCGGCTGGGCGTACTCGGTGCGGTCCAGCAGCGCGGCCTCGGCCGAGCCCTCGGCCGCGAACAGCACCTCGGTGAGCGGCAGCTCCAGCTGGAGGTCCAGGTAGCCGCAGGCCTCCTCCAGGGCGTCGGCGAACACCGGGAAGACGGGGAGCAGTTCACGCCCCATCGCCAGGCGCTGGCTGCCCTGGCCGGTGAAGAGGAAGGCGAGCTTGCCGGGGCCGGCGACGCCCGTGGGAGTCGCACCGGAGGCGATCGCGCTCAGGGCGGCGCGCAGCTCCCCGCGGTCCTCTGCGACGACCGCGGCGCGGTTCGTCAGACCGGCCCGGGTCGTGGCCAGCGAGTAGGACAGGTCGGCGAGTCGGACCTCGTCGCGGTCCAACAGCGGGAGCAGGTCCGCGGCCCGTTCCCGCAGGGCCTGCTCGCCGCGCGCCGACAGGACGTAGGGCAGCACACCGGAGTCGGCGGGACCGGGGGGGCCGGTGGGGTCGGCGACGGGCTCCTCGGCCTGGGCGTCGTGTTCCAGCAGGACGTGCGCGTTGGTGCCGCTGACGCCGAAGGAGGAGACACCGGCACGGCGCGGCGCTCCGGTCCGCGGCCACGGCCGGCCCTCGGTGAGCAGTTCGACCGCGCCGGCCGACCAGTTGACATGCGGGCTCGGGGCGTCGATGTGCAGGCTCTTCGGCAGGTAGCCGTTGCGCATGCTCAGCACCATCTTGATCACGCCGGCCACGCCGGCGGCCCCCTGGGTGTGGCCCAGGTTCGACTTGGCCGAGCCGATCAGCAGCGGTGCGTCCCCGGGCCGGTCCTGCCCGTAGGTGGCGATCAGCGCGCTCGCCTCGATCGGGTCGCCGAGCGTGGTGCCGGTGCCGTGTGCGTCGACGGCGTCCACCTCGGCGGCCCGCAGACCGGCGTTGGCCAGGGCCTGGCGGATCAGCCGCTGCTGCGAGGTGCCGCTGGGTGCGGTGAGCCCGTTGCTGGCGCCGTCCTGGTTGACCGCCGAGCCGCGCACCACGGCCAGCACCTGGTGGTTGTTGCGCCGCGCCTCGGACAGCCGCTCCAGGACCAGGACGCCGACGCCCTCGGCGAAGCCCGTACCGTCGGCCGCGGCCGCGAAGGCCTTGCACCGGCCGTCGGGGGCCAGGCCGCGCTGCCGGCTGAAGGCGGTGAAGACGCCGGGTCCGCCCATCACCGCGACGCCGCCGGCCAGCGCCAGCGAGGACTCGCCCGCGCGCAGCGACTGGCAGGCCAGGTGGATCGCGACCAGCGAGGCCGAGCAGGCGGTGTCCACGGTGACCGCGGGGCCGACCGCGCCGAGCACATAGGCCACCCGCCCGGAGATGACGCTGGGCGCGTTGCCGGTCATCAGGTAGGCGTCGAGGCCGTCGGGGGCCTCGTGCAGCCGCGGGCCGTACTCCTGCACCTCAGCACCGAAGAACATCCCGGCCTCGGTGCCGCGCAGCGCCAGCGGGTCGACACCGGCGTGCTCCAGGGCCTGCCAGGCGGTCTCCAGGACCAGTCGCTGCTGCGGGTCCATGGCCAGCGCCTCGCGCGGGCTGATGCCGAAGAAGTCGGCGTCGAACTCGGTCGCCGTGTCGAGGAATCCGCCGCTCCTGACATAGCTGCTGCCGGGGGTCTCGGGGTCCTCGTCGAACATCCGCTCAAGGTCCCAGCCGCGGTCCTTCGGGAAGTCCGAGAGCACCTCGCCGCCGTCGAGCAGCAGCTGCCACAGGTCCTCCGGCGAGTCCACCCCGCCCGCGAACCGGCAGCCGATGCCCACGATCGCGATCGGCTCGTCCGCCGCACCGAGGTTGGCGGTCGGGGCCGGTTCCGGGGTGACGGCGCCGAGCGCCGCGGCGAGCAGCCGATCGACCAGCGCGACCGGGGTCGGGCACTCGTAGACCACGGTGACCGGCAGGTCGAGACCGGTGGCCGCGACCAGGCGGGCCTGAAGGTCGACCGAGGCCAGCGAGTCGAAGCCGAGCTCGGTGAAGGCACGCGCGGTGTCCAAGGTCTCGGCCGCCTCCGGGCGTGCGGCCTTCAGCGCCGCGACCGCCGCGCTGCTCACGAGGTCGAGAACCAACCTCCGGTGCTCCGACGGCGCGGCAGCGGCCAGCAGCCGGGCCAACACTGAATCGGAACTGGACTCATTCATCCGCGCATCTCCCACATCCGGCCAAGACCGTTTAGCAAACGAACAGTTACGCGGGGACGGCTGCGCCCAGCCGCGCATCGCCCCCGTCACGCCGCGCCACTCTCAGCGCCTGGCTGGGCTCAGGCAGCACCGCCGGAGAACGCACGGTTCCGCCCGGCGGCAATCGCTTCGCTGTCGAACTTCCAGCGGACGTAGGACAGTGACCCCAGCAGCTCGCCAGAGGTGACGGTGTGGGACTCGCCGGCCTCCACCACCCCGGCCAGCGGCAGCCTGCCGATGTTCGCCCAGCGCAGCCGCCCCTCCCCGTCCAGGTAGCTGCGGGTGCGCCCCTGGTTGTCGGGGTGCAGGCAGTAGGGGATGTCCAGGTACCCGCGCTGGAACGCCAGCAGCATCGCCCGCCCGACGTCCGGGTCCAGGTTCAGCACCGCGGAGACCAGCGCCGCGGCCTCCGCGTAGGTCTGCGAGTCGGCGCCGTCATCGGCGACCCGCTCGGTGCGGGCCGCACGCGCGGCCGCGTGCTCCAGCGCGCTGACGTTCTCCGCCACCGTCGGGATCCGCACGGACTCGGCGACGGTCTTCACGATCAGCCGCTCCGAGCCGGTGGAGGCGGCCAGCTCGGCCGCGTCGCCCAGCAGCGCCAGCGCCCCGTGCGGCGTGGTGGGGTAGACGCCCATGTAGGCGTAGATGACGACATGCCAGTCCGCCTCGGGCAGCAGCTCGGCGCAGAGCCGGCGCAGCGCGAACACGGCCTCCTTGTCCTGGCCTTGGTGCGTCTGCTGGGCGTAGCTGGCCGAGATCGAGCGCAGCCCGTGCTGGTAGAAGAACAGCGCTTCGAGCGCGCTGATCGCCACCAGTTGGCTGGGCGGGCAGAGTTGGCCGAGCATGCAGCCGCCGAAGGTCTCCAGGTGCGGATCCCGCCCGAGTTCGCGCAGCCGGCCGAAGAGGTCGCAGGAGCGCGACCAGTTCTCCACCGACTCGCGCAGCGGGATGCGCCCGTACGGAAGGCAGTAGGAGACCGGACCGCCTTCCGAGGCGTCCAGTCCCACCGTCATCAGCGCGCGGAAGATGTCCAGCGGCGCGGCCGAGCCGTGCCGGACCTGCACCGGGAAGTCCGCGCCGTGGATCCCGTCCAGCACCCCCCTGGTGGTCTCCGGATCATGGCTGACGATCGGGTAGCCGTTGAGCGATACGCCTTCCAGCAGGGCGAGCTCGGCGGAATCCAGGTCGTTCACCCGGGTGTAGCTGTCCAGGGTGACGGTGCCGACCGTACGGCCGGCGGCACCCTTGGTGGCCAGCAGTCCGGCCCGCATCAGCGCCGGATCGCTCATCCCCATCCGGGGCTGCACCACGAGTTCGCCCGCCCGGTGCGCCCGGCGGACGAACGCGCCCAAGCCGCCGAACCCGGCGACCTCGCCGTACCCGCCGGACCCGACCACCTCGCCGAGCCCGCCCACCTCGCCCCCGGTCACGTCAGCACCCGCTGCGGGAGCGAGTCGAGCAGCCGCCGGAAGGAGGCGATCCCCTCCGCCCCGTCGTCGAAGACCGCGTCGTAGCCGGCCGCGATCAACTCGGCCAGCTGATCGGCGCTCTGGGCGCCCGCGATGGCCAGCTTGCCGCCGATCACCGCCGGGACGGCGCTCAGCTCGTCTCGCTCGCGTACCTTGCCGATCATCCGGATGCCGTCCTGGAAGCCGTGCCCGTTGACGCTGCTGACCACCAGCAGCACCGGACGGCGGGCCAGGCTCTCGCTCACCAGCAGGTCGGTGGGCACGCAGGGGCCCAGGTTCACCACGTCGAACCCCATCTCCTCCAGCAGCAGTTGCAGGAAGACCAGATTCCAGGTGTGCGAGTCGGAGGTGCCGCCCGCGACGATCACCGTCGCGTCCCGTCTGACCACGGCGGGAAGGTTCTGCGCGGCGGCGACGGCCTTGTTCTGCTCTGCGGGCAGCGACATCACAGCTCCTGGCCGAGCTCGTAGGCGCGGACGTGCTCGATCCGCGACACCGAGATCAACTCCTCGCCGCGGACCAGGATCTCGGTCGGTGCCGGGCGTCCGAGGAACATCAGCAGGCTGGCCGTCGGACCGTAGGCGCCGGCGTTGGGGATGCTCACCACGTCCCCGGGCGCCAACGCGGGCAGCTCGATGTCGCGGCCGAGCACATCGCCCGGAGTGCAGAGCGGTCCGACCAGGCTGGCGATCTGGTCGAGCGGGACCCCCTCGTCGTCCAGGCGCACCGAGACCGGCATGATCCGGCCCAGCCCGGACATGCCGCCGAAGGTGTTGATCCCGCCGTCCAGGATCACGAAGCGCCGGCCGCGGCTCTCCTTGAGGTTGACCACGCCAACCATCAGCGTGCCGCTGTCACCGACCAGGTAGCGCCCGGACTCGACCGCGATCCTCACCTCGCCGCTGCGCCAGCCGGGGAACGACTCGTCCAGCGAAATCGCCATCGCCTCACGCAGGTTGCCGTACACCGGCCGCTCGCCGCGGACCGCGTACGGCACCGAGAAGCCGCCGCCGATGTCGACGAAGCGAAAGCGCGTGCCGAGCTCGTCCTGCACTCGGGCGGCCACCGCGATGGTGTGCTGGAACTCCCCGATCAGGCTCGCCTCGTCCTTGGCGTTGCTGAGCGGGAAGAAGTGCGCGCCCGCCACGTCCGTGCCCGGCACGTCGAAGACCTGCTCGCGCAGCTCGGGCAGTGTCTCGCTGTCGAAGCCGAACTGGGAGGGCACCCCGGTCATCCGGATGCTGGACGTGGCGCTGGCACTGGCGCTGTTGACCCGCAGAAGGCAGGTGGCGACCACGCCCAGCCGGGTGGCGACCGCGCCGACGTTGCGCAGATCACCCAGCGACTCGACCGAGAAGTGCCGCACCCCGGCGCTCAGCGCCTCGGTCAGCTCCCCCTCGGTCTTGCCGGGGCCGGTGTAGAGGATCTCGCTGCCCTGGAAGCTCGCGCTCAGAACCGCGGCGAGCTCACCGGTGGAGCTGATCTCCGCCCGGCAGCGCCGGCCCTCGCCGGCGCGCATCTCGCGCAGCAGCTCGGGGTGCGGGTTCGCCTTCGCCGCGTAGAAGAGCTCGACCTCCTCGGGCAGCGCGGCGAACAGGTCGCGTCGGGCGGCCGCGACGCGGTCCAGGTCGTAGACGTACGACGGAGTACCGAAGCGCTTGGCAAGCTCGGCGTAGCCGGTCACGGGGTGGCCCCTTCGAAGAGTAGAGCGAGCTTCCTGCGATCGTGCTTGCCGTGCAGCGTGAGCGGCAGCTCCTCGACCATCCGGCACAGGCCCGGCACCTTGGCCGGTTCCAGGCGCAGCGACAGCTCTCGCAGCACGGTGTGCGGCGCCAGGTCGCCCACCACGCAGACCGCGAGGTCGCGGTCCTCGGTCGGCGGCAGCACCGCTGCGGCCCGGACACCGGGGATGTCCATCGCGGCCGCCTCGATCTCGATCGTGCTCATCCGCACGCCCTTGCGCTTGAACATGTCGTCCCGACGGCCCTCGTAGTAGAGGAACCCGTCCTCGTCCACACTGCCGAAGTCACCGGTGTGCAAGCGCCGTTGCCCACTTACCGGGTCGGTACGGAAGGCCTTGGCGGTGAGCTCGGGCGCCCGCCAGTAGCCGGGCATCACGTGCGGGCCCTCGACCACGATCTCGCCGGCCACGCCGGTGGGCACCTCATTGCCGTCCTCGTCGAGGATCAGCACCCTGGTGCCCGGCAGCGGACGGCCCACCGAGGTGGGCTTGGCGTCCTCGAACTCGGGCGGCAGCACCGAGATGCGCTTGCACTCGGTCTGGCCGAACTGGCGGACCACCTCGACGCCGGGGAAGGCCGTGCGCAGCGCGTCCACCGTGGTCTTCGGCAGCGCGGCGCCGGTGTTGGTGAACAGTCGCACCTTGGACTCGCCGCCCGGGTCGCGCTCGGCGAGGGAGCAGATCATCGCCGCCAGCGAGGGCACGATCGGCACCACGGTCGCGCCGCTCTCACGGATCCGCTTGAGCAGCACCAGGTCCGAGTCGGTGTCGGCCAGCACCAGTTCCGAGCGGCCGAGCGCGGCGAGCAGGATCTTGTAGAGCCCGTAGTCCCAGGAGATCGGGAACCGGCAGAACACCACGTCGTCGGGGCGGTAGCCGAGTTCCTGGTTGATCGCCCTGGAGGCGAAGACCATCTGACGGTGCGGGCAGATCACACCCTTGGGCGCGGCGGTACTGCCGGAGGTGTAGACCAGGACGGCGACCGCGTCGGCGTCGACCTCCTGGATCGAGGCCCGCGCGCCGGCACCGTGCAGAGCCGTCACCTCGGGCCAGACCTCGCCGAAGCCCAGCACCTCGACCGGCGAGAGCCCGGAGATCCGGTCCACCGCAGTGTCGGCGACGATCACCAGCCGGGGCTCGGCGTTGGCGAGCACCGAACGCAGGTGGTACTCCTTCATGCCCGGGTTCAGCGGCACCAGCACCGCACCGCGCCGGGCCGTGCCGTAGAACAGCGCCACCAGCGCCCGGTTGCTCGGCAGTTGAACCAGCACCCGGTCACCGGGGCGCACGTCGCGCGACTCCAGCCACGCGTCGACCGCGTGGCTGTACTCGCCGAGCTCCTGGTAAGTCCATCGCCCGTCCCGGTCGCTGACCGCGACGGCACCGGGCGCGACGTCTGCCGTCGCCTCGTCGAGCACACCGTGCACCAGCACGGCGGGCGCGGCCTGCGGTATCGCGTCACCACTCACGGCGTGTGTCCGTCCTCTCCATCGTGAGCCTCAATCGGATGTCGTCGCGGCCTGGAGTGCGAGCTGCTTGCGGTCGATCTTTCGGTTCGAGTTCAGCGGGAACTCGGCCAGGTGCCGGTAGCGCTTGGGGACGATCGCCACCGGTAGCACCTTGCGCAGGTCACGGGCGAGTTGAGCCGACGGCACGACCTCGCCGGTGTGGAAGACCACCAGCTCCACCGAGCCCTGAGCCGCGATCGCCACGGTGACCGCGTCCTGCACGCCGGGGCAGCTGCGCACCGCGGCGTCCACCTCGGCCAGCTCCACCCGCACCCCGAGCACCTGCACCTGCGCGTCGTCCCGGCCCAGGTAGAGCAGCTCACCACCGTCCGCCCGGCGAACCCGGTCCCCGGTGCGGTAGAAGCGCCGGCCGTTGCGGTCGAAGAACCGCCCCACGTCGTCGCCGGGATCGAGGTATCCGGCAGTCAACTGTGGTCCGGCAATGCACAGTTCTCCCTCGACGGCATCGTCCTCGCCGCTGGGGCCGAGCAGCAGGACCTGGTGTCCGCCGTGCACCGAACCGATCGGCACCATGCCGTTGAGCGCGTCATCGCCCGCCCAGCGGTGGGCGGCGACGGTGATGGTCAGCTCGGTCGGCCCGTAGAGGTTCTCCAGCGTCGAATCCGGCGCCGCCGCCAGCCAGTCGCCCGCATCCTGGCAGCTCAGCGCCTCTCCGGCGAAGAAGCTCCAGCGCAGCGAGGGCATGCCGGCGGGCCCGAGACCCCCCATCCGCCGCACCAGCGCGATCGCGCTGGGGGTGGAGAACCAGACGGTCAGGCCGTTGTCCGCGATGAACCGCGGCATGTCCCGGTAGGCCTGCGGCGGCGGAACGACCAGCGTGCCACCGGCTCCCCAGGCGCAGAACAGGTCGAACATCGCGCAGTCGAAGTTGAGGTCGAAGTTCTGCGAGAAGACGTCCTCGGGACCGAAGTCATACCGCTCGTCGAGCAGGCCGAAGTAGTGATGGGTGTTGGTGTGGGTGACCGGAACGCCCTTGGGCCGGCCCGTCGAGCCCGAGGTGAACAGGACGTACGCGGTGTCCTCGCCGCGCACCGGCATCGGCGCGGACAGCGCGCTGCCCGCCGCCAGCGGTACGGCCGGCTGCGGCTGACCGCCGGGGGCGAAGAGCACCGGGAGGTCGACGCCCTCCGCCCGCAGCCCGACCAGGGCCGGCAGCGAGTCGTCGTCGGCGATGAGCGCACCGACTCCGCTCGCCTCGATCATCTGCCGGGTGCGGGCGGCGGGGAAGGCCGGTTGCAGCGGGACCACGGTGATCCCGGTGTACAGGCCGGCCAGGATCGACGCGTACGCCGAGGGGCCCTTGCCCGCCAGCACGCCGATCGCCGCCGGCCGCGACGGCAGGTGGGCCAGCAGCGAACCGGCCAGCAGCAGCGCGCGCTCGTGCAGCTCCCGGTAGGTCAGGCTGGTCCCGCCTGCCAGCACTGCGGGGCGGTCCGCCGACTTGGCGAGTCCGCGCAGGAAACGCCCGGACAGCGCGAGGTCCACGGTGTCATCCATCGTGGTGGCCCTTTCGTGCCCCTCCCCGCCCCGTCAGGCCTCGGTGCCGATCAGCATGCCCGCCATGGCCTTCCAGAGCACGGCGGGGGTCTCGAAGGTCTCCGGGGTCAGCGCGTCGTCCAGGAAGCGGACGTCGTAGGCCGCCTCCAGGTTGCCCAGGAGCTCCACGGTGCCGAGCGAGTCCAGGCCCAGCTCACGCAGCGGGGTGTCGCTCTCCAACTGCTCGCCCGGGGGCAGGAAGGGCAGGAAGCGGCGCAGGGTCTCTTCGAACTTCTCGTCCCACATGGTCACTCCATCACTGTCGTTGCTCGTCGTAGTGTGCTCGGACGGCGCCGAAGCGGCGCCGGTGTGCTCGGGCGGCGCCGACCGGCGTCGGCGCGTTCTGCCAGGTGCGTTCCAGGAGGGGCCGGACCCTCGCCTCGGCGCTCAGCCGACGGCGGACCGGCGCCTGGGGGTCATCGCCAGCCGGGGGTTGGCCGGCACGACCTCGAAGTTCCCCGTGGTGCACGGGACTCGGCCGAACAGGCTGTCAGGGCCCGCGACACAGACCCGCTCGACGCCGAGCCGCCTGAGACCGGCCACCGCGTCCGGCCAGCGCAGCGGACGCACGATGCTGTCCAGCAGCATCGTGCGCACCTGCTCGGCCGTGGTGAGCAGCGCGCCGTCCTGGTCGGCCACCACCGGAAGCTTCGGGTCGGTGAAGTGCAGGGTGGACAGCACCTCGCGCTCGGCCTTGTCCCGCAGCCCGGCGAAGGCGCCCGAGTGCAGCGGCGGACGCATGGTGTAGAGCGGCATCCCACCGATCGCGCGCAGCCGCTGCTGCATCCACTCCACCCGGGACTCGCGCAGCGAGAGCATGTAGAAGCCCTCGTCGATGTAGCAGGAAATGTCGTGCCACTCGCCCTGCTCGTCCAGCTCGGCGAGGATCTCGCCCAGTTTCTCCTCGGGAGTACGGACGAAGGAGAGCACCACGATGTCGGTGTGCTCCTGGCTGAAGTACTCGTCCATGCAGCGCGCGAGTTCCGCGGTCATCCGCACGGCCTCGGGCATCGGGAGCGACTGGGCGAAGGCGACCGCCGCCTTCTCGCCGAAGCTGGGGCCGAGGACGGCCTCGGCTTCGACGCCGAGGGCATCCTGCGCCCAGTCGGCGCTGGCCAGGCAGTTGACCAGGAAGGCCACCTGGGCTGCCTCGGAGTAGTCGCCCTCGGCCTCGCGGAAGGCGTCCACCAGGGAGTAGCCGAGGACCTCGTCGGCGACCGTGACCAGTTCCCTGGCGAAGCGGTTGGCCACCATGAACCGGCCGACGTCGTCGAAGGTGGCCGGGCCCATACCGGGGAAGATCATCGCTGTTCGCTTCGTCATGACCGGCTCTCCCGCACCGGCTGCGCCAGCTCCTTCAGGAAGCCCACCATCACCTCGGTGAAGCGATCCGACTCCTCCAGGTGCGGGCAGTGGCTCGAGTTCTCGAAGATCTCCCAACGCACGTTGGGGATGCGGTCGAAGTAGGGCTGCATCGTCACCGGGGTGGCCTCGTCGTACCTGCCGCTGATCAGCAGCGTCGGCGTCCGGATCGCGTCCAGTTCGTCGATGATCGACCAGTCCTTGAGGGTGCCGATCACGTGGAACTCGTTGGGCCCGTTCATCGTGTAGTACACGGTCGGGTCGTTGTAGATCTCCATGAAGGAGGAGAGGAAGTCCTTCGGCCAGGGCAGGATCCGGCACACGTGACGGTCGTAGAAGACCCGCATGGCGGCCAGGTACTCGGGCGACTCGAAGGTCTCGGCCGCCTCGTGCCGCAGCAGGGTCTCCTGCACGTCCGACGGCAGCTGCGCGCGCAGCACGGCCATCTCACTGAGCCACAGCGGGTAGGAGGCGGGCGAGTTGGCCACCACCAAGCCGCGTAGTCCGGCCGGCCGGGTCATCGCGTGCTTCGCGGCGAGCAGGCCGCCCCAGGACTGGCCGAACAGCACGTAGTTGTCGGCGATGCCCAGTTCGCTCAGCAGGTTGGTCAGTTCGGCGGCGAAGAGGTCGGTCTTCCAGAAGTCGGCGCCCTTGTCGGGCAGATGGGTCGAGCCACCGTTGCCGAGCTGGTCGTAGTGCACCACCGGCCAGCCCTGCTCGGCGAGTTCGGTCAGCTGCAGCAGGTAGTCGTGGGTGCTGCCGGGACCGCCGTGCACCACCACCACGGCCGGTTTCTCCGCTCGGAGGTCGCCGGTGACGCGGTACCAGGTTCGGTACTCCCCGAACGGGACGGTTCCCTTGGCGCTGGGCTCCAGGGGCACGGTAACCACCTCAGTCGACAGACGTGTTCGGGGTGCATGGCAAGTGATCCGGTCCCGACGCTAACGCGCTGCGACGGCCCGACTGGACCCCTAGCGGCCCCTAGCCCAGCAGGGGCGCGAGCCGGATCGGCCCGGGTCGCGACACAGGCCACGCGGTAGGGGTCGGCAGGGGGTGTGGTGCGGTGATCGGGCCGCCTAACGTGCGAACAGCGGTCGAATGCGCCGTACGGATGGCCGCTCCACGCGCCCGGGTTCTCCTCGCACCGGGGCCTTCCTCGCGCGGAGGGGCGGAGGGCTTCTTCGCGCCGGGGGCCTTCCTCACACCGGGATCAGCGTGCCCGGATCAGCGTGCTCGCGCATGCGACGCACGCGAGTTCCGACGCATGCGGGTTCGAATGAGTTCGTTCCAGTGAGTTCGAGAGGGCACCATGACCCAGACTGCCGACCAAGAACGTCCGGCCGCCCAGCCGCCGGCCTTCCCGATGCCGCGTTCCTGCCCTTTCAGCCCGCCGGCACAGTACGCCAAGCTCCGTGAGAGCGAGCCGATCTCTCGGGCGGTCCTCAAGGTCAACGGCAAGCCCACCTGGCTGGTCAGCACCTACGAGAGCATGAAGAAGATCCTCGGCGACTCCCGGGTGAGCGCCAACCTCAAGCTGCCCGGCTACCCGCTGCAGGTGCCGGTGCCCGAGGAGATGCTGCAGGCCGTCCCGCTCACCTTCCTCTCCATGGACCAGCCCGAACACACCGTCCAGCGCCGGCTGCTGGCGCCCGAGTTCAGCCTGCGCCAGATTCGCGCGCTGCGCCCCCGGATCCAGCAGATCGTGGATGCCCGGATCGATGCGATGCTGGCCGAGGGCGGCCCGCTGGACCTGGTGGCCGCACTCGCACTGCCGGTGCCCTCGCTGGTGATCTGCGAGCTGCTCGGTGTTCCCTACGAGGACCACCCGCGCTTCGAGCACTGGGCCGGCCAGATCATGAACCATGACATCAGCGACGCGGAGCGCGGCCTGGCGCACTACGAACTCGACCAGTACGTCGACCAGTTGGTCACCAACAAGGAGACCACGCCGGGCGACGACATGATCAGCCGGCTGATCGCGGCCAACCGCGCCGAGCCCTCCGTCGAGCACGCCGACATCGTGAGCATGGCCCGGCTGATGCTGGTCACCGGCCACGAGACCACCGCCAACATGATCGCGCTGGGCACTCTGGCCCTGCTGGAGCACCCCGACCAGCTCGCCGCGGTCAAGGCCGACTCCACCCTGCTGCCCAAGGCCGTCGAGGAGTTGCTTCGGTTCTTCAGCATTTCCGACGCCGGCACCGCCCGGGTCGCGCTGGAGGACATCGAGATCGACGGAGTCGTCATCAAGGCAGGCGAGGGCATCCTGCCGCTCAACAACTCCGCCAACCACGACGAGAGCGTCTTCCCCGACGCCGGCACCCTCGACATCCGCCGCGAGGCCCGCAGCCACCTCGCCTTCGGCTACGGCATCCACCAGTGCATCGGCCAGAACCTCGCCCGGATCGAACTCGAAATGGTCTACGAGACCCTGTTCCGGCGCATCCCCGGCCTCAAGCTGGCCGTCCCGATGTCCGAGCTCAAGTTCAAGGACGACGCCATCGTCTACGGCATGTACGAACTGCCCGTCACCTGGTGACCCAGGCGGATCGATCCGACCAGTCGAACCCGACTCCGAGAGGGCACCATGACCCAGGACCACCTGGCGACCGAACTGCCGAACTTCCCGATGACCCGCACCTGTCCGTTCAGCCCGCCGGCGCAGTACGCCAAGCTCCGTGAGAACGAGCCGATCTCCCAGGCGGTACTCAAGGTCACCGGCAAGCCGGCCTGGCTGGTCACCACGCACGAGCACGTCAAGACGGTGCTCGGCGACTCCCGCGTGAGCTCCAACCTCAAACTGCCCGGCTACCCGCACCAGTTCCACATCCCCGAGGAGATGCTCCGCGAGGTCCGCCTCATGCTGCTCTCCATGGACCCGCCGGAGCACACCGCCCAGCGCCGCTACCTGATCCCCGAGTTCACCGCCCGCCGAATGCGCGCGCTGCGCCCCCGGATCCAGGAGATCGTGGACGCCCGGATCGACGCGATGCTCGCGGCCGGCGGACCGGTCGACCTGGTGGCCGCACTCTCGCTGGCGGTGCCCTCGCTGGTGATCTGCGAGCTGCTCGGCGTCCCGTACGAGGACCACCCGCAGTTCGAGGAGTGGTCGGCGCTGATGATGAACCACGACATCAGCCCGGAGGAGTACGGCGCCGCGGTCGTCGGCCTGGACATGTACCTGGACAGGCTGATCACCGCCAAGGAGACCGAACCCGGCGACGACCTGATCAGCCGGTTCATCGAGAAGAACCGCGAAGAGCCGATCGCCGACCACACCGACATCGTCACCATGGCCCGGCTGATGCTGGTCGGCGGGCACGAGACCACCGCCAACATGATCTCGCTCGGCGTGCTCGGCCTGCTGGAGCACCCCGAGCAGCTCGACGCCGTCAAGGCCGACCACGAGCTGCTGCCCGGCGCGGTGGAGGAACTGCTGCGGTTCTTCAGCATCTCCGACTCCGGCACCGCCCGGGTCGCACTGGAGGACATCGAGATCGACGGCACCGTCATCAAGGCAGGCGAGGGCATCCTGCCGCTCAACAACTCCGCCAACCACGACGAGAGCGTCTTCCCCGACGCCGACACCCTCGACATCCGCCGCGAGGAGGCCCGCAGCCACCTCGCCTTCGGCTACGGCATCCACCAGTGCATCGGCCAGAACCTCGCCCGGATCGAACTCGAAGTCGTCTTCGGCACCCTGTTCCGGCGCATCCCCGGCCTCAAGCTGGCCGTCCCGGTGTCCGAGCTCAAGTTCAAGGACGAGGCCCTGGTCTACGGCGTCCACGAGCTCCCCGTCACCTGGTGACCGTTCAGCCCACAGAGGTCCACTCCACCGAAGTTCACCCCACAGAGCGAGGTACAACCACTATGCGTGTCAGCGTCGACCCCGACCGGTGTGTGTCGGCCGGCCAGTGCGTCATGCGCGCCCCCGACGTCTTCGACCAGGACGACGACGGCATCGTGACACTGCTCCAGGAGGAGCCACCCGCGGCGCTGCACACGCTGGTCAGGCAGACCGCCTCGCTCTGCCCGGTGCGGCTCATCCAGATCACCGAGTAGCCGAAGGACGGCTGAGCGAACACCCCCACCGATCGCCGCACGCCCGGCGGGGCGTGGCGCGTTTGCGGGGCCCCGCTCCCTGGACTGGGCCGGCGTTCGCCGCTGTCCGGCGTGGTCGGGGCCCCGACCACGCCGCTCACCGCAGCGTCCCGGTCCCGGGAGAGCTCCGTCGACTGCGCCGCTCCCACCCCGGTCGGAAGCCGGAACCGCAGCACGCTCGCCGCGCGAACCGGAGCGCCCGGCAACGATCCCGTTCGGCATCGCGTCGTTCCGGCTTGCCGGGTTCATCCTGTGGCCGTTCGGGCGGTCGGCGGTGGAGCGGCCGGACGCGGGGCCGGC
>NZ_JBSFKQ010000074.1:0-29724 GCF_053598615.1 Kitasatospora sp. NPDC001095 | reverse complement strand
GAGTCGCCATGCCCCAAGAGCGCGCAGCGCGAGACATATCCGCCGTCACGGATTTCCTGCTATCCCGCTTCGCCGAGCTACTGGACGTCCCCGCGTAGAGCAGGGTGCCGTCGCTGCCGGTGGTGGCCAGCTTCTTGCCGTCCGTGGTGGCGCCCGGGATCGGGGTGGGCACGCTGACCTTGTCCGGCTTGATCAGCGGCTGCTCCGGGTTGACCGGGGTCTCGGTGGACGGCTTGTGCACCGGCACGGTGCCGGTCGGCGTGCTCGACGGGGCCGGGCTCGGGGCGCCACTGGGCGCGGCCGTGGGCTCCTCGGTGGGCTCTCCGGTCGCCGGGGTGGTGGCCGCCGGGCTGGTCGGGGTGGCGGTCGGCGGCACCGGCTTCGGGGTGGCGGTCGGCGTCTCGGCGGGCTTCGTGCTCGCGCTCGCGCTCGGCGTGGCCGAGGGGGTGGTCGGCGGGGTGGTCGGGGTCGGGGTCGTGGCGGGCGTCGTCGCCGGGGCGGACGGGCTGTGCGAGGGCACGGTGGTCGGGCCGGTCGACGGCGTCTTCACCGGGGTCGGCGTCACGGTCGGCGAGGGCTTGCCGGTCGGGGTCGGGCTCTGTCCGCCGCAGTCGACCTTGAACACCTTGTGCTTGGGCTTGTTGAGCTCGGCGTTCTCCGGGAGCTGGCCGTTCACCAGCTCGACCGACTGCCAGTAGAGCTTGTAGTGGCCGTCCGGCAGGTGGATGTCCTCGGTCCGCACGTGCCCGTGCGGGTCGACCGGGATGTCCCCGTACGCGGCGAGGGTCTCGCCCTTGGGGCCGACGGTGGCGATCGCCCAGATCACGTCCTGGTTGGCGTCGAAGCCGAAGGAGTCCAGGTAGAAGGTGCAGACCTTGGGCTCGTTGCGCACGTCCTCCTGTCCGGTGGCGGCGTCGTGGATCTTGACGGTGCCGTTGTTGCCGGGGGCGCCGCCCTTGCCGCCCGCGGCGGCGTGCGCGGCGGGGGCGAGCAGCAGGAGTGCGGCGGCGGTCGGGACGGCCACCAGGGAGCGCGCGGCGGTGGAGCGGAGGTGCATCAGGGTTCCATCGGGTACGGCCGGGCCGGGACGGGCCCGCGCGGTGGGAGAGAGTCTCCGTCGCCGTTCGGCGGGGATCCGGTGCCGTGCGACGGGAGGGGCACAACAGTCCCCGCAGCGGGAAACGTGACGCAAGGGAGGTTTGGCCGAAATGCATCGCTAACGGCGATTGGTCCGACTAGTTCATTACAACGATCTGATTACCTGGTTGTGATCATTTCACCGGTGTCAGAGCCGGTCGAACGGTCAACCCCTGGTCCCGGTCCGGCGGGTGAACCCGCCAGCCCGCGGTGGCCGGTATTGACCGGTCCGTGGCGGCGGCCTGCGTGTCGGGGCGGCGGGCGGGTGCCGGGGTTCTCTATCGTCCGTCCGGAACCGCCCAGTCCGAGGACTCCGTCGTGTGAACAGCCGATCCGACCCGTGGGAGAGTGCGATGCCCGGCCCAGAGCAGACCGTCCGGCCCGAGGAGACCGTCGAGGGCGAAGGGGCCGTCAGGGGCGAGGACAGGAGCGAGGACGCCGCCCGGGACGGCGAGGGGGCCGACGCCCCCGCGGAGAGCGCCGACGTCATCGTGGTCGGCGCCGGGCCGGCCGGCTCCACCGCCGCCGCCCACCTCGCCCGGGCCGGAGTGGACGTCCTGCTGCTGGAGAAGTCCGCCTTCCCGCGCGAGAAGGTCTGCGGCGACGGCCTCACCCCGCGCGCCGTCAAGCAGTTGACCGACCTCGGCATCGACGTCTCCGAGGAGGCCGGCTGGCTGCACAACCGGGGCCTGCGGCTGATCGCCGGGCACCGCTCGCTGGAGTTCGACTGGCCCGAGCTCTCCGCCTACCCCGGGTACGGACTGGTCCGGCGCCGCGCCGACTTCGACGAACTGCTCGCCCGCAAGGCCGCCGCGGCCGGTGCCTGGGTGGTCGAACGCGCCAATGTGACGGGCCCGTTGCTGGACGAGCGGACCGGCCGGATCACCGGCGTCACCGCCAAGCTGGGGGAGGAGCGCCGGCCGACCGCCTACCGGGCCCCGATCGTCGTCGCCGCCGACGGCAACTCCACCCGGCTGTCGGTGGCGATGCGGCGCTACCGCCGCACCGACCGCGCGATGGGCGTCGCCTACCGGACGTACTTCACCACTCCGCGCCACGACGACCGCTACCTGGAGGCCTGGCTCGACCTGCGCGACCCCAACGACCCGGCCCGGCGTCTGCTGCCCGGCTACGCCTGGGTGTTCGGCCTGGGCGACGGCACCGCCAACGTCGGCCTCGGCGTCCTCGACACCGCCGGGACCGAGGTGGACTGGCGGGAGCTGCTGCGCCGCTGGTGCGACGGCCTGCCCCCGGAGTACGGCTACACCCCCGACGCGGTCACCGAGCCGATCCGCGGCGCCGCCCTGCCGATGGGCCTCAACCGGCAGCCGCACTACGCCGACGGCCTGCTGCTGATCGGCGACGCGGGCGGCACGGTCAGCCCTGGCACCGGCGAGGGCATCGCCTACGCGATGGAGTCCGGCCGCTTCGCCGCCGAGACCATCGTCCAGGCCCTCGCCCGCCGCACCGACCGCGGCCGGGACCTCGCCCTGCGCGCCTACCCGCAGGCGCTGCGCTCCGCCTACGCGGGCTACTTCGCGCTCGGCCGGGTGGCCGCCGACCTGCTGGGCCGGCGGAAGCTGCTCGGCGCGGCCGGAGCCGCCGGGCTCGGCCACCCGGCGCTGTTGAAGGTGGCGTTCCGGCTGATGGTCAACCTGACCGAGCCCAACTCCAAGGACGCCCTGGACCGGCTGCTCCACCTGCTCGGCAAGGTCGCCCCGGGGCGGTGATCCGGCGGCACCGGACCGCCCATCCTCGCGGACGGGCGGTCCCGGTGTCCCGGCTTCGGCCGAATCCGCGGAGTCGAACGCGCAGTTGTTCTGATCGTGTTGACGAATGATCAGATGATCCGATTGCCTGGTGTCGAACCAGCCACACAGGGTGAGCACAACGCCCCTCCGTGGCTCCTTTCTCGACCGCTGACCCGTTCGACGGAGACACCGTGCGCCTTCGCCTTCGCCTGCTCGTCGCGCCGCTCGCCGCGGCCGCCGCCCTCACCGCCGTGAGCACCCCCGCCGTCGCGGCCCCCACGGCCACCCCCTCCGACCAGTGCTCCGCCGCGTTCCGCCACGACGACGCCCGCCTCGGCCCCGCCGACCTCCCGACCACCGGACCGGTCGGCCGCCAGCTCGCCGGCTACCAGCGCACCGGCGGCGCCGGCGAGCAGGACTTCCTGGCCGAGTACTACGACCCGGCCGGCAACGGCGGCAAGGGCGGCTGGACATACCCGCCGGCCGACGGCTACGTCACCCTGCCCGACGGCAGCCCGATCGAGTTCGACCTCACGCTCTACCCGAACCAGAACATCGACCGCTACGGCAGCGAGTACGGCGCCTACCTCGCCCCCGAGGGCCTGCCCTACGCCAACCGGGCGCTCCCGCCGCAGAGCCTGGACGGCGACCCGCCGGCCGCCTGCAACTACCACGACTACAAGGTGGTCAAGGCCTTCACCGTGCACGCCGGCCCGATCGCGCCCTGGTTCAACCAGCCCGGCTGGGGCCTGCAGTACCAGCTCGACGGCACCCTGCTGCCCGGCGGCCCGGCCAAGCTGAACGTGCTCTGGCTGGTGGAGAACGGCTACCTGGCCCGGATCTGACCCCGCCCCGCCCGCCCGGCGGCGCCCGGTGACCGACCGGCCGTCGCCGCGTGCGCCCGGTGACCGACCGGCCGTCGCCGCGCGCGCCCGGCCGCCGGGAAATTCGCTGGCGGGCCCGGGAGACGTGGGGGTAGGAAGACGGAATGACCATCAGCGATCCGGCCGCCGACCGCCGCGTCTTCCGCCCCACCGTCCTCGACCTCGGGGACGCCCTGCTGCGCCCGTGGGGGCCCGACCTCGACGTGGCCGGTGGCATCGGGCCCGCCCTGACCGCCGCCGCGGCGGACCCGGCCGTCGCCCGCTGGAGCCCGCTCAGCGCCGACGGCCCGGTCGTCGTCGAGACCTACCTCGCCCGTTGCGAACGGCACTGGGCCGACGGCACCGCGGCCCCCTTCGCCATCGTCGACGCCGCCGACGGCAGCCTCTGCGGCAACGCCTACCTGGGGTGGACCAACCGGGACGACGGAGTGGCCATGATCGGCTACTGGCTGCTCGCCGCCGCCCGCGGCCGGGGTCTGGCCAGCCGGGCCACCACCGCCGTCACCCGCTGGGCGGTGGAGCACGCCGACGTCCGCCGCATCGAGCTGTACCACGCCGTCGCCAACGAGGACTCCTGCCGGGTCGCGGTGCGGGCCGGCTTCCCGTACGAGGGCACCCTGCGCGGCTCCTACACCTACGGCGGGGGCGTCTACGTGGACGAGCACCTGCACGCCCGGCTGGCTTCCGACCCGTTCACGGACTGAGGGATCCCCGACGGGAGCGCTCGGCCACGTGGGATCAGCCCCAGACCGTCCCGCCGTGGACCCCGCCGTACGCCGGGGCGGCGGACTCGGTGAAGCGCTCCTCCTGCATGGCCGTCAGCCGCTGGACGACCAGGACGGCGAAGACCGCGGACACCACCGACAGCAGGTCGGCGATCAGCAGCCAGCCGACGGCCTCCTGGTAGCCGTCCGCGTACCGCGCCGCGTTCGTGCCGAGGTAGTGGTTGCCGAACCGGTCGGCCGCGTTGGAGAGCCAGAAGGTGGCCCACCAGAGGGTGAGCAGCGTCTGCGGGAGCCGCATGCGGATCCCCGAGGCGTCCGGCCGGGCGGTGGCCTGCCAGATGTCGCCCGCGATCTGCCGCGGGAACCAGAGGGCGACCACGGGGGTGAACCAGCCGCCGATCGCCCAGCCGCGCCGGAACCGGTGCCCGTGCGGGTCGAAGACCTCGGCGTTCACCCGCACCCGGTAGAACCAGACGAGGAAGCCGATCGCGGAGGCGGCCAGGGCCACCACCTGGAGGAAGCCGACGCCCTCGTAGAGCTGCGCCGCGTCCGTCAGCGCGGATCCGTCGGCTTCGACGTCGTCGGCGAGCTTGCCGGCCTCCAGGTACAGGCGGAAGCCCGTGCCTAGCGAGGCGAGCGTCGCGGCGCCGGCCACGGCGAGCAGGACGGTGGAGACGGTGGCGGCGGGTCTCGGCGAGCGGTACAGGGCGGGCGAGGACATCGGGGAACGGGCTCCTGGACTGGACCAATGGGATGGAGCGACACCCTGGGGCCTGTGGATCATCCGTGACCACTCCCTTTTCGGGCCCCGGCGCAGGCTGCGCGCTCGGCCGGGGAACGACCTAACCTGGAAGGGAACGTTCGGCGCGTCGCCCGCGAACGGAAGCGGTGGTCATGACGGTGGTCTCGGCGGCCCTCTTCGGTACCGACTGGTGGCAGCCCGCGCTGCCCGGCGGTGCCGAGTTGCTGCACGAGTGCGCCGCCCGGGGGTGGACGGTGGTGCTGACCGGCCCAGGGCCGGCCGGCACCCCGGCGCTGACCGTGGCCGATCCCGGGGACGACCCGGTGCGGGCCGCGCTGGACCTGGTGGACGGCGGGCCCTGGCACGCCGTGGCCGTCGCCGGGAGCGTGCGCGAGGTACGGGCGGCGCGGCGGTGCGGGGTACCGTGCGTGGCCCTGGCGGCCGGCCGCGACACCGGCCCGCAGCTGCGGGCGGCGGGCGCGATCGAGGTCCACCGCGACGCCGCCGCCCTGTTGAGCGTCCTGGACGACAGCCTGCTGGCGCGCCCCCGGGCCTTCGGGCCCGTGGGTGCCGGAACAGGCGGTGCCCGGAACGGTTAGCGCCGGTTCGTATCGGGCAACCGCCCGGCTGCGAGCACGTCACCCGAAGTGTCGGAGGTGACCGAGATGGACGGACCCGCGTTGAGCGGATGGGAGCGGCGGCTCCTCGAGGAGATCGAGTCCGATCTGCGCCAGGACACACGGCTCGACCGGAAGTTGAGCACGATGGGCGCCAAGCCGCCCGGTCGGGTCCGGGGCGTGCTCCGCGCAGTGGGGCGCAGGATCTCGGCGGGGATCCTGCTGACCGCCCTGGTGATGACGGCGATCTGCCTCGGCGTGGGCGTACGGACACCCGCCCCCGCGGTGCTGGTCGCGCTCGGCGTGGTCTGGGCGGCCACGGTGGCGGCCGCGGTCGCCGCCTCCGAGCTGCTGCGCCGGCGGCGCACGGCCCGCGGCGGCGCCGGACTGATCGACCCGGCGGAGGCCGGGGAACGTCGGGAGCGCCGGGAGCGGCGCCCATGGGACCGTCCGGAGGCGTGAGCGTGATGACCACCGACCTGTGGGAGTACCGCCCGGGCTCCCATTCCGCCGCCGACCTCACGCTGGTCGGGTACGAGGTGCGTGCCACCGACGGCCCGGTCGGCCGGGTCGAACAGGACACCGGGGACCACCTGCTGGTCGACGCCGAGCCCTGGGTGCGGGGCACCCGGGTGCTCGTCCCGACCCGACTGGTCGCCCGGCTCGACCACCTCGACCGCACCGTCCACCTCGACTGCCCGCGCGCCCGACTCAGTTCCGCCCCGCCCGCGGCCGTCGACCTGACCGCCCCGCACCCGCGCTGAGCGAGGCGCCATGGGCTGGCCCTCCACCACGCTCACCGGGCGGACGATCGCCTTCCTGGTCGCGCCGTACGGGGCCGAGCAGGTCGAACTGACCGACCCGTGGCAGGCGGTCGCCGAGTCCGGCGGCATCCCGCGGCTGCTGTCCACGGCCGCGGGCCGGGTCCAGGCCGTCAGGCACCGAGCCGCAGGCGACACCTTTGCCGTGGACGCCCTCGTCGCCGACGCCGACCCGGCTGACTACGACGGGCTGGTCCTCCCCGGCGGCGTCGCCAACCCCGACCGGCTGCGCCTGGACCGCCCGGCGGTCGCCTTCGTCCACGCCTGCTGCGCCGCCGGCCGGCCGGTCGCGGCGATCTGCCACGCGGCCTGGACGCTCATCGAGGCCGACGCCGTGCGCGGCCGCACCCTCACCTCCTGGCCCAGCCTGCGCACCGACCTGGTGAACGCCGGCGCGCAGTGGGTGGACGAGCCGGTGCACGTCTGCCACGACGGCCCCGGCCCGCTCGTCACCAGCCGCAAGCCCGGCGACCTGCCGCTGTTCGACGACGCCTTGGTGACGGAGTTCGCCCACGTGACGGCGAAGCGGCGGGAGTGAGCGGGGGCGGGGGCGAGCCGGTGGTCAGTCGCCCCGGAGGCGGACGAAGGTGGCGGTGGGCGGCCGACCGGTGAGGGTGAGTTCGGCCCTGAGCGGGGAGGTCAGCGGGTGGACCGGGCCGTGGTCAGGGTCGGTGGCGGGCGGGCCGAGCAGCGGGCGGACGACCTCGGCGACCTCGCGCGACTGGACCGGGGTGAGCCGCGGCGTGGACAGGAACACCCGGCCGTCGTCGAGCTGGAGGACCAGCGCCTGCGGGTGGGCGGCCGGTCCGGTGACGGCGCGGACGGTGGCGTCGAGGGTGTCGCTGCGGCGGTACTTGACCCAGACGCGGCCCGCGCCGCGCGGGCGGTAGGGGGCGGCGGCGGCCTTGCAGACCAGGCCCTCCACCCCGGTGTCCGCGAGCCGCTCCATCCACTCCAGCGCCTCCGCCCGGTCCGTCGTGGCCATGACCGGCTGGACCGGCGGCGGGACGTCGGCGAGCGCCGCGAGCAGCAGCCGGCGGCGGTCGGTGAGCGGCAGCCGGCGGACGTCGCGGCCGGGCAGCGCCAGCACGTCGAAGGCGATCAGACCGAGCGCCACCTCGGGGGCGGCGGCCCTGGCCTGGCGGGTGTGCAGCAACTCGCCGAAGGCGAACCGGCCGTTGCGCCAGGCGACCAACTCGGCGTCCAGCACCAGCCCTTCGGGCAGCCGGGCGACGGCGGCGGCGATCGGCGGGAACTCGGGGGCGAGGTCGCGGCCGCTGCGGGACTGGAGGTACGCGGGCCGCTCGCCCCGGGCGAAGGCGACGCACCGGAAGCCGTCCAGCTTCAGCTCGTACTGCACGCCTCCGCCGCCCAGGCCGTCGGCGGGCGGGACGGAGGTCACGGCGGCCGGGCGCATCACCTCGACAGGCGGGTGCAGCACCTGGCGCGCCGGTGGTTCCGGTTCGGCGGCGGCTCTCCGTCGGGCGGTCTTCGGTCCGGTCGGTTCCGCTCCGGCGGCTCTCCGTCGGGCGCTCTTCGGTCCGGTCGGTTCCGCTCCGGCGGCTCTCCGTCCGGCGGTCTTCGGACCGGCCGGTTCCGCTCCGGCCGCCGAGGGCGCGGACGGCAGCGGCCTGGCCCGCCCCGGGTCCAGCAGCGGGGCGAGCAGGTCGCCGTGCGCGGAGAGCCGGCCGGGCACCTCGGCGAGCGTGAAGACCAGGTCCCGCTCGTCGACGGCCGCGTCGAGCTCCGCCCAGGCCAGCGGGGTGGAGACGGTCGGCAGCGGCCGGGCCCGCAGGGTGTACGGCGCGGCGGTGGTCTTCTTGGCGTTGTTCTGCGACCAGTCGACCAGCACCCGGCCCCGGCGGCGGGCCTTGGCCATGGTGTGCACCACCAGCTCCGGGCGCTCGGCCTCCAGGGCGGCGGCCAGCGCCTTCGCGTACGCGGAGACCCGGGCGCTCGGCGTGGGCTCGATCGGGACCAGCAGGTGCAGGCCCTTGGATCCTGAGGTCTTCACCCAGGCGGCCAGGCCGTCCGCCGCGAGCCGCTCGCGCAGCAGCAGCGCCACCGTGCGGCAGGTGAGCACGTCCGCGCCCTCGCCGGGGTCGAGGTCCAGCACCAGCCGGTCGGCGAGGGCCGGCGCGGCCGCGTGCCACTGCGGGACGTGCAGTTCCAGGCAGCCCAGGTTGGCGAGCGCGAGCAGCGCCGCGCCGTTCTCCAGCACCACCTGGCGCAGGTCACCGGTGGTGCTCGGCACGTCGACCGTGCGCACCCAGTCCGGGGTGCCGGGCGGCGGGTTCTTGGCGACGAACACCTCCGCCTCGACGCCGTCCGGGCAGCGCAGGAAGGAGACCGGGCGGTCGCGCAGGTGCGGGAGCAGCGCGGTGTGCGCGGCGGCGTAGTAGCGCAGCACCTCGCCCTTCGGGGTGCCGGTGCGCGGGTAGTAGACCTTGTCGAGGTGGGACAGCGCGAGGGTGCGCCCGTCCACCGTCATCTGCGGCACGGTCCGCCTCCGATCGCTCCGCCGGTTCCGGGGCCTCCGGCCCGGTGGCTCGCTCACTCCTCGGGAAGCACGGGTGGTTCCGCCTTCCACTCTGCGGCCGCACCGGCCGTCCCGGCCTCCCGGCGCCGGGCCGGGGTCGCGGGCGGGGGCGGGGTTGCTTATGGTGAGGACGCGGTCACCCGGCCTCCGCTCCGTCGGAGGGAGCCGGGGAGCACCGCCGGGGGAGGCGGGGGGACCAGCGGGGGGAAACCACCGACGAAGGAGTCCCCGTGACCACTGCCCGAGACATCATGCACACCGGCGCCCAGTGCATCGGCGCCCATCAGACGCTGGCCGAGGCCTCGCGGATGATGCGTGACAAGAACGTGGGTGCGCTGCCGATCTGCGGCGACGACCAGAAGCTGAAGGGCATCATCACCGACCGCGACATCGTGCTGCGATGTATCGCGGAGGGCAAGGACCCGGCCAAGATGACGGCCATGGAACTGGCCGGCCACCTGCACTGCGTGCGGGCCGAGGACAGCATGGAGGTGGTGCTGCGCAAGATGGAGCAGCACCAGATCAGGCGCATCCCGGTGATCGACGGGGACCGGCTGGTGGGCATGATCAGCGAGGCCGACCTGGCGATGGGCCACCGCGAGGGCCAGCGGCTCACGGACCAGCAGATCATCGAGTTCATGGACAGCGTCTACATGAAGCACTGACCGCCCCGCACCCCGCCGGACCCCTGCCGAGGTCCGCTGCCGTCGGGAGGCACGACGAGGCCGCCGTACCCCGGGATGGGGTGCGGCGGCCTCGGTGCGCGCGGTCTCGGCGCAGGGGGTCTTACTTGGCCAGACCGGCCTTGGCGGAGCAGATCGGCCAGGCGTTCGGGCCCTGGGCAGCCAGGACCTTCTCGCCGATGGCGATCTGCTGGTCCTTGGTGGCCTGGTGGGCCTGCGGGGCGTAGGCGGTGCCACCGAAGGCGGCCCAGGTGCTCTGGGTGAACTGCAGGCCGCCGTAGAAGCCGTTGCCGGAGTTGATCGCCCAGTTGCCGGTCGCCTCGCAGGCGGCGACCTTGTCCCAGACCGAAGCCGGCGCGGCGGAGGCGCTGGTAGCCGTGACGAGGCCGGCCACCGGCAGGGCGGTGATCGCCCCGGCCATCAGAGCCATCCGGACGCGGTTGCGGCGCTTCGGGGTGGCAGTGGTGGTGGCAGCGGCGGTCTCGTTACGGAAGGTCATGGTGTTCCTTTCGGAGGGGTCTGCGAGCACGCGGAACCAGGCCCTCGGAAGGCCGTCGGTTTCGGGGACACGTCACTCGCGTGGTCCTGCACCGTTCTGCTCGGGGGCGGTCGGCCCGGCCGGAGCGAATCGCTCGGTGCAACGGGTTCGAAGTTACGGGTGCGGTCGGGGCGGTTTCAAGGATTCGAAGGTTTGGCCACGTCAGACGCCCGTTACCGAGGGTAAGGATCAAGGAAATGTGGTGATTTCGCCCGATTTGCCACTATTTTCAAGATCGAAAAGCCCTCCGAAGTGGCCCGCGCCACTCCGGATCCGCCCCGGGGCCGCTGTGAGGCCGCCCACACGGTCGACAGCGCGTGACGGTCGGCCGGCCGCCGGTGCCGATTCCGCCGCCGCGGCCGGCCCCCCGGGTGGCCCGGGCCACAGCCCTCACCCCGAGTGCCCGGTGCCGTCACCCTCGGTGGCGGGCATAGCCTCACCCCCATGAGCAACGAGAACGATGCGGCGGACACGGCGGGCGCGGGAGAGACGGACGCCGGTACGGGCGGGACGGCGGGCGCCGCTCCCGGAGGGGCCGCCGCGGCGGGGGCGCCGATCGGGACCGGGGACCACGAGGCCGCGGCCGCGCCCGCGGGCTTCGAGCTGGGCACCGACGGCCCCGGCGTGATCCTGGCGGGCCTGGACGGCTCGGACTCCTCCTGGCGCGCCACCGCCTACGCCGCCGGACTGGCCCGCCGGCAGGGCGCCGTCCTCGCGGTGGCGTACATCCAGCCGGTCCTCGGCGCCGCGACCGCCCTGGCCGGGGCCGTGGTGGAGGAGACCACCCAGGAGATCGCCGAGGAGCTGCTGGCCGCGCTGCGCGAGGCCGAGCACCGGGTGCGCGAGGTGTGGAGGGTGGAGTGGCGCTTCCTGACCATGCGCGGCGACCCGTACACCGGCCTCGCCAAGCTCGCGGACGAACTGCGCGCCGACGCCGTGGTGGTCGGCGTCTCCGAGCAGGCCGGGCACAAGGTGATCGGATCGGTGGCCGTCCGGCTGGTGAAGGCCGGCCGCTGGCCGGTCACCGTCGTGCCGTAGCCCCCTTTAGGGGTGGCGGGGCGGCGGGGCGGCCGCCGGGAGGCGGCCGGTAGGGTGCGTGACCATGACGGACACGCGGGGCACGCACCCCTCCGAGCCCGCCCACCCGACCGGGAACGACCTCCACCTCGACCTCCCCGCCACCGGCGGCCGCCGCGCCGCCCTGATGGCGGCCCTGCGCGAGGCGATCCGCAGCGGCAGACTCGCCCCCGGCACCCGGCTGCCGCCCTACCGCACCCTCGCCGCCGACCTCGGCCTGGCCCGCAACACCGCTGCCGAGGCCTACGCCGAACTCGTCGCGGAGGGCTGGCTGACCGCCCGGCAGGGCTCCGGCACCACCGTCGCCGAACGCGCCGAACCAGTTCCGCGCACCCGGGCCCGCCGGCCCTCCCGCCGCCCCGGACCCATCCACGACCTGCGCCAGGGCCGGCCCGACGCCTCCTCCTTCCCTCGAGCCGCCTGGCTCGCCGCCGCCCGCCGCGCCCTGACCGCCGCCCCCAACGAGGCCTTCGGCCCCGGCGACCCGCAGGGCCGGCGCGAACTGCGCACTGTGCTCGCCGACTACCTCGCCCGCGCCCGGGGCGTGCGCACCGACCCCGACCGGATCGTGGTCTGCTCCGGCTTCGCCCACGCGCTGCGGCTGCTCTTCGACGGCGCCGCGCCCGTCCTGCCGCCCGCCGAGCACGGCCCGCTGGCCGTCGAGGCGTACGGGCTGGGCTTCCACCGCGGGCTGCTGGCCGCTGCCGGCGTCCCCACCGTCCCGCTGCCGATCGACGAACGGGGCGCCAGGACGGGCGACTTGGCGCAGCACCCGGACGTCCGGACGGCGCTGCTCACCCCCGCCCACCAGTTCCCCACCGGCGGCCCGCTCCAGCCGGGCCGCCGCGCCGCCGTCGTCGACTGGGCGCGCGGGCGCGGCGGGCTCCTCCTGGAGGACGACTACGACGGGGAGTTCCGCTACGACCGCCAGCCGGTCGGCTCCCTCCAGGGCCTCGACCCCGAACGGGTGGTCTACCTCGGCAGCACCAGCAAGAGCCTGACCCCTGCGCTGCGGCTCGGCTGGATGGTGCTGCCCGACCACCTGGTGGACCGGGCGCTCGCCGCCAAGGGGGAACGCGAGGGCTGGGCCAGCGCCCTCGACCAGCTGACCCTCGCCGAGTTCATCGACTCCGGGGGCTACGACCGACACGTGCGCCGGATGCGCCGCCGCTACCAGGAGCGCCGGGACCAGCTGGTGGCCGCGCTCGCCGTCCGCGCCCCGCACGTCGAGGTGTCCGGCATCGCGGCCGGCCTGCACGCGGTGCTGCGCCTGGAGCCGGGCACCGAGCGCTCGGTGCTCAAGGCCGCCGGCTACCGGGGCCTGGCCGTCGAAGGGCTCGCCGACTACCGGCACCCGGCGGTCGGCGAGGGGGCGATGCCCGCCGTCGACGGCCTGGTGGTCGGCTACGCCACGCCGCCGGACCACGCCTACCCGGCGGCGCTCGGCGCGCTCTGCGACATCCTGCCGCCGAGTGCGTGACCGGGCTGAGCACCGAAGGACGTGGCTCGGGGCCGAGGGAGGGGCGGCGAAGCATAGGCCCCCGGGTCGGCCCGTGGGGTCGGAACACGGGCGGGCCGGTGCACGGTGTCCGCTCGCCGCTCCTGCGTCGGTACGGACCGGGGCAGAGGAGCGCAACCCTGGCGGAATCGGCGCCTACGCTCCTTGGTCATGCGCAGAACACACCTGAGTCGCGCCGCGCTCGCCGCATGTCCGGCCCTCGTCGTCGGACTGCTCCTCTCCGCCGCCCCCGCCGCCCGGGCCGACAGCCGGCTGCCGCTCACGGCCGTCTCCGACAAGCAGACGACCGTACGCGGCGGCGCGTTCACGCTCACCCTGACGCTGACCAACCCGTACGACACCCCGATCCAGTTCGTCTACCAGAGCATCCAGGAGACCTACGCCACCAGCCTGGAGACCGGTCTCAAGTTCAGCACGACCGCCTGCGGCACCCAGACCAACGGGTGCAGTGACAACGTCCACGGCGGCATAGCCCGTTACAACGTGCCGCTCGCCCCCGGCGCCAGCAGCGCCTTCACGGTGACGTACACCGTCGCCCCCGACTCGGCCTGCGGCCCCGCCACCCGGATCGACTTCTACTCCTACCTGTACTACGAGTACAACGGCGGCGAGTCCAACAACTCGGGCATCGTCAACGTCCCCGGCACCCAGGTCGCCTGCGCCTGACCTCCGCCACAGCCGCGGGCGTCGCCGGACCGACGTCGCCGGACCGACGTCGCCGGACCGGCCTCGCTGCGTGGGATTTCCGGTGCGGACCCCCACTGCGCACCCCCGTTCACCCGTCAGGTGCCGGTTTCCCCCGTGCCGGCCCTGGCGGGTCGTTCGCTTTTCCGCGGCGGCCCGCTCGCCCGTCCGCGGCCGTTGCCGCGCCGCGCGGGTTCCGCGGCCGGAACGGCGTGCCGGGTTGATGCCGGGCGACGGCCTCCTGGCCGTTCGGCACGGTTCCGGCCGGGGGAAAGCCGTTGGCAGCAGGGGGACCGCTGGGGCGAACGGATGTTCCCGGAGTTTGTGGGGCCTTGGGGGCGGACCGGCCGAGATTCACCCTATCGGGGGGTAGTCGGCCTTCGTGAGGGCCCGGCCGGGCTCTGGTGATCTAGGGTTCCCGATGAGTCGCCGGGAGACGGTGGCCACACCTCGCGAAACTCGCCAACGCCCCCACCAATAAGCGGATCTGATGATTCGCCATGCCATGCGCCAGGACGGGCCCGTACGCCCCTGGACGCGTGACCCGATCACAGGAATGGAGAGCCCTGCCGATGACCGTGGACACGAGCCCGGAGGCAGTGCAGGCCAAGCAGCAGAGCCTTGCGACGGCCGCTGCCCGGAACCTTGCCACCACGACCAAGTCCGCACCGCAGATGCAGGAGATCACCTCCCGCTGGCTGCTCAAGGTGCTTCCCTGGGTCCAGGCCGCCGGTGGCGCCTACCGCGTCAACCGTCGGCTGACGTACGCCGTGGGCAACGGCGTGGTGGAGTTCATCAAGACGGGTTCCCAGGTCCGGGTGATTCCGGCCGAGCTGGGCGAGCTGGCGCTGCTGCGCGGATTCGAGGACGAGGACGTCCTCACCGCCCTGGCCGACCGTTGTCAGCAGCGGGACTTCGGCCCCGGCGAGGTGCTCACCACCCAGGGCGAGGCCGCCGACAAGATCTTCCTGATCGCGCACGGCAAGGTCAACAAGATCGGCACCGGCAAGTACGGTGACGACACCGTGGTCGGCGTGGCCGGCGACGGCGACCGCTTCGGCGACGACGCGCTGCTGAACCCCGACGCCGTCTGGGAGTTCACCGCCAAGACCGCCACCGCCGGTGTCGCCCTGACGCTGACCCGGGCGGACTTCGCCGCCATCCGGGACAACGCCCCCAGCCTCCAGGAGCACCTCCGGGGCTTCCTGGCCCTGCCGCTCCAGGCGCAGAACGAGCGCGGCGAGGCCGAGATCGCCATGTCGGCCGGCCACCACGGTGAGTTCGAGCTGCCCGGCGCCTTCGTGGACTACGAGCTCAAGCCCCGTGAGTACGAGCTGAGCGTCGCGCAGACCGTCCTCAAGGTCCACACCCGCGTCGCGGACCTGTACAACCAGCCGATGAACCAGACCGAGCACCAGCTGCGGCTGACGATCGAGGCCCTGCGCGAGCGCCAGGAGCACGAGCTCGTCAACAACCCGGAGTTCGGCCTGCTCAACAACGCCGACTTCGACCAGCGCATCCAGACCCACTCCGGCCCGCCCACCCCGGACGACCTGGACGAGCTGCTCAACCGCCGCCGCGACCCCGACTACCTGCTGGCCCACCCGCGGACCATCGCCGCGATCGGCCGGGAGTTCAACGCCCGCGGGCTGTACCCCACCCACGTCGACCTCGGCGGACAGCAGGTGCCGGCCTGGCGCGGGGTGCCGATCCTGCCGTGCAACAAGATCCCGGTCACCAAGGAGAACACGAGCTCGATCCTCGTGATCCGTACCGGTGAGGACAACCAGGGCGTCATCGGCCTGCACCAGACCGGTATCCCGGACGAGTACCAGCCGTCGCTTTCGGTCCGCTTCATGGGTATCGACGAGAAGGCGATCATCTCGTACCTGGTCAGCGCCTACTACTCGGCCGCCATCCTGGTGCCGGACGCGGTCGGCGTGCTGGAGAACGTGGAGATCGCGAACCGTCCCAGCTGAGCGCGGAGAACGGCGAGCACGAGGCCGTAATCGGTCGGCTCGAAGATCGTTTGACCTGATGACGGACGGCCCGCCCCCGAAAGCGGGCCGTCCGCCTGACCGGGTCTGATCACTTCTGGTCGTACCCGATGGAGTCCCTGCCGGGAATGCGGCCGGGTTCGGTCTCTTCGTCGGTTCTGCCCGTTCAACCCGTTCCTCCGGGGCCGGTCGGTCCGCGGCCGTTCGGTCCTCCCCGGACGATCCGAGAGGTGTGTGGAGCCCATGCCCGTGCGTCGGCAGATCCGCCGGATATCGCCCGGTGGCCGTGGGGGCGCGGCCCGCGGGCGACGGGTACGGCTGCTCGGCGCGTCCGCCGGCGTGGTCGCGGTCTGCGCGCTGGTCGGCGGTGCGACCGCGTCCGGCGCCGGCCACTCCGGCGGGTACCCGCACGGCCCGGTGGTGGACGTCTGCGTGTGCGACGAGACCGACGTGTCGACGTCGGTGGGGCCGGACGGTCACGTGAGCATCGGCGTGGACGTGGACGTGGACGTCCAGGTCGGGGTCAGTGTCGCGCCGGGCCTCGGCCCGGGGCGCCACGGGCACTGGCCCCCGTACGGGCACCACCCCTGCCACTCGCCCAGGCCCACGACGAAGCCCACCGGGCCGCACTTTCCGGCGCCGTCGTTCTCGGTGCCGCATCTCCCCTCGCCGTCCTTCTCCTTGCCGCCCTTCTCCTCGCCCTCGCGCCCGGCGGAGCTGCCGAGCGAGACCGGGTGGCCGGCCGAGGGACAGGGCGGATCCGGGCAGGTCGGGCCGGGGCACGACGGTGACGACCACGAGGGCGACGAGCACGGTGACCACCACTGGCTCCACTGGCACCACCATCACCACCACCACCCGCACCCCTGTCCAAGCCCGAGCCCGACTCCCACGCCGACGTTCACCCCCACCGCTACTCCGACCCCCACCGCTACGCCGACCCCGACGGCCACCCCCACGCCGACTCCCAGCACCACGCCATCGCCGAGCCCGAGCCCGAGCTCAAGCCCCAGTCCGACACCGGCCCCCAGCCCGTCGCCCGTGCCGCCCGCGCCCGCCCCGGCCCCCGTGCCGCCCGCCCCGGCGCCGACCGTGCCCGCCCCCGACTCGGCGGCCTCGCCGAGCGCGGCGCGTCCGAGCCCCCTGTGGCCGACTTCGTCGGCGCAGCCGGTGTTCCACGTCCCCAGGTCGCAGCCCAAGGCCATGGCCAAGCAGCACCAGGGCACCTCGATGACCACCACGCTGCTGGTGATCATGGTCCCGGGGGTGCTCGCGGCGGTGGCCCTGCGTCCTGGGCGTGGTGGTGGCCGAGGGCGCGGCCGCTCGGGCCCGTCCTGACCTCCTCCTGGAGGCTCGCCGGGCGGTTGCCGGCCGACGGCGGGCCACGCTTCCCGGCCAGTGGCGCCCCATTGACCTTTCCGTTCCGTCACAAGCCAAGCCAGTGAAGGGAGTTCCCATGTCCGAGTGGGTGGCGGTGGTCATCGCCTTGGCGTCGGCCTGTGCCGTCGTGGTGGCGGTGGTGGTACTCAGGCAGCGTCGGCCGATCGCGGCGGACAGCACCGACGAGACCCCGGACGTCATCGAGTACATCACGATGATGATCGGAGTGGTCTACGCGATCGTCCTCGGCCTCGCCATCGCGGGTGTCTGGGAGGCGCGCGGTGCCGCCCAGGACGACCTGTTCCGCGAGGCGCAGTCGCTGCGAGAGGTGAGCGACCGCGCGGTGATCTACCCGGCGGAGTTCCGCGACCAGGTCCGGGCCGACGTGGACGCCTACGTCTCGTACGTGGTGAACACCGAGTGGTCCTACATGCAGGAGACCGGTGGGATCACCGAGAAGGGCGACCAACTGCTCCAGAAGCTCCAGAACGACATCGCCACCCGGTCGCCCGCCTCCGACCTGGAGTCGCAGGGCTACCAGCCGATCATGGACCGGGTCAGTCAGGCCTCCGAGGCCCGCAACTCGCGTGGCCAGAACGCCGGGCCGACGATGCCCGGGGTGGTGTGGTTCGGCCTGATCGGCGGGGCGGTGGTGACCATCGGCATGCTGTTCGCGCTGCAGATCCGGCGCACGCCCAGGGAGTTGACGCTGGCGCTCTGTTTCAGCGTGCTGATCGCCTTCCTGCTGTTCATGATCTGGGACTTCGACAATCCCTTCTCCCGGAGCGTCTCGGTGACCACCCAGCCGTTCGAGGACCTCTTCCCCGAGCTCAACCTCGGCGGCTGAGCGCGGGGTACGGGGGTCACGGGGGCCGAGGCACCGAGGCGCCGAGGGGCCAGGCACCGAGGGGCGGGATCCGGGCGGATGATCTTCGGATAATCTTGCCCGGATCGTCGTGGGTCGGCCCCCGACGGAGAGAGCGAGGGGGTCCTCAGCAGTGTCCGACCCGACGCCGGATCTCGGCGCCCACTACCCACCGGCCCGCCCGGAGCGTGCCTGGTGGTGGCTGCCCGCCTCGGAGCGGCGGCGGCGGAAGAAGCAGCGCCGGGCCTGGGAGGACTACCGGGAGCGCTACCGCAAGGAGGACCACGCCAAGGCCCGGCGGCGCAAGCACCTCCGGGACGAGGGCGCGGACTGCTGCTTCGACGGCTGCTGCGAGATCGCCGATCCCTGCCTGATCGTCCTGATCCCGGTGATGATGGTCTCCGGCGTCCGCTTCGCCCTCACCGGGTGGCGCGGGCACCGGACGGCCGACCCGTCCGCCCCCGCCCCGCGCGGGTTCGCGGCCGGAGTGCTGTACGGCGCGGTGCGCTACTACCGCACCGAGATCAGCCCCCGCCGTCCGGCCTGCTGCCCGTACACGCCGTCCTGCTCGACCTACGCGGTACAGGCGCTGCACCGGCACGGTGCGGTGCGCGGGGCCCGGCTGACGGCCGGGCGGTTGCTGCGCTGCCGTCCGGGCGCGGGCGGGACGGACCCGGTGCCGCCGGGCGGTGGCCGGACGCGCTGAAGCTGATCGGGCCGCTCCCGGGCGGGACGGGTACGGCAGGACGAGCCGCGGGTGGCCCGCACGGATGTTCCGTGCGGGCCACCACTCTGGTCCGATGGATCGTCAGCGCAGGCTGCTGTCCATCGAGTTGAGCATCGTTCCGGCGGCGTCGTCGTTCTCCAGGGAGAAGGCGAACAGCCCGCCCAGGCCCTTGCTCTTGGCGTACGCCCCGCGCGCCTGGACGGCCTGCGGGGTGTCACCGGTCCAGAAGTTGGTGCCGTCGTAGACCCAGCTGCTCTCGGTGACCGGGTCCCAGTGGGTCTGGGCCGCGGTCGGGTTGAGCTCCTTCCAGGCGGCCAGGCCGGCCTCCTGGCTCAGCGGCTTCTTCGCCGTCGGGCCGGTCGCGCTCTGGTACAGGCCGTAGTCGGAGCCGGCCGGGACACCGGTCCAGCCGCGCCAGTAGAACGGGATGCCCAGCACGATCTTGTTCGCCGGGAAGCCGCCGGGGATGCCGTACTCGGGCAGGCCGGTGGTGTACGCGGCGAGCGTGGTGTCCACGTTGTACTTGCGGGTGCCCGGGGTGATCGGCGTGGTCGGGTCGGCCGGGCTGTCGTGCAGCGGGTCCTGGTGGTTGGTCGGGCCCGTGGCGTCCCAGGCGCCGTGCATGTCGTAGGACATCACGTCGGCGTAGTCCAGGTAGGCGCCGATCTTGTCGGTCTCCAGCTGGGCGATCTTGTCCTGGCCGCTGGGCAGCGCGGCGGTCAGCAGGTACCGCTTGCCCTGGGCGGTGCCGAGGGCGTCCAGCTGGGTGCGGAACTCCTTGAGCAGCAGGGTGAAGTTCTGCTTGTCGGCCGCGGAGTAGTGGTTGCCGGTGTGGCCGCCGGCCGAGCCCGGGTACTCCCAGTCGAGGTCGATGCCGTCGAAGAGGCCGGCCGCCGAGGCCTGGCCGCCGGAGGCGTCACCGGCCACGCCGGTCGGCAGGTTCCCCTTGAGGAACATGTCGACGCACGAGGAGACGAAGGCCTTGCGGGAGGAGTCGGTGGCCGCCGCGTCGGAGAAGTACTTGGAGTACGTCCAGCCGCCGATCGAGATGGTGAAGCGCAGGTTCGGGTACTTGGCCTTCAGCTGGCGCAGCTGGTTGAAGTTGCCCTTGAGCGGCTGCTCCCAGGTGTCGGCGGTGCCGTCCACGCTGGTGCCGGAGCCGTAGTCGGCCTGGTAGTCGGCGTAGGCGTCGCCCGCGCCGTCACCGGCGTTCGGGTTGGACTCGTTGGCCGAGTCGGAGGCCTTCACCGCCTGGAAGCAGGTGAACCTGGTCGGGTCGATGTTGGCGAACGCGTAGTGGATGACGTCGAGCTTGGCCGCCGCGCCGCTGGTGTCGACGTTCTTCGCGTTGTACGCGTTCTCGTAGACGCCCCACTGGTCGAAGTAGGCTGATCGGACCGGCTGTTGGGCGGGGGCCGCCGCGGTCGTGGTGCTCACCGGCGCGGACTGGGCGGAGGCGTGGCTGCCGGAGTAGCCCTGGACGCTGAAGGTGTAGCTCCTGCCCGGCAGCAGCGAGCTGACCGTGACGGAGGTGCCCATCGAGGTGGCGACCAGCTGGCCGTTGGACCACACTTTGTACGCGACCGCGCCGTCACCGCTGGTGAGGGTGGACGGCTGCCAGGTGAGCACCACCGCGTTGGACGTCGTCCTGCTGACCGCGAAGCCGGTCGGCGTGGTGACCTTGCCGTCCCCGGCCGGGCCGCTCGCGGTGGCCGTCGGGGTCGGGGTGGCGGTCGTGGGGGTGCCCGTCGGGCTTCCGGTGGCGGTGGGGCTGCCCGTGGCCGTCGGGCTGGCCGTGGCCGTGGGGCTCGCGGTGGCCGTCGGGCTGGCGGTCGAGGTGGGGCCGGCCGGGCCGGTCAGCGTGAGGTCGTCCGCGTAGTACGTGCCGGTGCCGTACCAGCCGTGGGTGAAGACCGTCACGGAGGTCGTGGTGGCACCGGTGGTGAAGGTGGTGCTCAGCTGGTTCCAGCCGGTCCCGCCGGGTGTCCAGACCGAGGAGTTGACGCCGGTTCCGGTGGCGCCCAGGTAGACGTAGCTGCCCTGGACCCAGCCGGCCAGGGTGTACGTGGTGTTCGGCTGGACGGTGACGGTCTGCTGGCACTGCGCGGTGTCGCCGGCCGAGGCGGCGCCGCTGAGCGCGTGGGTCCCACCGTGCACCGGGGTGGTGACGACCGACCCGTTGGAGCAGGTCCAGCCGGCCAGGGTGCCGGCCTCGAAGTCGCCGTTGGCGAGCAGGTTGACCGGGGCCGCCGAGGCGGAGCCGAAGGTCAGGGCGATGGCGGCGCCGCTGGTGGTCAGGGTGGCGGCCAGGGCCAGTGCGGTGGCCCTTCTGCGGTGGGCGGCCCGGCGGCCGGCGCGCTCCCCGGCGGGGTGAGCGGGCTGTGCGGGCAGGACACGGTCGTGCATGCGGTGGGTCCTCCGGATGTGTGGGGGTTTCCGGCGGTGCGGTGGCCCGGGTGGGCCGGGGGGAGCCGGCCCGGGCGCGGTGGGGGCGCGCGGGCAGGGTGACGCGTGCTGACGGGCGGTGCGCGGACACCACGGGCGGCCGACCCGTGCACGTCACGACTGAACAGATTGGACTGGACCAATATTCGCCGTCAAGGGTGTCCGTCCGCTGGACCGCTTCCGGCCGGTTCGGCGGCGGCCCGGTAGGTTGGCCGGTACGAGCAGGCCCGTCGAACGGAGGAGGCGCGATGGACAGCCAGGACTGGGACGACCGCTACGCCGCGAGCGAACTGGTGTGGGGCGCCGCGCCCAACCAGTGGGTGGTCCGCGAACTGACCGGCCGGACCCCCGGCCACGCCCTCGACCTGGCCGCCGGTGAGGGCCGCAACGCCATCTGGCTGGCCACCCAGGGCTGGGAGGTCACCGGACTGGACTTCTCCGCCGTCGCCCTGGAACGCGCCGAACGCCTCACCGCCGACCTGCCCGACGAGGTCGCCGACCGGCTCACCTGGCGCCACGGCGACGCCCGCGCCCTGGAAGCCCCCGCCGCGGGATACGACCTGGTCCTGGTCGCCTACCTGCAGCTCCCCGCCGCGGACCGCCGGGCCGCCCTGCGCCGCGCCGCCGACGCGCTCGCTCCCGGCGGCACCCTGCTGGTCCTCGGGCACGACCTCAGCAACCTCACCGAGGGCGTCGGCGGGCCGCAGGACCCGGCCGTGCTGTTCACCCCGGAGGACGTCCTGGCAGACCTCGCCGACCACGGGCTGCGCACCGTCCGGGCCGAGCGGGTGCACCGTGTGGTCGGCGGGGAGCCGGGCCACAAGGACGGCGAGACCGACGGGGGTGGTGGGGCGGCCGGTGGCGGCCGGGTCGCGGTGGACGCGCTGGTCCGGCTGGAGCGGAGCGCCGGCTGACGCATCCGGCCGGCGGGGCCCGCGGCGAGGTCCGCCGGCCCCTGCCGACCGGCGGCGCCTGATCCGCCTGGCGACGTACGGCAGTTGACCGTGCGTCAACTAGCTTGTGGGCATGAGGACTCGTGCGCTCGGGGTGGCCGCCGTGGCCGCCGCCCTGCTGCTGGCCGGATGCGGTGGCTCGGACTCAGGAACCGGTGCGTCGCCGGCCGGCAGCTCGCCGGTCGACGCGCCGTCGGCCGAAGCCCCGTCGGGCGGTGCGCCGCCGGCCGACCCGCCGTCGGCGGGCGCCGAGCGCCGCGCCGACGGCGCCCGGCTGCTCTACCGCCCCAGCGGCGGGCACAGTGCGCAGAACCCGGCCTTCGCCCCGGACGGCCGCTCGGTGCTGCTCACCGAGTTCAGCGGGGGCTACAACAAGGGCGACGCCGCCCTCGGCATCCTCCCGCTGGACGGCGGCGCGCCGCGCAAGGTGGTGGAGGACCCCGACAAGGCGGCCGTCAACCTCCCCGGCACCAGCTGGAACGCCGCCGCCGACGCCTTCGCCTTCGCCACCGACCGGGAGTCGGAGCACGACGAGGTCTGGCTGATGAGGCCGGGCGGCACCCCCGAGCGGGTGACCAGGCACAGCGACGGCAGCGGCTACAGCGAGCCGAGCTTCTCCCCGGACGGCGAGTGGATCGTCTTCCAGCAGAGCCGGGAGCCGGAGCACACCGCCGGGCAGAGCGACCCGGCCGGGCGGGACTCGATCCGGAAGGTCCGCCGAGGCGGCGGCGAGCCCGTCCTGCTGGTGGACGGCCCGGGAACCGGCACCGACAACCGGCAGCCGAACTGGTCCCCGAAGGGCGACCGGATCGTCTTCCAGCGCCGGAGCGCGGGCCGCGACGACTGGTCGCTGTGGACGGTGGGCGCGGACGGCGGCGGGCTGCGGCGGGTCACCGACGTCCCGGGCGAGCACACCGACCCGAGCTGGTCCCCGGACGGCCGCTTCCTGGTGTTCTCCTCCAACCTGGGGGACCTGCCGAACGCCCAGGTCTTCGTGGTCGACGCGGAGGGCGGGACCCCCGTCCGGGTGACCCACGACGACACCGCCTACGACGGCGCGCCCAGCTGGTCCCCGGACGGGCGGTGGATCGCCTTCGAGTCCGCTCCGGGCGGCGAGGCCAACCCCGCCGCCCTCTGGCGCGTCCCCGCGCCCGCTAGTCCGCGGTGATCGTCACCACCGAGTACTGGGCGACGGTCAGCGGCACGCTGACCGTCGAGCCGGTGACGGTGTACGGGACGGCCTTGGGTGCCGGGTCGGTGCCGTCCGGGCTGGCGACCGTGACGGCGGTGACGATCGCCCCGGCCGGGAGGGCGTAGGAGAGCGTGCAGTTGGCGGGAGCGCTGCGGAACGCCGCCGGGGTGTCGGCGAAGTTGCTGAAGTTCACCAGGTGGACGACGGTGTCGGCGCCGAGCCGCCGGGCGTCCAGGAAGATCCGGCGGTCCCCGGCCAGGGTGACCGCCGGCGGGGCGGACTGCCGTACCGCGGTGAGCAGTTGGTCCGCCGAGGCCTGGTCGGTCTTGGTCAGGTAGCTCAGCCCGGGCAGCGCCTTGACGTACCAGCAGCTGCCGCTGCCGTAGGAGTTCTGCCTGGTGGCGGGCAGCGGGTCGGCCCTGCGCAGGCCGAGCACGTCGGAGAGCGCGAACTCGCTGCGCAGACCGCCCAGTTCGTCCAGCGCGGTGGGTGCCGGGCCGGTGATGACGATCGTCCCGCCGGCCGAGACGAAGCCGCGCAGCAGCGCCGCCTCGGTGTCCGAGACCGCCTGGAGGTTGGGCAGCAGCAGTACCTTGAACCGGGCCAGGTCGTCGGCGGTCAGGCCGGGGCTGGGCACCGTGTCGAACGGGACGTGGGCGTAGACCAGCGCCTTGACGGTACCCCGGAACTCGCCGAGCCAAGGCAGCGAGGCGCAGCTCATCTGCGGGTCGTCGCCGCCCCACCAGTCGGCGATCCCGGCCGGGGCCGTGGCGTTGACGTACATCCCGTTGCCCTCGCCCGGGGCCACGTAGTCCCGCGACGGGGCCGAGTGGTAGACGCCGACCTGCGCGATCGAGACCGGGTCGTAGAGTTTCGCCTGGTTGGTGCGCACGAAGCGGTACATCCGGGTGCGCATCGCGCCGTCCACGGTGTCGTTCTTGAACGGGGTCTTCACCTCGTACGGGTTGCACCCGGCCGCGATCAGCTGGGACATCACCAGCGAGGCGTCGTCGGCCTGCCAGCCGTAGGAGAACGCCCAGGCGGGCTTGGTGCCGCTGGCGGCGCGGGCGTACTTGTACATGGAGATCAGGCAGACCCAGTCGGAGGCGGTGGCGTGCCGCATGCCGTCGTAGTTGCCGAGGATGTCCACCTCCCAGACCTGGCTGACGGCGCCCGGGGCCTGGCGCAGGTAGCCGCCGTCCAGGCCGATCGAGGTGGCGTAGCGGTAGTCCATCGACACGGTCTCGACGAAGGTGACCAGGTCGGGGTTGACCGAGCGGCCCGCCTCGGCGATGTCCAGCTGGAACCGGAGCAGGTTGCGGTGGCGCCACTCGACGTAGCGGCGGAAGACCGGGTCGGCGAAGTTCTGTGCCTTGGGCAGGTCGAGGCCGGTGTCGGCCTTGAACGCGGCCGCGCCCCAGGTGGAGGCGTCGCACCAGGAGAGCACGCCGTCGAAGTAGATCGGGACGTCCGGCCAGATGCCGTCCACGCCGGTCGCGGCCACGCCCTTGATCCGGTTGAGGTAGTAGTCCCGCCAGGGGGAGTTGGGGCTGAGCCAGACGCTCTCGTCGCCCGGGTCGACCCAGACCACCACGCTGCCGTAGAACACGTTGGGCTTGCCGGCGAGGTCGCGCTGGACCCAGTTCTTGCCCTGGTCGTTCTTGTAGAAGGAGCGGCCCTTCTCCCCGCCGGGGGAGATCAGCTCCAGCGACGGGTAGTACATGACGACCTTGAGGCCGGCGGCGTGGGCGAGGTCGGTGAACATCTTCACCTCGGCCATGTGGGCGGCGAACTGGGCGTCGGTGAGCCAGTCGGAGAGCAGGGTGTCCAGCTCGATGACGCTGACCTCCTGTGTCTTGAGGGCGTCCACGTAGCTCTGCATGTCGGCGGGCTCGTTGAAGGTGCCGTCGGCGATGCGGGCGTAGCGGGCCCAGTCCGGCCACACCTGTGCGGCGGCGGTGTCGGTGCGCAGGCCGGCCCGCCCTGTCTGCGGCCAGAGGCCGTCGTACTGCGCGGTGCCGTGGTCGGTGTCCGGCGCCGCGGCGGCCCAGGCCGCGCCGCCGGGCAGCAGCCGGGCGGTGGCGAGCGCGCCGCCCGCGCCGAGGCCGGCCCGGAGCAGCCGGCGGCGGCCGAGGCGGGAGCCTCCAGGGCGTCCCGGTGCCGGGTGCTGTGCGGTTCCTTCGTGCTGCTCGGGCATGGTGGTCCCCCCGGCGTGAGCGGGCCGGCGCGGGTCGGCCCCGGCCCGGGAACGGTCGTGAGCACTGCGATCGGTGCGCGGGGACGGGCGTGCCGTCCCGGGACCGACCCTAGACCGCGCGCCGCCCCGGCCGTCCGGTCACGGTCGACGGCTACGCCAGACGTCGGACCCCCGGTTCCCTCAGTGTGCGGACCGTCGTCGGGGGTCCTGGGGTTCCGGGGCGAGGCCAGGAAGAGGCGGGGGTGAGGCCCGGGGGAGTACGGGGTAGGGGTGCTCCCAGGACACCGTCGATGATCATAAATTCTCTACAGTGCTGTAGATTCGCGGCACGGGCGGTGGCAGAACGAGGAGGACGCGATGAGCGTTTCGCTGGCCAAGGGGCAGAAGATCAGCCTGGAGAAGCCGGGCGGCGGGCAACTGAGCCTGGTCCGGATGGGCCTGGGCTGGAAGGCGGCGGAGCGCAAGGGCTTCCTCGCCAAGCTGCTCGCCGCGGGCCGGGAGATCGACCTGGACGCCTCGGCGGTGCTGTTCGCCCAGGGGCGGCCGGTGGACGTGGTGTTCTTCCAGCACCTCAACAGCAACGACGGCTCGGTCCGGCACAGCGGGGACAACCTGGTCGGCGGCGCGGGCGACGCGACCGACGACGAGTCGATCACGGTCGACCTGACCGCCGTCGCCGCCGAGGTCGACCAGATCGTCTTCACCGTGAACTCCTTCACCGGGCAGACCTTCCAGGAGGTCGAGGCGGCCTTCTGCCGGCTCGTGGACGAGACCACCGGCGTCGAGCTGGCGCGCTACACGCTCACCGGCGGCGGCCCGTACACCGCCCAGATCATGGCGAAGGTGCAGCGCACGGCGACCGGTTGGCAGATGACCGCGATCGGCCAGCCGGCCGGCGGGCGGACCTTCCAGGACCTGATGCCGGAGCTGGTCAAGTACCTCTGAGCCCCGTGGCGGGGCCCGGCGCCGGGCGTCAGTCGATGTCTCGGCGCCGGAAACCGACCAGGGCCAGGGCGATCAGGGCGGCCGCGACCAGGGTGAGCACGGCGAGCGGCGTCCAGTCCATCGCGGTCGCCGGGAGCCGGGGCACCTGCCCGTACGGGGAGAGCCGTTCCAGGCCCTCGGGGAGGTCGAGCAGCGGGCCCAGGTAGCCGATCACGAACGCGTACGCGGGCACCAGCCAGGCCAGCGGCGCGGCCCGGGGCAGCCAGCCGTAGACCGCGGCGGCGAAACCCACCGTCACCCACTGGGCGGGCGCGAAGGCCAGTGCCGCGCCGGTCAGCCGCAGGAACGCGCCCCCGTCGCCGCTGGACAGCGCCCCGGCCAGGCCGAAGCCCACGCCCGCCGCGAGCAGCACGGCGGTGGAGCCCAGCAGGGCCGCCGCCAGGTGCCCGCCCAGCCAGGCCGACCGGGAGACGCCGGTGACCAGCACCGGCACCGCCCGTCCTGCGCTCTCCTCGGCGCGCGGGCGCAGCGTGGCCAGCACCGCGTGGACGCCCGCGACCACCGCGACGACCAGCATGGTCAGCGCGGCGTAGGAGTCGGCGAGGGTGTGCCCGCCGAGCCGGTCCAGCGCCTCCCGGATCCGGTCGACGCCCTTGAGCATCGAGTCGGCGTCGCCGAGCAGCGAGCCGTACATCGCGCCGACCAGCAGCAGGGCGGCCGCGAAGCCGCCGAGCAGGCCGCGGTGCAGGCGCAGCGCGAGGCCGAGCGGGGTGCCCAGGGCCGGGCTGCCGGTGGCCGGGCCGGGACGGGCGGCGCGCAGGCCGGCACCGTGGTCCCGCCGGCTGCTGAGCGCGAACCCGGCGGCGGTGGTCGCGGCGGTCAGGGCGAGTGCGGGCAGCAGCGGCCACCAGCGGTCGTCCACGAAGGGGTAGCTGCGCTGCAGCCAGCCGATCGGGGAGGCCCAGGAGAGCGCGCCCGAGCCGGCGTCCCCGGCGGCGCGCAGCGCGTAGGCGGCGCCGAGCACGGTGAGGGCCAGCCCGGAGGCGGTCCGGGCATGCGCGCTGAGCTGGACGGTGACGGCGGCCACCGCGGCGAACAGCAGCCCGGCGAGGGCGGTCGCGGCGCCGTACAGCGCCGATCCGGCGGCGGTGAGGCCGGGGATGCCCAGCGCGGGCAGGCCGGCCGCGAGCAGCAGGCCGAGCGCGAGGTCGGCGACGGCGGCGGTGGCCAGGGCGGCGGCGAGCGGGGCGTGCCGGCCGACGGCGGCGGAGCGGAGCAGTTCGGCGCGGCCGCTCTCCTCCTCGGCGCGGCTGTGCCGGGTGACGGTCAGGACGCTCAGCAGGCCGGCCAGGACGGCCAGCAGGCCGAGCATCCGGTGGCCGAGCATGGCGCCCCAGGTGTAGTCGGCCAGGTAGCGGGCCGGGCCGCTCATGGCGAGCAGCGCCGGGTTGTCCGAGCCGTGCGCGATGGCGGCGCGGTCGGCGGCGGTCGGGTAGACGGAGCGGACGCTGTCGGCGGTGGCCAGGGTGACCAGCCAGAGGCCGAGGACCCAGGCGGACAGCCGGAACCGGTCGCGGCGCAGGGCGAAGCGGAGCAGCGTGGCGGTGCCGGCCAGGGTGGTGCCGGCCGGGTGGCGGGGTGCGGCGGTGCGGCCGGTGGCCGGTCCGGCGGTGGTGGCGGTCATCGCAGGGCCTCGGTGTGGTGCCCGTTGGCGGCCAGCTCGTCGCCGTAGTGGCGCAGCATCAACTCCTCCAGGGTGGGCGGGTGGCTGACCAGACCGCGCAGCCCGGCCGCGCTCAGGAGCCTTACAGCGGTGTCGAGTTCGCTGCTGTCCACGGCGAACCGGACCAGGTCGCCCTCGGTGCGCAGGCCGTGCACGCCGGTCAGCGCGTCCAGTCCGGCGACCGGGCGCAGGGTGCGGGCTTCGACGGTGGTGCGGGTGAGATGGCGCAGCTCGTCGAGGGTGCCGCTCTGCACGACCCGGCCGTGCCGGATGATGCTGACCCGGTCGCCCAGCTTCTCCACCTCGTCCAGGAGGTGGCTGGAGAGCAGGACGGTGCGGCCCTCCTGCTTGGCCTGGCGCACGACGTCCTGGAAGACCACCTCCATCAGCGGGTCCAGGCCGGAGGTCGGCTCGTCGAGCAGCAGCAGCTCGGCGTCGGAGGCGAGCGCGGCGACGATGGCGACCTTCTGCCGGTTGCCCTTGGAGTAGCTGCGGCCCTTCTTGGTCGGGTCGAGGTCGAAGCGCTCGACCAGCTCGTCGCGGCGGCGGCGGTCGAGCCGGCCGCGCAGCCGGGAGAGCAGGTCGATGGCTTCGCCGCCGGTGAGGTTGGGCCAGAGCTCGACGTCGCCGGGCACGTAGGCGAGGCGGCGGTGCAGTTCGACGGCGTCGTGCCACGGGTCCCTGCCGAGCATCCGGGCGCTGCCGCCGTCGGCGCGCAGCAGGCCGAGCAGGACGCGGATGGTCGTGGACTTCCCGGATCCGTTGGGGCCGAGGAAGCCGTGGACCTCGCCGGTCTCGACGGTCAGGTCGAGGCCGTCCAGCGCGGTGGTCCGGCCGAAGGTCTTGCGCAGGCCGGACAGGGTGATGGCCTTGGTCATACTTCTGAAGCTACCGTAGTTTCAGAAAAACGTGAATATTGGGAAGTCGTTAAAGTCGACATCGGGGACGAGTGATCACCGGAAAGGGGCGCAGGGGTGGTACAGGGAACCAAGGGGCCGGGGAAGCCGGAGGAGGAGCACGAGGACACGGCGGTGTCCGACTTCGTCGAGCGCTTCGCGGCGGAGCTGGTCGTCGCGGGCATGGGCCGGATGCCCTCCCGGGTCTTCTCCTGCCTGATGGCGGAGGAGAGCGGGGTGCTCACCTCCGCCGAGCTCTCCGAACGGCTGCGGATCAGCCCGGCCGCCGTCTCCGGCGCGATGCGCTACCTGACCCAGATCGGCCTGGTCGCCAAGGAGCGTGAGCCCGGCTCCCGGCGGGACCGCTACCGGGTGCTCGACGACGTCTGGTTCGAGTCGCTGACCCGGCGCGACGAGAACCTGCTGCGCTGGATCCGGGTGCTGCGCGACGGCGAGGCCACCGTCGGCGCCGACACCGCGGCGGGAGAGCGGCTGGCGGAGAGCGCCGCGTTCTTCGAGTTCATGATCGACGAGTTGCACGGGATGCTGGGCCGCTGGCGCGAGCACCGCGCGGCCCAGGGGCTGTGAGCGAGGGGGCGCGGGGCGGCATCGTGGGTGCGGCCGTCTTCCATGAACTCGCTGACCGCGGCGGCCGCGTGTGCCTGGTCGAGCAGGACCGGACCGGGC
>NZ_JBSFKQ010000073.1:0-31487 GCF_053598615.1 Kitasatospora sp. NPDC001095 | reverse complement strand
CGTCGACGAGCTCCACCACCCCACCGCCGACACCGTCCTGGACCGCATGCGCCGCTTCGACGCCAAGGGCCGCACCAGCTGACACACCGGCAGCCCGGCAAGCACCCGTCCCCGAGTACCCCAGGACTGACAACCCCTCATGTTCCGCACCGCACTACGCAATGTGCTCGCCCACAAGGGCCGGCTGCTGATGACGGTACTGGCCGTCATGCTCGGCACCGCCTTCGTGGCCGGCACGCTGGTCTTCTCCGACACCGTGGGCAACGCGCTCAGGACCCAGAACTCCAAGAGCTACACCGACATCGCCGTCACGGTCAGCGACAGCGAGGCCGCCGGCCGCGCCTACGGAGGCCATGACCAGGCCACCACCGGCCCGACCCTCACCGAGGAGACCCGGACGAAGGTCGCCGCGCTGCCGGGCGCCGCCGAGGTCCGCGGCGTGGTCAGCGGCTTCGCCGGCATCGCCGACAAGAAGGGCGCGCTGATCGGCAACGGCTTCTCCACCACCGGCACCAACTACGTGCCGGGCACCGACGGCAAGGACCCGCGCTACCCGCTGGTCGAGGGCCGCGGCCCGAAGGACGCCACCGAGATCGCGCTGGACGCCAGGACGGCCGAGAAGGGCGGCTACAAGGTCGGCGACACCGTCCGGGTGGCGGTCAACGGCCCGGTGATGGAGCTCAAGCTCACCGGCACCGTGCACACCAACGACCCGCGCGTGATGGCCGGCGGCTCGTTGGCCGCCTTCGACACCGCCACCGCCCAGCGGCTCTACCTGACCCCGGGCCGCTTCGCCCAGCTGGACGTCAAGTCGAAGCCGGGAACCGACGACGCCGCGCTGCTCGCCGCCGTCAGGCAGGTCGTCCCGCAGGACGGCATGATCGAGACCAAGACCGGCCGCGAACTCGCCGCCGAGCAGGACCGGATGATCAAGCAGGCCACCCGGTTCCTGAACACCTTCCTGCTGGGCTTCGCGGGCATCGCGCTGTTCGTCGGGATCTTCATCATCGCCAACACCTTCTCCATGCTGGTCGCCCAGCGCACCAAGGAGCTGGCCCTGCTGCGCGCCGTCGGCGCCACCCGCCGCCAGATCACCCGCTCGGTGCTGATCGAGGCGCTGCTGGTCGGCCTGACCGCCTCGGTGACCGGCCTGCTGGCCGGCATCGGGATCGCCGTCGGGCTCAAGGCGCTGCTCAACGGCCCGATGGACGCCAACCTGCCGGACGGCCCGCTGATCGTCGCGCCGAGCACGGTGATCACCGCGATCGTGACCGGCGTGCTGGTGACGGTCGTGGCCGCCTGGCTGCCCGCCCGCCGCGCCTCCCGGATCGCTCCGGTCGCGGCGATGAGCTCGGTCGAGCAGCCCGCCACCCAGAAGGGCCTGCGGGTCCGCAACACCATCGGTCTGCTGTTCTCCGTGGCCGGCGTCGCCTCGCTGGCGGCCGGTGTGGGCGGCAAGGAGGTCAAGCTGGTCGGCCTCGGCGCCGGTGCGCTGCTGATCGGTGTCTTCGTGCTGACCCCGCTGCTGTCCCGGCCGCTGATCGCGCTGCTCGCCCCGCTGCTGCGCGCCGTGTACGGCGCACCGGGCAAGCTGGCCCAGGAGAACGCCGTCCGCAACCCGCGCCGCACCGCCGCCACCGCCGCCGCGCTGACCATCGGCGTCACCCTGATCACCTCGCTGACCGTGATCGGCGCCTCGGTGAACCAGGCCGTGGACAAGGCCACCGCGACCGACGTCAAGTCCGACTACACGGTCGCGATGCAGAACTTCTCGACGCTCTCCCCCGAGGTCGCCGCCCAGATCGCCAAGGCCCCCGGCGTCAGCGCGATGAGCGCCCAGCGCACCGTCCCGCTCACCATCGGGCAGGGGCAGGAGGACAGTGAGTGGGTGACCGCGGTGGACGCCGCGACCATCGACCAGCTGGCCACCGTCAAGGTCAAGGAGGGCTCCGCGGACGCCCTCAAGCAGGGCAAGCTGCTGGTGAGTTCGGGCCGTGCCGAGCACGCCGGCTACAAGGTCGGCGACACCCTCGCCGTCACCTACCCGGACGGCGCCAAGGGCTCGCTGACCGTCGGCGGCATCCTGGAGGCCAACTCCGCGATGGCCGGCATCGTCGCCCCCGAGGCCGTGGTCGGCCCGCACGCGCTGCCCGGCTCCGGCCTGGACAAGGTCCTGGTCAAGGGCGTCGACGGCCCGACCGAGACGCTGAAGCAGGCACTACGCGACGCGACCGGCGGCAACCCCCTGATCGCGGTCAAGGGCCAGAAGGAGATCAAGGCGGAGAGCCGCCAGATGGTCACCGACATCCTGAACATCATGTACGGGCTGCTCGGCATGTCCGTGGTCATCGCGGTGCTCGGCGTGGTCAACACCATGGCGATGTCGGTGTTCGAGCGCCGCCGGGAGATCGGCATGCTGCGGGCGGTCGGCCTGAACCGGCTCGGCATCCGCCGGATGGTGCGGCTCGAGTCGGTGCTGATCGCGCTGTTCGGCGGGCTGGTGGGTGTCGGCCTCGGCATCCTGGTGGCCTGGGCCGGCGTGCGGACGCTGGCGGACAGCCTCAAGGGCATCACCACCGTGGTGCCGCCGGTGCAGACCGTCGGCTTCCTGCTCGCGGCCGCCGCGATCGGCCTGCTGGCCGCGCTCTGGCCGGCCCACCGGGCGGCGAAGCTGGACATCCTGGACTCGATCAAGAGCCAGTAGCGGCCCGCCGGTAGCGGTCCGGGAGTACGAAGCCGGGAGCCCCCGGAGCGGTTCCGATCGAACCGCCCCGGGGGCTCCGTCGTGTCGTCAGCCGCGGAACGTCAGTTGAACAGGACCTTCTCGTTGTTCGGCTGCAAGGTGCCGGTCGTCAGCCCGGCGGCCGAGACCAGCAGCTGGCCGGCCGGCTTGCCGTCGGTGCCGAGCACCTCGGCGGTGACCGGCGTGGTCTCGTCCGGCGCGGTGACCTGGAGGCCGGTGAGCACGTGGCAGCTCGCGTCCGACTTGTCGCAGGCGCTCCACTTGAGGCCCGCGTAGCCGGACTTGTTGGGCTTCAGGGTGACCAGCACCGCCGGCCCGGGGTGCGCGTCGCGGTTGGCCGCCAGCGCGTCCGGGCTGTTGTCGGCCTTCAGCCCGCCGAAGCCCGGGTAACCGTACAGGGTGCAGTTGTGGTCGCTCTTGTTCTTGATCGTCAGCATGGCCGAACCCGCGCCCTTGAGCTGCACGGTGGCGGTGATCTCGTCGCTCTTGCACCGCGAGCCGGCCGCCTGACCGGCCATCGGGTCGCCGGGGACGGTGGCCCCGGCGGCGCTCGCCTTCGGGTCTCCCGGCTTGTCGTCGGTGTACTTCACGTCGTCGCACGCGGTCAGCACGACGGTCGCCGCGAGGGCGGCGACACCGACGGCGACTAACCTGGCAGGCCTGCGAACGGTCATGGTCCCCCCAAGGGTGAGTAATGGCATGGTGCTGTCACCCTAAGTACGAAGGCCGTGGCAGAACGGTTCCACTGGGACTGCAGCTTGTCAGAGCTGACCGTTTTCTTCCGTTTCCTGACTGATTTCGGCCGCTCATGGCGAGAACCGGCCGCGGTCATGCGAAACCGCCCCGCCCGGCGGGTGCCGGGCGGGGCGGTACGGGTGTCGACCCGGGGGTCGAACGGCCGGATCAGGCGGCCGGCTTGGCGGTCACCCGCTGGGCGGGCTTGGCCTTGTCGCCGCCGAAGAGGTTGAAGAACACGGCCAGCGTCGGCAGCAGGTAGAGCAGCCAGACCACCAGCTGGAGCACCGTCGGATCCGGCTGGAAGTTGAAGACGCCCTTCAGCAGGGTGCCGTACCAGCTGTCCTTGGGGATGGTGCTGGAGATGTCGAAGGCCACGCTCTGCAGACCGGGCAGCCAGCCGGCCTCCTGCAGGTCGTGCACGCCGTAGGCGAGGACGCCGGCCGCGACCACGACCAGCATCGCCCCGGTCCAGGTGAAGAACTTGGCCAGGTTGATCTTCAGCGCGCCGCGGTAGAACAGCCAGCCGAGCACCATCGAGGTGAGCAGGCCGAGCGCGGCGCCGAGCAGCGGGTTCCAGCCGTCACCGGTGGCCTGGACGGCCGTCCAGATGAACAGCGACGTCTCCAGGCCCTCGCGGCCGACGGCCAGGAAGGAGGTGACCACCAGGGCCGTGGTGCCCATCGCGATCGCCGCGTCCAGCTTGCCGTGCAGCTCGGTCTTCAGGTGCCGGGCGGTGCGCCGCATCCAGAACACCATCCAGGTCACCAGGCCGACCGAGATGACCGACAGCGTACCGCCGAGCGCCTCCTGGGCCTCGAAGGTGAGCTGCGAGGAGCCGAACTGCAGCACGGCGCCGAAGGCCATGGAGAGCGCCACGGCTGAGCCGACGCCGACCCACACCGGCGCCAGCCTGTCCTTGCGGCCGGTCTTGACCAGGTAGGCGATCAGGATGCAGACGACCAGGCTGGCTTCGAGGCCTTCGCGCAGGCCGATCAGGTAGTTGCCGAACACGCGGGCTCCTGGGGGGTGTAGAGGTGGGACCGGGGGAAGCGGGAGGTGTCAGCCGAACAGGGCCTGACCCCACCACTCCCCCGGCTTGCGCACGCCCGCCGGGCAGGCGAAGTGGGCGGAGCCGACGTGCTGGATGTACTCGTTGAGCTTGTCGCTCGCCGCGAGCTTCTGCTGGAGCGGGACGAAGGCCTTGCGGGTGTCGCGCTGGTAGGCGAGGAAGAACAGCCCCGCGTCCAGGCGGCCGAGGCCGTCGGTGCCGTCCGTGAAGGAGAAACCGCGGCGCAGGATCATCAGGCCGCCGTTGGCGTCCGGGTGGGCGAGGGCGACGTGCGAGGTCGCGGGCATCGCCGCCAGGTCCGGGGCGTCGTGCTCCTTGCCCTTGCCGTACGGGGCGCCCTCGCCCTTGGTGCGGCCGAAGGTGTCCTCCTGGTCCTGGAGCGAGGCGCGGTCCCAGGTCTCGATGTGCATCCGGATCCGCCGGGCGACCAGGTAGGAGCCGCCGGTCATCCACTCCGGGCCGTCGCCGGGCGCGGCCCAGACGTGGTCGGCGAGCTTCGCGGTGTCGGTGCCCGCGATGTTGTGGGTGCCGTCCTTGAAGCCCATCAGGTTGCGCGGGGTCTGCTCGTCCGGGGTGGTCGAGGAGGTCTTGCCGAAACCGAGCTGCGACCAGCGGATGTTGACGGTGCCCATGCCGATCCGGGCCAGGTTGCGGATCGCGTGGACGGCGACCTGCGGGTCGTCGGCGCAGGCCTGGACGCAGAGGTCGCCGCCGCTGCGGTTCGGGTCGAGCTTGTCGCCCTTGAAGTTGGGCAGGTCGATCAGGGCCTCGGGGCGCTTGGCCCGGAGACCGAAGCGGTCCACGCCGTCCTTCTCGAACAGGCTCGGGCCGAAGCCGATGGTCAGGGTGAGCCGGGAGGCCGGCAGGCCGAGGGCCTCGCCGGTGTCGTCCGGCGGCGCCTCCGGCGAACCGGGCACCGCGCCGGCGCCGACCTCACGGCCGCCGGTCATCGCGGCGGCCGCCTTGGTCCACTCCTTGAGCAGCTTGACCAGGGACTCCCTGGTGGCCTTCTCGGAGACGTCGAAGGCGGCGAAGTGCAGCCGGTCCTGGACCGGGGTGGAGATGCCCGACTGGTGCTCGCCGTAGAACGGCACCTCGGCGCCGACCTGGGCGGCGACCGGGACGGCGTCGTCCTGGCGGGTCGCCGCGGCGACCGAGCCGACGGCTGCGGCGCCGAGCGCGACGCCCGCGCCGGCCCAGCCGATGACGGCGCGGCGGCTGACCGCGCCCTTGGTCGCGGTGGCGTCGGCGGCGGCCGGCGTCCCGTTCTGCTGCTCGTTCTCCGCGTCCATCGGCGGGCGGGCCCTTCTCCTGTGCTGGGGACTTCTGTGCTGGCCCGCCGAGGCCGTGGGCCCGGATCGCGGGCCGCCACGGCGTCGGCGGGGTGGTACGGGGTGTGCCTGGCCGGTTACTTGACGACCACGGCGGCGGCCAGCTTCGACAGCGGCTCGCCCAGCGAGTTGACCGCGTCGGAGAAGGTCTTGCGCTCGGCCTCGGTGACCTTGTCGTAGGAGGTGAAGGTGCCGTCGGCCTGCTTGGACTTGGCGAGCAGGGCGTTGATCTCGGTGAACTCGGAGTCCAGCGTCTTGGCCAGCTCCGGGTCCTTCTCGGCGGCGACCGGCTTCAGCAGCTCGTAGGCCTTCTGGGCGCCCTCGACGTTGGCCTGGAAGTCGGCCAGGTCGGTGTGGCTGTAGCGCTCCTCCTCGCCGGTGATCTTGTTGGTCGCCACCTCGTCCAGCAGCTCCTTGGCGCCGTTGGCCATGCTGGTCGCGGTGATCTCGGCCTCGGGGATCTTCTTCTGCCAGTCCTTGAGGTCGGCGACCAGCTGGTCGGCGAGCTTCTTCTCGTCGTCGCCGATCTTCGCGTCGACCCAGAGGGACTTCTCCAGCTTGTGCCAGCCGGTCCAGGCCTGGCCCGGCTCCAGCTTGTCCTCGCGGGTGTCGGTCTTCGGGTCGATGTCGCCGAAGCTCTCGGCGACCGGCTCGGTGCGCTCCCAGCCGGTGCGCGAGGGCGCGTACAGCGACTTGGCCTTCTCCAGGTCGTCCGCCTTGATCGCGGCGGCGAAGGCCTCGACGGCCGGGATGGTGGCGTCGGCCTGCTCCTGGGCGTACTTCCGGTAGGCGTCGACGGCGGCGGCCAGGCGCGGGTCCGCCGACGCGGCGCTGCCGCCCTCACCGGTGACGGTGATCTTCTGGCGGATGCCGTCGCCGACCATGCCGGGCTTGCAGGCGATCTCGTACGAGCCGGCCTTGATCTCGGCGTTGATGCTGGCCTTGGTGCCGGGGCCGATGTTCTCGCGCTCGGTGACGATCTTGTCGCCGGCGCCGTAGACGTAGACCTCGGTGGTCTTCGAGCCCTTGTTGCTGATGTCCAGCACGACGTGGCCGGCCGGGAAGCTGGTCTTGGAGACCTCGCAGGCGGTGTCGGTCGCGTTCACCTTGACCGCGTCGGAGGAGGCCGCCTTGTCGTCCTTCTTGGACGCGCACCCGGCCAGGGTGGCGGTCGCCACGGCGAGGGTGAGCAGCGCGGCTGCGGTGGAACGGCGACGGGCGGACATGCGGGCTCCAACGGAAAGAGGCATGGGTGTGCCAAGGCGGTGCGGCCGGCCGGGGACCAGCAGACCATCATTAGCTAAGGCATACCTTACGTAAAGTCCGTTTACCGTCTACACCCACCCCCCGAACCGTTACCTTTCCGGAGTCCGGCGGGCCGCGGCCCGGGCCGTCCAGCGCCCCTCGTGGCGGCTGATCCGGATCGGGTGGCCGAAGGTCTCGCTGATCAGCTCCGTGGTCATCACCCCGTCCACCGGTCCGGCCGCGACGCACTCGCCGCCGCGCAGCAGCAGGGCGTGGGTGGTGCTCTCGGGCAGCTCCTCCAGGTGGTGGGTGACCAGCACGCTGGCCAGTTCCGGGTGCTGGTGGCGCAGCAGGTCCAGGCTGTCCAGCAGCAGCTCGCGGGCGGTCAGGTCGAGTCCGGTGGCGGGTTCGTCGAGCAGCAGCAGCCGGGGGCTGGGCATCAGCGCGCGGGCGATCAGGGCCCGGCCGCGCTCGCCCTGGGACAGCGTGGTCCACGCCGCGTCGGCCATCGCCCGCATGCCGAGGGTGTCGATCAGCAGTTCGGCCCGCTCCAGCGCCTCCGGGGCGGGCTTGCGGTGGAACTCCGGCTCGATGGTGTTGGTGTGACCGGTGAGCACCACCTCGCGCACGGTCAGCGGCGAGCGCAGCGGGTGGCGCGGGTTGACGTGCCCGAGGTGGGCGCGCAGCTCGCGGATGTCCACCCGGCCGAGCCGGCGGCCGAGCACGTCCACCTCGCCGCGGGTGGGGTGGGAGACCGCGCCGAGCAGCGCGAGCAGGGTGGACTTGCCCGCCCCGTTGGGGCCGAGCAGCGCCCAGTGCTCGCCCGGGTGGATCTCCAGGGTGATCCCGCGCAGCAGGTGCCGGCCGTCGCGCACGACGTCCACGTCCCGGGTGCGCAGCAGCGGCCCGTCGAAGTCGGGGGCGGAAGAGTTCACGGGACTCCGATCGCGGCGCCGGGCAGGGGTGCGGGCGGGGCGGCGTGCCGGGCCGGCGCCGTCCGTCCGCGTGCAGAGTACAACCGCCGGCCTGGGCCGGCCCCGGCCGTCCGAGGGGTGGACGCGCCATGACCCGGCCGCCCGGCGGGAGTTGGGCGTCAGAGCGCCAACAGCCCCGCGTCGGTGGGGCGCAGGCCGCAGGCGTCGAGGTAGAGGGGGCGCAGGTGCGGCTCGAAGTCGACGTGCAGCCAGCCGCAGCCGGCCGCGCGGGCGCCGTCGGCCGCCTCCGCGACCAGCCGGGTGGCGACGCCCCGCCGCCGGATGCCAGGGGCGACCACGGTGTCGAGCAGGAAGGCGTGGGTGCCGCCGTCCCAGGCGAGGTTGACGAAGCCGACCAGGGCGCCGTCGGCGGTACGGCGGGCGGTGACCCAGCCGAGGCTGTGCCGCTCCAGCCGGGCGAGCCAGTCGCCGGGTCGCACCGGGTGGCCGAAGCCCTCGGCGTGCAGGGCGTCGAGTTCGGGGTCGGCGAGCGGGCCGCGCCACAGGTAGTCGATCGTCACGACGGCACTGTAGAGCGCTTGTTAACTTCTGATCATTTTTTATCGACCAAGGACACGACTTGGCAAAGTTATGACCTTTCCTCTAGCTGAATCTGACTGAACCCCGTCAATCTCTGACGCAGCTCCTTTCCCTGCACAGCTACCCCCACTGGAGTCAGAGTGACCCCCACGCCCTCCTCCCGCCGTGCCCGCGTGGCCGCTGCCGTCGCGGTCGTCGCCGCCCTCGCCGGCGCCACCGTCCCCGCCGCCACGGCGTCCGCCGCCCCCGGCATGCGCGAGGCCGCGATATCCCAGGCCCGCGCCAACGTCGCCCACAACGCGGGGGTGTTCGGCTTCGGCTCCGGCCAGGACCTCGTGCTCAAGGACGTCGTGCTGGACGCCGACGGCGCCTCGCACGTGCGCTTCGACCGCACCTTCCAGGGCCTGCCGGTGGTCGGCGGCGACCTCGTCGTCCACCAGGACGCCAAGGGCCGGCTCAAGGACTCCTCCCGGGCGGCCGCCCACGACGCCGCCGTGAAGTCGACCGTGCCGAAGGTGAACGCCCAGTCCGGCGCGGCCGGCGCGCTGGCCGCCGCCCCGGGCGTCAAGGACGCCGTCAGCACCCCCGAGCTGGTCGTCTGGGCCGCCGACGGCACGCCCCGACTGGCCTGGCGCACCACCGTCGAGGGCACCGGCGAGCACGGCCAGCCGGCCGGCAAGGTGGTCGTCACCGACGCCACCACCGGCGAGCAGATCGAGTCCTACGACGCCGAGCACCAGGCGGCCGGCACCGGGAACTCCGAGTACACCGGCACGGTCACCATCGACACCACCGCCAAGTCCGGCGGCGGCTACACCCTGACCGACCCGGTCCGCGGCCACGTCACCAAGGACGCCAACAACCTCTCCGCGAGCTCGCTAAAGGCCTCCTCCGGCACCGCGTTCAACAGCACCACCAACGTCTGGGGCGACGGGAAGAAGTTCTCCTCCGACCGCTCCACCGCCGCCGTCGACGCCCACGCCAACACCGCCTGGACGTACGACTACTACAAGAACGTCCACGGCCGCAACGGCATCAAGAACGACGGCAAGGGCGCCACCGTCTTCGTCCACGTCGGCACCAAGTGGGACAACGCCCAGTGGTCCGACGCCTGCTTCTGCATGATGACCGGCGACGGCGACGGCAGCACCGACCCGGAGCAGGTGGACCTCGACACCATGGGCCACGAGATGACCCACGGCGTCACCAGCGCCACCGCCAACCTGCGCTACAGCGGCGAGTCCGGCGGCCTCAACGAGTCCACCAGCGACATCTTCGGCACCATGGTCGAGTTCTACGCCAACAACACGGTCGACACCGGCGACTACCTGTTCAGCGACCAGTCCACCCCGCCGTGGCTGCGCCGCTTCGACAAGCCCTCGCTGGACGGCGGCTCCGCCGACTGCTGGAGCAGCAGCGTCGGCAAGCTCGACGTGCACTACTCCTCGGGCGTCGGCAACCACTGGTTCTACCTGGCCGCCGAGGGCAGCGGCAGCAAGACCATCAACGGCGTCACCTACAACAGCGCGACCTGCAACGGCTCCACCGTGACCGGCATCGGCCGCGACAAGGTCGCCAAGATCTGGTACCGCGCGCTGACCGTCTACATGACCTCCACCACCAACTACAAGGGTGCCCGCGCCGCCTCCCTGAACGCGGCCCGCGACCTGTACGGCGCCGGCAGCACCGAGTACAACGCGGTCGCGGCGGCCTGGAGCGGGGTCAACGTCAGCTGACGCCCCTCAGCCCGTCGAACGGGCCGTCGTCACCGGGGAGATCGGACGGCGCCGGGGCGGGCGGCGAAGGTGTCCCGGTCGGCCGGGTCCGTCGACGCGTACCCATCGGTGGTTCGTGCTGGTCCGCGGGCATGGACCGGATCCTCCGGGAGGAGCCCGATCGGGCGCGGCCGTCGAATGACGGTGCGTTCGACGGGCCGCAGGGCCTCAGTGGTCGAACCCCACGTGGCAGTGGTCGTGGTGGGTGTCGTCGGTGAAGAACTGGTTCCCGGCGCCCGGGAGCGCCACCGGACCGCCCACGTTGTACGAGCCGGCGGCGGCCGCGTCCCGCATGAAGGACGCGATCAACTGCCGGGACGTCCCCGGGGCGACCACGGCCAGCCCGTCGATCCGCCAGACGTCGAAGGCCCGGCCCAGCGGATGGTCGCTGGGCCGGGTCGTCCCGAAGACGTCCAACGGGTGGCCGGTCCGCACCACGCTCACCGAGAGCGTGTACGGGCCGGCCAATCGCAGCATCGCCTCCAGCACGCTGTCGTGGACGGTGCCGCTGCGCAGGTCGGCGGCGGCCTCCGGCGGCAGCTCGATCCGGGGTTCGGCCAGCACCCGGGCCACCGCGGGCGGCGGCGCGGCGGCGGCCGGCCCGGCGTCCCCCGGACGCAGGTCGGTGACGGTCCAGCGCGGCTCGGCCCGGCCGAGCCGGACGTCCACCGTGGTGCCGCCCTCGACCACCGAACCGTCCGGGCCGCGCCGCCACTGACGACACACCACCAGCACGCTCGCCGAGTCGTCGAGGATCCCGCCGTACTGGGCGACGATCACCTCCAGGCTGGCCTCGGTCGCCGCCGGGGCCAGCGGGCCCGCGTGGTCGGCCAGCGCGGGCGGCAGGCCGAGCGCCGCCACCCGGGCGCGGGCCGCCTCCACGCCCTGCCCGCCGGGCGGCCAGGCGCCGAGCGCGGCGACCAGTTCGACGGCGCGGCGCTTGACGTCGGGCTGGATCTCGCCGGGACCGGGCTGCCAGAGGGGCGGCTGGGGCAGCGGGGTGGGTGTGGGTGTCGGTGTCGGCGTCTCGGTGGGCCGTTCGGTGGGAGTCCCGGCCGGGCTCGTGGCCGGACTCGTGGCCGTCGGCTGCGGCCTGGTGCCTCCCGTACACCCCGCCGTGCCCAGCACCAGCGCCGCCGCGCCCGCCTGCAGGATCCCGCGTCGCCCCGGGCCCCGGCCGCCGTCTCCACCCGTCATGCCGTCAGTATGCGGCTCCGGGCGGCCCGGCGCTGCGGGCGGGCTATTGCCGTTCCGGGGGCAGCAGGCCGTAGCCCTCCTCGGTCCGCACGATCCAGGAGGGCTCGCCGAGCTTCACCCTCAGCACCGCCGTCAGGTACCTCAGCTCGTGGGTGTGGAACGGCGTGCCGTAGACCTTCCACATGATCGCCTCCGGCTCGTGCACGCCCTCGCCCAACTCGATCAGGCCGCACAGCAGTTTGACGTCGGAGCGGTTCAGCCGCGCCTCGCGGCCGTCCACGGTGACGAGGCGGGTGTCCAGGTCGACGACGAGGCGACCGTCGAAGCCGGTCAGCGAGCCCCGCGACTCCGGCACCACGCCGAAACGCTCGCGGATCCACTCCGCCACGACCCGGTCGTCCGCCGGCTGGGCGTCCCGCGCCGCGTTCTCCTCCACCACGCCGGGCAGCCTAACCGGCGGCGCCCGACACCGACCAGACCACGTTCCGACCGGGCGGGAGGAGCACCCCGATCACCCCTCCCCCAGCGGTGCCGGCGGCGCCAGCAGCGCCCCCGCCGAGGCCGTCCGGGCATAGAGCACCTCGAGGTCGCGGCGGACCCGCTCGGCCGGGGTGGCCCGGATCTCGGCCAGTTCGTCGGCCAGCGTGGGGGCGGGCCCGGCGGGGCCAGGTTGAGGAAGTCCGGCACGTACCCGGCGGGCCGGACGAGCTCGGCGAGCAGGGCGTACGCCGGGCCGAGCGCCGCCAGCCGGGGTCGCACCTGCTCCGTCCAGGGCCGGTGGACGGGGTGGGCGAGCCCCGAGCGCAGCAGCCGCAGGCTCGGCCCGACCTCCCACATCGGCGAGACCGCGAAGCGCATCCGCGCCAGGTCGCCCACCGTGAACAGCAGCTCGGCCGCCACCGCCCCACCCCTGTGGATTCACACATGTTCGAATCGTTGGCGGTCAGGCTAGTGCAGTGGAGATCATCATGGGCATGACTTCGAACGCCGTCGTGCACACCCCCGCCACCGCCCCCGCCACCGCCGGCACCGCCCCTGTCACCGCCGCCGCCTCCGGCACCTGGAAGCTCGGCGACCGCACCGTCCACCGGATCGGCTTCGGCGCAATGCGCCTGCCGCAGACCGGCCCGGCGCTCGTCCCGCACGCCGTCCCGCGCGACCGCGAGCAGGCACTGCGGGTGCTGCGCCGCGCCGTCGAGCTGGGCATCGACCACATCGACACGGCCGCCTTCTACTTCTCCCGGCTGCGCTCCGCCAACGAGCTGATCAACCGGGCGCTCGCGCCGTACTCCGACGACCTGGTGATCGCCACCAAGGTCGGCCCCGGCCGCGGCCTCGACGGCGAGTGGGTCGAGCACGCCCGCACCCCCGAGCGGCTGCGCGCCCAGGTCGAGCAGAACCTGCGCCAGCTCGGCCGCGACCACCTCGACCTGGTGAACCTGCGGATCCTCGGCACCGACTCGGTCGCCGAACGCTTCGGCGCACTGGCCGAGTTGCGCCAGGCCGGACTGATCCGGCAACTCGGCCTCTCCAACGTCCACCCGCACCAGCTCGCCGAGGCACAGACCATCGCGCCGGTGGTCTGCGTGCAGAACCCGTACGGCATCGGCGCCACCTCGGAGCAGGACGAACTGCTGCGGATCTGCGGGGAGCAGGGCATCGCCTTCGTCCCCTTCTACGCGATCGCCGGAGCCGGACGGCAGGACGGCGCCGGCGGGACCGAGCCCGCCCAGGTCCTGGCGGTGGCCGAGGCCCGCGGGGTGAGCACCGCACAGGTACGGCTGGCCTGGACGCTGCACCGCGGCCCGCACGTGCTGGCCATCCCGGGCACCGGGGACGTGGCGCACCTGGAGGACAACATCGCCGCCGGGGCGCTGCGGCTGTCGGCGCAGGAGCTGGCGCTGCTGGACGAGGCCCACGCGGGCTGAGGGCTTACGGGCTCGGGCGGACGGGCTCACAGGCTGACCGGCTGACCGGCTCACGGGCTTGGGCGGAACCGGGCGCCGCCCGCCGCGCGTCGCCCCGGGGAAAGTCGATCTTCGTCCACCACGAGGAGTCCCCGAACATGACCGACCTTGCCACCCGCTACCTCTACCTGGCCCGCCACGGTGAGGCCGCCTCCGAAGGCGACGGCAGCGGCCTCACCGCCGCCGGGCGACGGCAGGCCGCCCTGTTGGGCCGACGGCTGGCCGGCCGCCCGATCTCGGTGCTGCACCACGGCCCGCTGCCCCGGGCGGCGGAGACCGCGCGGCTGGTCGCGGAACAGCTGGCCGGCGTGCGGCCGCGGCAGTGCGAGGAGGCCGGCGACTTCCTGCCGCACGTTCCCGAGCGGGAGGAACTCCCCGAGGACAGCGCCGAGTTCGTGCTGAACCGCCTCTCGGCCACCACGGCGGAGGAACGGGAGGAGGGCGCCCTGCTGGCCCGGCGGGCCGTCGAGCGGTTCACCGGGCCGGTGCCGGGCGGCGAGGAGAGCCACCAACTGGTCGTCACCCACGCCTTCCTGGTCGGCTGGCTGGTCCGGCACGCCCTGGACGCCCCGGCCTGGCGCTGGCTCGGCGTCAACGCCGCCAACGCGGCACTGACCGTCCTGCGCTACACGCCCGGTCGACCGCCCGCCGTGCTGCTCCTCAACGACCAGGGCCACCTCCCGGAGGAGCTGCACTGGACCGGCTACCCGCCCCAACTCCGCTGCTGACAAAGGGCGGAGGTCCGATCGGCGGCACCCGCCGGGCCCGTCGAACAGGAAAATGCAGACCGGCCCACCATCGCCGCGTGGGAGTCAAGGGCGAGGCGAGCAGGGCTCGACTGACGCCGGGCCCAGGGAACCGATCGAGGCGCAGGGCTACTCCGGCACCGGACTCAACCGGATCGTGGCCGCCACCGGCGCCACGCGCGGCGAGCGCCACTTCCCCGGCGGCAAGGACCAGTTGGTGGCCACCGCGCTCACCCAGGCCGGCCAGGAGGTCCAGGCGCTGCTCACCGGCCCGGCCAGCGAGGGCGCCGACACCGCCACCCTCGCCGAGCGGCCCCTCCCCTCGCGTGACGCTCCCACCTTCAAAGATGACTTGCCGTCAGTTTCGCAAGCTGGGCGGCGATGACACGGCTGAGGCCCGGCCCCGCACAGGCGGGGCCGGGCAAGCACCTGACGGGCAGCGAACGGAGGCCATCCCCGGCGTTCTCCGACCGCGGGCTCCCCCCGTCGGTCCAACCATCGTGCCGACGACCCCCGGCCGGTGTCGCCCTCCTTCGGCGTCACCCGAATCACGGACAATCGGGGCCTCCTCCGCGCACCACCCGAAATCCCCTTGCCGCGGCGTGGGCATCGCCGAAGCGCCAGCCGTCGAACCCGTCGAGCCAGCGCCGGCCCGACACCCCGCAGGAGGGCGCGCGTTGGTGTCCGACGGGGTCGAGGAGCACGCCCTCGGGTGATCGGCTCGTCGGGTGCGGCCGAGCCGTCCCGGTCGATCTCCGGGCGGGGAGGAGACCCTTCGAGTGAAGAACCGGGGCAAGGCCGCCTGATTGGCGGTTCGCTGGCTGCCGGGGGGTTTTCCAGACCATACGTTCAACTCCGGCGCTCACGGCGGCGGCACTCGTGCGCAGAGTTCGTCCGCACCTGCCACAGACCACGAAGCCAGGAGGAACAGTCATGCGCCTGACCCGCTGCGCTCTCGCTGCCGCATCGGTGGCGGCTTCCGTCTCGGCCTTCGGCCTGCCCCTGTTCCTCATGAACCGGACGTCCCACGGTTCCGATGACACGCGGGTCCGCATGGTCGGATCCTCCGGCACGTCGCTGAGCAGGGCCGAATCGTCCTGGCCACTCTCCACGAATCCGGGCCCGCAGGAATCAGTGCGCCCCTGTCAAAGCTACGGCGGCCCCTACTGCGTTTGGGTGGGAAAATACTGGGGCGGCTGTGACCGGGAGTGGGGACTGAGCTTCGGAATCAAGAGCCCCAACTTGATCTGCCCCCACGACCCCCGCCCGAGTTCCTCGGCCACGTCGGAACCCTCCGCAAGCAGCAGTCCCTCCTGACCGGTTCCGCCGGGAGGGCGGCCGTTCGGTGTCGCTACGGCTGGGTCGGCGGCACATCGGGCTCCTGATCCGATGTGCCGTCAGGGGTCGAAGGTGCTGCCGGTCCCTGTTCCGGCCGAGTGACACGCTGCCGGCGGCGGCGGTTGAGCCAGGCCGCAGTCAGCGCTCCCAGAACCACCAGCAAGCCGCCGGCCGCGATCCCGATGCGCTTCGCACCCAGGCGGCCAACGCTCCCACCGCCGGCCGCGCCATCGGGCGGAGGAGCCTGGCTGGTGCCGCCGGGGGCGGGAGCATCCGGCGCGGGCTGGCCGTTGGTCCCATGGTCCCCTCCCGGGGGCGACGGGGCACCGGACGGGCCACCCCCCTCGGCAGCCACACCATCGTGCGGACGGGCGTGGTCATCGCGGTCACCGTCGTCGTGGTGCCCGTGGTCGTCGTCGTAGAAGTCGTCGACGCAGCGGGCGGCTGCGAAGGGGAAGACCTGCTCGTGGCGGTCGAAGGCCTTCACCACGAAGACCGGGTGTTCCCTGAAGAAGCCACGGATCTGAAACTCATACTGGCCGCTGGTCTGGGCGGGATAATTTACGTTCAAATACGTTGAAACGGAAAAATTGTCCCACGGTGCCTCCGGCGACGAGGACGAAGACGACGGACTCCCCTGGAGAACGAGAGCCTCCGGCCCACGCCGGCTATTGGTCAGAATCGCCCTGAGGGTGGGGTCGATGAGCACGACGCGGCGGGCGCTGAAGCAGTGGCGCCAGGGACTGTAGTGATGGCGGTACCCCTCCCCGTTCCCTTCTCCTGCCCCTTCCCCGTCCTCTTCCCAGGACCATGAGGAGTCGGGCGCGTGCAGTGTGGACGCCTGCGCGGCGACGCCTGCAGGCGCAGGAGCAAGAGCGATGGCCACACCGGCCAGGGACGCTGCAACCCAGGGTCGAAGAATCATCAGATGACCTCCAGCGGTGACGGACGCGGGCAACCGCCGGCCGGGCAATACAGTCGAGTATCAGAAGAAGTTAAGAGGGCTCGACTCGTCACACCGTGAACATTCTCGGGAAGCCGCACCCTTGTCACTCAGCCGCAGCAGTTTCATGCCCCGACCGGCCGGGACTTCGAGGCCCTGGCCGGCGGCACAGTCACCGACGATCCCCACTACGGCGAGGAGAGCCGTGAGGGTGAGGACCAGGCCGGAGTACAGCGGGCTGTAGCCGAAGCCGGTCTGCACGGTGAGGCTGATGACGAAGACGAAGCCGGCGAAGAAGGCCATGAAGGCGGGGACGGCGGCGGCGAGCATCGCCCAGGCCCACAGCGGCCGGCCGGCCTCCCGGCCGAGGACGAGCGGGACGAGGGCCAGGGCGAGCGAGCCGGAGACCGCGGGCACGCCGATGCCGTCGAGGGCGAGGCGGCGGCCGGTGGTGGTGCGCGGCAGGGTTCGCGCACTGATTCACTCCGCCGGGATCGTGGCCGCGATGAGCCACCTGCGGAAGCAGGTCCCGCGGCTGAGACTGCGGGATGCAAGCGCGGGCGCACCGCGAGAGCACGATGTCGAGGACGCGCAGCATCCGGGCCCCGCCCCGGCCCACCGACACGACGCCGACCGCCGACACGACGCCGACCGCCTCGACCAGGTGCTGCAGCAGCAGGTCCGTCGCTGGTACCGCACCGTCAGTCCAGGTACCCGGTCGGCGAAGGCCACCTTCGGACAGGCCAGGTGTTCGCAGTACAGACGTCGTACAGTCAGGTCGATCTGAACCGGCCGACCGCCGACCGTGGCGTCGGCCAGCAGCCGCACGTAGCGGCGCTGGCCCCACTCGCTCAACGCTCCAGCCCGTACACGCCGCCGGACCACCGGACCGGGTGCGGGCGCGGATCACCACGACAGCACCGAAGACCTCGACCGAGACAACCAGCACATCGGCCAGGTGCGGTAACAGCGCTGTCAGTTCACCATGACACAGTCAGAGGTTGCCCACTGGCGAACCAGCAGACCGCCGCTCCGGGATGATCTCTGCCTACGAAAACCTTGCCAGAGCCACCTTCACCTGTACGCCGACAGCAGGTGCTGATGCACGTGGGCGGCGGGCTCGGAGCCGTGTCGCGCCCGCTTCCGGCGGGCCGGGATCGCTCCCGTGCTCCGGACGGTGCTGTCACCACTCCCCGCGGTGGCCGATCACCCGGAAGCTGCCCACGACGCCCTCGCAATCGAAGGCGCCACCGAAATGGGACTCGTCCTCGTCGAAGTGGCGGGCCGCCACGCCGTTGGTGGAGCTGTGGGGGCCCACGATGGCGACCGGACCCCCGTGGTCGCAGTTGAAGCCGCGGAAGACCTCGATGGTCTTCCAGCTGTCGTTGAAAACGTTGAAACTGGTGGCACCCAGGCCGCTGGCCGTGGTGATGCAGCCCTCGGTGTGGGCGGAGAACGTTCGTTCGTTGAAGAAGATCCTTCCCTCCTCGTGGCGGTGGCCGCGTCCGCCGCCTTCGTGTCCGCGTCCGCCGCCCCCCTCGTGGCCGCGTCCGCCACCTTCGTGTCCGCGTCCGCCGCCCCCCTCGTGGCCGCGTCCGCCACCTTCGTGTCCGCGTTCGCCGCCCCCCTCGCGGCCGCGTTCGCCGCCCCCCTCGCGGCCGCGTTCGCCACCGCCCTCGCGGCCGCGTTCGCCACCCTCGTGCCCGCGTTCGCCGTTTTCGCCGCCCTCGTGTCCGCGGTTGTCGTTCTTCTCTCCGCCTGCGTTGCCGCCACCAGGGGCGGCCGCCTTCTCTCCGCCTGCGTTGCCGCCACCAGGGGCGGCCGCCTTCTCTCCGCCTGCGTTGCCGCCACCAGGGGCGGCCGCGGCCGGGGCGGCTTGTTGGACAGGCTGGGCCGCAGGCGGAGCCGCCGGCTGGGCCGCCGGCTGGACGGGCGGGGGCGCGGGATTGGATACGGGGGACGAGGCGTAGGTGATGCCGGTGGCTGCAAGGACCGTCGTGCCTATTCCGGCAGCGGTCAAAGTCAGTGTGCGCGTGAACATGTCACTTCTCTCTGTCGCGCGGACGCCGACCAGGCGCCCGATCTGCGATGAACGTAATGAGAGCTCCCATGGCTGGCATTCCGGACATGCCCAAGGTGTGACGCCATGGGGCCAGCCAGGTGGAATTGCGGCACGTTTTGCATACCGATCAAAGATCTGTGGCCTGGTGGATCACGGCCCCTTGGAAAGCGACGCGCGGTTCTGAGTGGCGGTCAGCGCACCGTGATCCGTCCCGGACAAGCGCTCGACAGCCAGCGCTTCGCCAGATCGGGACCAGGACAGCGATCGGGGTGAGGGCGATCGCCCGGTGGCCTACCGCCCCGGCGCAGCCCCGTTGCCTTCTTCGTGGCCCTGAAACGGGGCTCCTGATCTCCGGGCCCCGTGCCCGTCCGACCGACGCAACCTTGACGAAGGGCATAGAGGCACCCCCCGCAGGCCAGGGCGTACCTGCCGGCCGTACGGGACGGTGCCGGGCCGGGCCGCCCGAGGAGTTGGCCGATCTCACCGAGGAGGAGGAGAGGGCGTCTGCCCGCCACTGTCGATCGAGACCGTCCGCCCGCGCCGCGGCTGGGCGGCTACCCCTCCCGCTCGAAGAGCAGCGCCGTCCAGTGGACCCCCTCCCGGCCGTGCAGGTCCGGGCGAGCAGCGCGGTGGAGGAGGCGCAGGCCGTGGTCGGCGGCGAGGGCGACGGTGGGCTCGGGCGGGAGGTCGAACATCCGGCGGCCGGGCGGGACGGGGCCGTGGCGCAGGGTGAGGGCGAGACGGCCGGCGGGGGCGAGGAGGCGGCTGAGGGCGGCCATCGCGGGCGGACGCTCGGCGGGGGCGAGGTGCATCCAGACGGCGGTGAGCAGGACGAGGTCGTAGCGCCGGCCCTCGGCGACGAGCAGCGGCAGTTCGGGCAGCGCGTCGGCGACCCAGCGGACACCGGAGCCGGCGTGCAACCGCTCGCCGACGGCACGGAGTTCGGGGGTGGGCTCGGCAGCGACCACCCGGTGGCCGAGGGCAGCGAGGGCGGCGGCGTCCCGGCCGGTGCCGGCGCCGATGTCGAGAACGGAGCGGGGTGGGGCCGGGTACAGGTGGTGCAGGTCGCGGTGCACCTCGGCGAAGGTCACGCCCTCGTACTGGACGGCGAGTTGCTCCGCCGCCTCGCCGTATCCCCGCGTCCCGGCCGGCTGGTCCGCCCGCTCCGGCCCGTTCACTGCGCCTCCCGGACGGCCACCGCGTCGCCGGCGGCGGCCGCGCCGGCGAAGAAGTCCCGCAGCTCGCGCAGGTCGTGGACGACGAGCGCCGCCCAGGCCTCGGACCAGGGCGTCGGGTAGCCGAGGTGCGCGACCGTACGGGCGAGCACGCTGTCCTGCTGGCGGACGAGTTCGCCGAGCGCCGAGCCGCGCAGGAAGGCGGCGGCCGTCGCGACCTGTTCGGGGCGCAGCACCGGCATGGCGCCGCCCCGCGGTGCCCCGCCGGGCAGCGCCCCGTTCGGCCGGTGACATCGGCCGCCGTAGACGGGCAGCCGGGCGGCCGGGTCGGGGTGCAGACCGTTCTCGGTGAGCGCGAGTTCCATCAGGACGGCGGTGCGCCGCACGCCGAGGGCGAGGCCCGCGGCGGCCAGCCGGTCGTAGCGGACGTCGCGGTCGCGGGGCACGAGTTCGCCGAGCTCCTCCGGCGAGCAGGCGTCCACGGCCTGACCCGGCAAGCGACGCCAGAAGTGATCCACACTCACCCGCTCAGCGTAGCGGGGTCGGCAACCCCCGCTCGGAGTTCAGGCCTCGCCGGGGTGCCAGCGGGGCCATTCCCAGGGGTGGTCGACCCAGTGGACCCGCTGGGGGTCGCGTGGGTCGAGGTCGGGGAAGAGCTGGTGGACGCGCGGCTCGAACTCTTCCCGTTCGAGCGGTTCCCAGCCGTGGCCCTCGAAGCGGACGAGGCGGTAGCGGTTGTCGGCCCGGAGCTCGGCCACCTCGACCAGGGGTTTGGACGTGCTGTTGGTCTCCATGCCCCCAGCATGTGGCGCGCTGGCAATCAACGCCCGTCCAAACCCCTCTTCCGGGTCATATCCCGGCGTCGGTGCGCTCGTTGAGCACGGAAACGTTCGAGGGGGGCCGCTGGAAGGACGAGCACATGACTGGGCAGCCCACCGGAGGGCAGTGGCAGTGGCCGCAGAACGCTTGGCAGCCGCCACCGGTCCCGACGAATCCGCTACCGCCGTGGTCCACCCCCGAGCCGCCGAGGCGTCTGTCGCGCAAGGCCTGGACGGCCGCGATGGTCGGGACGGGAGCCGTGCTGGCCTCCGTCCTGGTGATGTGCGGGCCGGGGCCGGGGGACGAGAGCGGCGCGGCTGCGCTGCCGGAGTCCTCGCCCTCCGCCGCGGACCCGACGGCGCAGTTGCTGCCGGTCTCCCCCTCCCCGGCCACGCCGGCGCCGTCCCCGCTGCCGCCGCCGCCCACCCCGGGCACGGCGGTGCCGGTGGACGGGCCGAGCGTGGCCGCGCCCGCGGCCGGTGCGGGCGCCGGTGCGGGGGCCGCCGCCCAGCACGCCTCGGCGAGCGCGCATCCCCGGCCGGGGCACAGTCCGCACGCGTCGGCTCCGGCCCATGGCCCGTCGGGCACTGCCGCCCCGGCGAGTGCCGGGGCGGGTTCGGGCGGCGGTCGGGGCACCATCTGCGATCAGGCCGAGCGGGCGGGCCACTGGCCGGTCGGGTCGGACTCGGCCCGGCTCTGCCGCAGCATCTACGGCTGAGTCCACGGCTGGGCCGACGGCGGCCCCGGGGCCACGGACGCGGCCTGACCGGTCGGAGCGGCCGGAGCGGCCTGACCAGTCGAAGCGATCGGACCGGCCGGAGCGGCCTGACCGGTCGTAGCGACCGGGGTCCCGGCCGCCCCCAGCAGCCCCCTGTCCAGCCGGGGTGCCAGCACCCGCGCCAGAGTGTCGGTGATGTGCCCGGTGTCCCGGTACAGCACCACGCCCTCCAGCACGGCCGGGCAGGAGGGCCCGGTGCCGGGGCAGAGCAGCGGGCCGAGGTCGAGGGTCCGCACCCCGTACCGGTCCGCGAGGCCGCCGTCCAGCACCGGGTCGGGCTCGAAGGCGGTGTCGCGCGGGAAGAAGCAGGCGTCCGAGCGCCCGTCGGAGGCGGCCAGGCAGGTGGGGACGTCCTTGCCGGGCATCGGGGTGTCGCCGAGGTAGGCGAGCGGGGCGCCGAGCGCGGTGAGCCGGTCCAGGGTGCGGGTCCAGCCCTCGGTGCGCTCGGCCTGGGTGCCGTAGCGGTTGAGGCCGGCCATCAGGACGAGGCGCGGCCTGGGTCCGGAGGCGAGTCGGGTGAGGGTGTTCTCGCGCCAGCGGTCGCACTCCTCGAAGGTGCGGCCGAGCACGTTGTTGCGCACGGTGAGGGTGGCCAGCGGGCAGCCGGGCTTGACCAGGACCTCCAGGGCCCAGTGCCGCTGCTCGGCCAGGGCGAGGCCGGCGGAGATCCACTGCCCGGCGTGGGAGTCGCCGAGCAGCACGATCCGGTCGGGGCTGTCCACGGCGCCGAAGAGGCAGCGCGGGCTGCTGTCGGCGTCGAGCGGGATCTCGCAGCCCTTGCCGGGCGGGAAGTCCTCCCGGGCCCGGGCCAGCGGGGGTGTCAGGGCGAGCACCCGGGTGCCGGGGGCGAGCAGCAGCGGGCCGTCGGTGGCTCCGGCGGGGGCCGCCACGGGCCCGGAGGAGGGGTCGCCGAGCGCGCGCACGGTGCCGCCGCCGAGGGTGAGCGCGGCGATCAGCGGGATGACCAGGGCGCTGGCGCCGACCGCGAGCCCGCGCCGGGGTGCCGGGCTGCTGCCGTACCGCAGCGGCTGCTCGACCAGGCGCAGGGTGAGCCAGGCGGGCAGCGCGGCGGCGGCGGTGAGGGCGAGCAGGGTGGTCCAGGGCAGCGAGCCGTACCGGGCCTGCGCGATGGTCAGCACCGGCCAGTGCCACAGGTACCAGGCGTAGGAGAGGCGTCCGACGGCCCGCAGCGGGCGGGTGGCGAGCAGCCGTCCGGCGTCGGCCGTACGGAGGGTGCCGGGGGCGCCGTGCCCCGCGAGCAGGACGGCGGCGGTGCCGAGGACGGGCAGCAGCGCGGCGGTGCCGGGAAACGGGGTGTCGCGGTCGTACAGGACCACCGGCGCGAGCACGGCCGCGAGGCCCAGCCACCCGAGCGTCCGCAGCGACCACCGCGTCGACCACCGCACCGGACGCCGCTCGGTGCGGGCGGCCAGCGCCGGGCCCGCCAGCGCCGCGCAGGCTCCGGCCGCGAACTCCCAGAGCCGGCTGCCGGTGGAGAAGTAGGCGAGCGGCGCGGAGCTGTCCGTCCAGCGCAGGCAGAGCGCCAGCGAGGCGGCGCCGACGGCCACCGTGGTGAGGGTGGTCGCCAGGGCGCGGCGGCGCCCGTGCAGGCGGCGGGCGAGGCCGAGCAGCACGACGCCCCAGAGCAGGTAGAACTGGTTCTCCACGCCCAGCGACCAGAAGTGCTGCAGCGGGCTGGGGTCGCGTTCGGCGGCCAGGTAGTCGGTCTGCAGGCCGACGAAGCGCCAGTTGGCGAACTGGCCGGCGGAGGCGATCAGGTCGCGGGCGAGGTCGGTGCCGCGCAGCGGGTCGAGCAGGGCGCCGCCGGCGACGGCGGTGGCGACCAGCACGGTGGCGGCGGCAGGCAGGATGCGCCGGGCGCGGCGGGCGGCGAAGTCCCACAGGCCGAGCGGGCGGCCGATGAGCAGGCCGGTGATCAGGAAGCCGGAGATGACGAAGAAGACGTCGACGCCGACGAAGCCGCCGGTCAGGCCGGGGACGGCGGAGTGGAAGGCGAGGACGGAGAGCACGGCGACGCCGCGCAGCCCTTCGATGTCGGGGCGGAAGGCGGTGCGCCGGCGGTGCGGTCCGCTCCCGGCGACGGGGGCGCGCCGCGGGACGGCGGGTGCCCTGTCGGCCCGGACGGGGCCGGGCACCAGGTCGGCGGGTGGGGCGGAGGCGGCGGACGCCGCCGAGGACGAGACGGTGGAGGCGGCGGAGGACGACGAAGGCGGTACGGCCGTTGACACGGCGGTGCTCCTTGCAGGGCTGGCAGCGGTTGTCGGGCCGCCGGGCCGATGGGGCGGCCGGGCGGTGTCCGCGCCGGTGGGGCGACGCGCAAGGAAACGCAACGATCGAGCGGTACGGCGATTCTGACGTCGCGTCAGAAGATCAGCGGGTCGGCCCAGCCGGAGGCCAGCAACCCGCACAGCAGCAGCACGGCGGTGACGGCGACGGCCTCGGCCCGTCCGAACCGGAGGTCGGAGCGGCCCGGTGCGGGTGCGGCGACCTCCCCGACGGACGCACCCTTGCCGCCGGTCCCGTTCAGCAGCGGCCACAGCTCCCGGATCAGCGGGACCATGGTGTACGCGGTGAGCGCGAGCAGTCCGGCGAGCGCCCAGTACGGCCGCCAGCCGTACAGCAGCGCGGCCCAGACCAGTCCGGCGGCGCCGGCGAGGACGACGAGCCCGAGCCAGCCGACCCCGATCCGGGCGACGGCGCGGGCGAGCGAACTGCCGCCGGACACGGCACCGGTGGGCACCCAGTCGGCGGAGCGGCGGCGCAGCGCGTGCGCGATGGCGACCACGTGGCAGAGCCCGCCGAGGAGTTGGACCCGGGTGACCTCGAAGCGCCAGCGGGTGCGGGACATCGCGGGCAGCAGCACCAGGGCGACCCAGATCGGCGGCAGGAACGGCAGCACCTGCCAGGGCCGGATCTCCTCGGGCCGGAAGAACAGCATGATCAGGGCGGGCAGCGGCACGGCGAAGACGTTCACCGCGCTGGTGACGTAGCCGAGGATGCCGTTCCAGAAGCAGAGCCGGGCGGATCGGGAGAGCGGCCCCCGGCGGAAGTCCGGGTCGCGGACCAGGGCCAGGGAGCCGAGGCACCAGCGGTACTGCTGGCTGATGAAGGCGGGCAGGCCGGTGGGCGACATGCCCTTGGCGACCAGCGCGGGGACGTAGCGGGTGGCCCATCCGGCGCGGGCGAGGGCGAGGCCGGTGTAGAGGTCCTCGCTGTGGTCGATCTCGGCGAAGCCGCCGATCCGCTCGAGTGCGGCGCGGCGGTAGAGGGCGTTGGTGCCGCAGCAGACGGTGCCGTCCTGCGCGTCCCGGGAGGGCTGGATCCAGCGGTAGAAGATCTCCTGGGTGGCTCCCGCGGCGCGTTCGAGCCAGGACATGTCGGCGTCCGTGTCGAAGCACTGCGGGCTCTGCACGATGCCGACCCCGGGGTTGTCGAGGTAGGGCACCAGGTGGTGCAGGAAGTCGGGGCGGGGGCAGAAGTCGGCGTCCAGGACGGCGACGATCTCGCCGGCGCCCTCGGCGAGGCCGTGGTTGAGGTTGCCTGCCTTCTTGAACCGGCCCCGGTCGGGGCGGGCGCGGTACTGGAAGCCGTAGGACTCGGCGAGTTCGCGGACCTCGGGTCGGTCGGCGTCGTCGAGGACCAGGACGGTCAGTTCGCCTGGCCACCGGACGGCCGCGGTGTGCCGGTAGGCGTTGTCCAGGACGGCCAGGGGCTCACCGGCGGTCGGCAGCAGCAGGTCCACGCTCGGGGCGCGGGCGGGGTTCCAGGCGCGGAGCAGCAGGTCGTGCGAGTCGCGGGTGAAGCGCCGGGCGCGCTGGCCGTCGGCGAGCGAGAGCAGCCAGGTGGCCGCGTTGAGCAGGGTGAGCGCCAGGAACGGCCAGAGCAGCGGCCTGCTGAGGGCGAACAGGCCGAGCGTGGCGGTGGCTCCCGCGTAGGAGAGGGTGGCGCAGAGCAGCACCCAGCGGCGCTGCGGGCCGAAGTACCAGTAGAGCTCCTCGTCGTCGGGCGGGCCGGGCAGTCGGTTGGCGTCGGGGTCCGCGGGTGTCCGGCGCGGACCGGCGTCGGGTGCGGGCATGGCGGTGCCATGGAGTGCGGGCATGCGGAAATGGCCCCCCTGGGCAGCGGGCGGAACGTGGCCGTTCGCGCCCAGCCTCTCACATTGGCCTAGACCAATAATGAACGAGGTATGACATCCCCGCATCGCCCCAGTTCACCGACTTGACGGTACGTCACCTGCGGAAACCCACTCCGGCGGAACCGAACCCTCCCCCGAGGGGGAGCCGCATCCGACCGTCGCCAACTCCCTTCGCGGCCACCGGTTCACCACCGCCGCAGCCGCCAACTTCCGTACACGGACATCCATCCACTCACGCCCCGGTCTTCAACTCCTTGACGAGGTGGGCGAACCGGAGGTCCGGCCGCCGGGGGATGCCGAAGCGCTCGTCGCCGTACGGGAACGGGCTGAACTCGCCGGTGCGCCGGAAGCCGCGCCGCTCGTACCAGGCGATCAGGTCGGCGCGCTGCTCGATCACCGTCATCTCCATCACGCCGACGCCCCACTCCTCGGCGGCCAGCCGCTCCGCCTCGGCCAGCACGGCCCGTCCGATGCCGCCGCCCTGGAGCCCGGGACGCACCGAGAACATGCCGAAGTAGGCCAGCCCGCCACGCCGTTCCAGCTGGCAGCAGGCCACCGGCTCGCCGTCCAGCTCGGCCAGCAGCACCAGCCCGTCGGGGTGGCTCAGGGCCTCGGTGACGGCCTCCGGGTTGGTGCGCCGGCCGTCCAGCAGGTCGGCCTCGGTGGTCCAGCCGGCCCGGCTGGCCTCGCCCCGGTAGGCGGACTCGACCAGCGCGACCAGCGCCGGGACGTCGGCGGGCGTGGCGGGCCGGAACGCGGGCTCCCCGGCGGGACGGGCGGAGTCGGCGGCGGTCTCGGGCATGGCGGGTCCTCTCCTCGCGTGCGGGGCCGCCCGTGGTGGCCGGCCCGCGGGCATCGTCGCACAGCGGCGGCCGCGCCCCAGGACCCCGGGGGCCTCCCGCCGTCGGCCCGGCCCACCGCACCCGACACCGTCTCCGACACCGCCTCCGACACCGCCTCCGCGCGCGTTCCGGGCCGCCGGAAACGGGCATGACCGGCAACGCCGGTTGCCGGTCATGGGGCGCGGACACATCTGACATGCGTTCACTATGTGAAAAAAGATGCCTGGTGGTGGCGCCAGGTACATGGCTACTCTGCGGTACGGCCGGTCAGGCCCCGGCCATACCGGGTCATTTCGACCTTCCCACGCTCGGACCAGAGGAGTGCTCATGCCCCGCTCTTCCCGCTCCGCCCGCCCCACCGGCACCGACAGACCGGCCCGCCGCCTGCCCGCGCTGGCCGCCCTCGCCGCCGCGACCGCCCTGGTCGCCGGTGTGGCCGTCCCCGCGTACGCGGCCGAACCCGCCCCTGTCGCCCCCGTGGCCGAAGGCCGCCCCGGCTTCCACCCCGAGCAGGACTTCGCCGGCTCCACCGTCGCCGCCCGCGAGGGCCGCGGCGCCGCCGCGCCGTTCGCCTCCCTCGCCGCCACCCAGACCCCCGGTCTGGACGTCTCCAGCTACCAGGGCAACGTCAACTGGTCGTCGGTGGCCGCCAACGGCGCCAAGTTCGCCTACGTCAAGGCGACCGAGGGCACCGGCTACACCAACCCCTCCTTCGCCCAGCAGTACAACGGCTCGTACAACGCCGGCCTGATCCGCGGCGCCTACCACTTCGCGCTGCCGAACGCCTCCTCCGGCGCCACCCAGGCCAACTACTTCGTCAGCCACGGCGGCGGCTGGTCCGCCGACGGCAAGACCCTGCCGCCCGCGCTGGACATCGAGTACAACCCCTACGGCGCCACCTGCTACGGCCTCAGCCAGAGCGCCATGGTCAACTGGATCCGCGACTTCAGCAACACCGTGCACTCCCGCACCGGCCGCTACCCCACCATCTACACCACCACCAACTGGTGGACCCAGTGCACCGGCAACGACGGCGGCTTCGGCACCACCAACCCGCTCTGGATAGCCCGCTACGCCTCCTCCGTCGGCACCCTGCCGAACGGCTGGGGCTACCAGACCTTCTGGCAGTTCGCCGACGCCGGCACCTTCCCCGGTGACCAGAACTACTTCAACGGCGCGGCCGACCGCCTCCGCGCCCTCGCCCTGGGCTGATCCACCGACCGTCGGACCCCCGTCGCCGAGGCGGGGGTCCGTCGGATGGCGGTGTCCGGAGCCGGGGTGCGTCCGAAGTCGGGGGTCCGAAGTCGGGGGTCCGGAGCCGGGGGTCCGGCGCCATGGGAGGTCCGGCGTCAGAGCGCCTTGAGTCCGTCCAGCAGCCCCTGGCCGCCGGGGCTGCCGAGGCCGGTGCACGCGTCCCAGTCGGGCCCGGAGGCGTACGCGCCGTTGCTGCCCTGGGTGATGTCCCGCAGGACGCCCGTCGCGAACTTCGTGTACAGCAGCGGGTCGAGGAAGCCGACCTGGGCGGAGCCGGGCAGGCCCTGGTTGATCCGGGCGAGCAGCGCGGCCCACATCGGGGCGGAGGCGCTGGTGCCGCCGATCTGGTTGAAGTGCACGCCGTCGACGCTCGGGACGACCACACCGGTCTGCGGGTCGGCCAGCGCGGACACGTCGGGCACACCGCGCCCGCGCGCGTGCGGCGGGTCGGCCGACGGCGGCACGTCGACGCCGGACTGGAACGCGGGCACCGGGAAGACCGCACTGATGCCGCCGCCCGTCCGGCTGCCCGGGCCGTCGTCCCAGCAGACCTCGCTGACGACCTGCCCCTGGCGGACCACCAGGCGGGTGCCGCCGACGCCGAGCACGTGCGGGCTGGAGGCGGGGAAGTCGGCGTGGGCGCGCTCGTCGGAGGCCTGGTCGCGGGAGCCGTCGTCACCCGAGGCGCAGCAGACGCTGATGTTCTTCTCGGCCGCGCCGGCGAAGGCGGCGTCCGCCCGCTTCATCGCCCCGACCGTCCACCGACTGCCCGGCGTGGCCTCGGCGTTGCCGTAGCTGTTGGTGATCACCGAGGGCCGGTTGTCGGTGTCGTTGACGATCCGGGTGATCACGTCGACCCAGCCCTGTTCGGTGAACGTGGTGAAGTAGACGACGATCTTCGCCTTGGGGGCGAGGGCGCCGACGACCGCCAAATCGAGCATGATCTCGCCGCTGCTGTCGGCCGTCTCGAAGTCGGAGTCCTGCCCCGGGTCGTTGCCGGGGGTGCCGACGCCCGGGATCACCACGTTGGTGATGTCCGGCATGTCCTGGTGGAGGACGTTGACGAAGTAGTTCCTCAGCGCGTCCAGCGAGTAGCCGCCGGACGGGATGCCGGGCGGCGTCTCGCCGTTGAAGGCGAGGACGGCGATGCACTGCCCGCTCCCGTCGGTGCCGGCCGGGTAGGCGTACGGCGCCTGGAGCTGCGGCGGGAGGAAGGCTCCCGGCCGGAGCGTCGCGGCGGTGTGCGCCACCGGGGCGGCGTCGGCGGGCCGGCGGATCAGCAGGCGGCTGCCGATCGGCCGGTCGTCCAGGCCGAAGACGTGGCTGACGATGCCGTCCAGCTCCGCGGGGACGAAGATCTGGCCCACTCGGCCACGGTAGGTGCGGGGATTGCCCTTGGCGTCCTGGTAGCGGTAGCGGGCCAGGGTCACCCGGAAGGCGTCCGAGACGTCCCTGGTGGTGCCGGTCAGCTGGACGCTGCGGGCCAACGGGTTCGGGTTCTCGACCTTGAGGCCGTGCTCGGCGGCGAAGGCCTCGACCGCCTTGAGGTCGGTGTCCAGCCACCGGTGGGTGGCGGCGTACTGGTCGTCGGTGGGCAGGACGCGCCGGGTCGGCGCCTGGAGCGCCAGCTCGTAGACGTCCGGCCGCGGCTGCGCGGCGGGGTCGCGGCGCAGGTAGACGGTGACGGTCAGGGGTGTCTGGGGGTGGGCCGGTCCGATGGCCCGCGCTCCGTCGAGCGGAACGCGGGAGCTGTCGGGCAGCGCCACGTAGTGGTTGGTCGACATGATCGCTCCAGCGGTCGGGTCCGCGCCGGGAGCTCGCGACTCTGGGTCGTGTGCTTTCGACTGTCCGCATACGGCACACGCTTATGTCGTATGCGTACAGCGTCCTCCGAGGGCCGGGTGGCGTCAAGGGGCGCCGAGGGAGCGTCAGGGGGCGGCGCCCCCGGCCGGGACCGGGGGCGCCGCCGGGGTGGGGGGCCGCTCAGCCGTCGATGCGGTGCTGGCTCCAGAAGGAGGTCAGGTCCACGGTGGTGGCGGCCTGGGCCGCGGCCTTGAACTCCGCGGTGGTGGAGACGCCGTACCAGTGCGTCTGCGCGTAGTTCCGCAGCAGCGTGGTCATCGCGGTGTCGCCGATCGTCCGGCGCAGGTCGTGCAGGGCGCACTTGCCGTAGCCGTAGACGACCGTGGAGTAGCGGGAGGAGTTGGCGTCCCAGTACGCCATCGAGTTGGTGATCCGCTCCGCCGAGGAGGCCCAGGAGACGCTGTTCCAGCAGTTGTTGCCGGTCTTGCCGAGGGCGAGGTCGGTGGCGTAGTCGGTGAAGGCCTCGTCCAGCCAGGGGCCGTTGTACTCGTCGTCGCCCACGATGCCGTACCACCACTGGTGGCCGATCTCGTGGGTGAGCGCCGTGGTGCTGACCAGGTCGAGGACGAAGCCCGGGTACTCCATGCCGCCGAACCAGAAGTTGTTGTCGATCACCGCGTCCAGTTCGCCGTACGGGTAGGCGCCGAAGCGCTGGGCGTGGGCGTCGACCGCCGAGGTCGCGGTGGAGAGCATCGACGCGGAGTCGGAGGAGCTGATCCCCGCCACCGAGTAGACGTTGACCTTCACCCCGGCCGCGGAGGTGCCGGAGATCCTGGTGAACGGTCCGGCGCCCCAGGCGAAGTCGCGGACCTTGCTCGCGGTCGCCTTGGTGACGGTCCGTCCGGCCGCGCCGGGGGTGTCCACCGAGGTGCCGGTCGCGGGCACCAGCAGGCCGGTCGGGTGGTCCAGGGTGACGGTGAAGTCCGAGGCCACCGAATAGAAGGACTCGCCGTTGTTGGTGTAGGGGTCGAGGTGCCAGCCGGCCGCGTCCCGTATCGCCAGGACGGGCAGGGCGTTGCCGAGGAAGTTGTACGCGCCGTCGTGGCCGAAGCGGTCCGCGCCGCTCGGCACGGAGATGCCGAGGTCGAAGCCGACGGTGCCGCTCTGGCCCTGCGCGAGCGGGGCCGGCAGGGTGACCTTGAGCGCGGTGCAGTTCACCGTGAGCGGGGAGGGCGTGCCGCCGGTCACGTTGGTCACCGTGATCGGGGTGCTGGGGCAGCTGCCGTGGGCGTTGTCCCACAGCCGCAGGTACACCTCGGTCAGCGGCGAGGACGAGGCGTTGCTGAAGCTCACGCTCTCGTGCCCGGTCCAACTGCCGCCGGAGGCGTCGCTGGTGAGCGCGACGGTGTACGCCGGTGAGACCGGGGTGCGGGTCGGGTCGCCGGGCTGGGGCGGGGTGCCGCCGCCGGAGGCGTCCAGGGTGACGTCGTCCAGCACGAAGCTGGTCTGCAGGCCGGCGTCCTCGACGCCGGTGAAGGAGAGCGTCGCGCTCCGGCCCGCGAAGGCGGAGACGTCGAGGGTCTTGTGCACGTACCCGCTGCGGGCGTCCAGGTTGGAGTAGGTCGCCAGCGTGGTGGAGCCGAGCTTGACGGTGAGCTTGTCGTAGGCGGTGCTGCCGGTGGTCTCGGCGGTGTCGACGTGCAGCCAGAACCCGAGCGTCGCGGTGCCGCACCCGGCGGGGAGGGTGACGGACTGCGAGAGGGTGTCGGTGTGGCTGGAGCCGTAGCCGTCGAGCCAGGCGTAGGAGCTGCCGGAGTGCGCGCTCTGGCCGCTGTCCGCGGTGATCGCGCCGCTCGGCGCCGTCCAGGACGAACCACCGGACTCGAAACCGCCGTTGGCACCAGCCGCACCCGGACAGCCGGGCTCAGGAGGCGTCTGCGGCCTCTGCGTCCTCCCGTTCGCGGCGCAGCCGGTGCTCGGTGCGGATGCCGC
>NZ_JBSFKQ010000072.1:0-32411 GCF_053598615.1 Kitasatospora sp. NPDC001095 | reverse complement strand
TCCGCCGCTACATCATCTGGCGGAACAAGCACGCCGCCGATCAGCGGCTACGCGAAGTCGTCACCAGGGCGAACGTTGCCTGATGCGGCACTAGCTTGTTCGCCGCCCTCCGCCGAGCTCCGCAGCGATCACCGCCAGCATCTCCAGCGCCCGCGCCAGCACCGGCAACGGCGGTGAGGCGAGCCCGACCCGGACGGCGGAGGGCGAGCGCCGGGGATCGACGGCGAATGCCGCCGCCGGCGTGACCGACACCCCGGCCCGCGCCGCCTCCGCGACGAAGGCCTCCGCCCGCAGGCCCGGCGGCAGTTCCCACCACAGGTAGTACGAGCCCGGGTCGGACCGCAGCCGCTGCCCCGTCAGCACCTCGCGCGCCAGCAGCTGCCGGGCCGTCGCGTCGGCCCGCTTCGAGGCCTCCACCGAGGCCAGCGTGCCGTCCCCGATCCAGCGCACGGCCGCCTCCAGCGCGAAGCCGCTCGGCGCCCACCCGCCCGAGCGCAGCGCCCCCGCCACCCGCTCGCGCAGCGCCGCGGGAACGACCGCGAACCCGGTGGTCAGCCCCGGGGCGAGCCGCTTGGAGAGGCTGTCCACGAGCACCGTGCGCTCCGGCGCGAGCGCGGCCAGCGGCGCCGACCCCGGCCGGAGGAAGGACCAGACGGCGTCCTCGACCACCGTCAGGTCGAGCCGCCGCAGCACGGCCACCAGCGCCACCGCCCGTTCCCGCGGGAGGCTCACGCCGAGCGGGTTCTGCAGGCGCGGCTGGACGTACACCGCGCGCAGCGGACCGGCGGTCCGATGGGCGGCCGCGACGGCGTCAGGCAGCAGCCCGTGCTCGTCGACGGCCAGCGGTACCAGCACGATGCCCAGCCGTTCCGCCACCGCCTTGACCACCGGGTACGTCAGTTCCTCCACGCCCAGCCGCTGCCCGGGCGGCACCAGGGCGGACAGCGCCCCGGCGATGGCCTGCCGCCCGTTGCCGGCGAACAGCAGGTCCGCCGCGTCGACGTGCCAGGAGCCGCAGGAGTCACAGGAATCGCAGGAGTCACAGGCGTCGCAGGCGTCGACCGAGAGCAGTCCCGCGAACGCCCGCCGGGCCGCGCCCGTTCCCGCCGCGCCGACCGGCCGCAGCGCCTCGCCCAGCGCGTCCGGCCGCAGCAGCGGCGCCAGTCCGGCCGTCAGCAGCTCGCTCTGCCCGGGGACGGAGGGGTAGTTGAGCTCCAGGTCCACGGGGGTGGCGGACGGCTCCGCGAGCGCGACCCGTGCGCCGTCCGGTGCGTGTCCGGCCCGGACGAAGGTTCCGCGACCGACCTCCCCGACGGTCAGTCCGCGCCGGGCCAGCTCCCGGTAGACGCGCCCGGCCGTCGAGGCGGCGATTCCCCTGCTGCGGGCGAACGCGCGCTGGGTCGGCAGCTGTTGGCCGGGCCGCAGCCGCCCGTCCGCGATCTCGGCGGCGATCCGGTCGGCGAGCAGGCGGTAGTCGTCCATCGGGGTCGGCCCTCCAGCGGCTCGCATTGCACCGAGTGCAAAGTCATCATTGCATCGAGCCGATTGCCCGGCCTAGCCTCCTCGCATGGACGCGTTGACATCCGCCGTGGACGGCCGGGCCGTGCTCGGGATCGCCGCCGTCGCCCTGGGCATGGTGCTGTCGCCCGGGCCCAACATGATCTACCTGGTGTCGCGTTCGATCGCGCAGGGCCGCCGCGCCGGGCTGATCTCGCTGCTCGGGGTCGGGGCCGGTTTCCTGGTCTACCTGGTCGCGGTGACGGCGGGGGTGGCCGCGGTGTTCTCGGTGGTGCCCGTCCTCTACACCGCGATCAAGCTGGCCGGTGCCGGATACCTGCTCTGGCTGGCCTGGAAGGCGGTCAAGCCGGGCGGCACGGCGGTCTTCGCCCCGCAGCAGCTGCCGCCGGACCCGCCGCGCCGGCTGTTCGCGATGGGCTTCCTGACCTGCCTGCTCAACCCCAAGATCGCCATCATGTACATCTCGCTGTTGCCCCAGTTCGTGGCCCCGGAGCGCGGTCACGTCGCCGTGCAGAGCCTGCTGTTGGGCCTGACCCAGATCGCGATCGCGATCACCGTCAACGGCCTGATCGCGGTGAGCGCGGGCAGCATCGCGGCCTTCCTCAACCGTCGCCCCGGCTGGCTGCGGATCCAGCGCTACGCGATGGGCACCGTCCTCGCCGGCCTCGCCGTGAACATCGCCGCCGACCGAGCCAAGGCCGTCGCCGTCTGAACCGGGAACCGTCCCCGCCCGGGCGGAAGCGTCCCCTCCCGGGCGGAACCGTCCCCGCCCGGGAGGGGACCGGTACCGGCACCCTCAGGCCGGCTGGCGGCCCGCAGCACCTCGTACCCGGCCTGGACGAACCGGCCGTCCAGCGCCGGGGCGGTGTTGGCCACCGCGGCGACGGCCGCCTGGCCGTCCTGCGAGAACCCCACGAAGGCGGTGAAGCCCCGGGTGCCACCGCTGTGGAAGGAGAGGTCCCGGTCGCCCGAGCGGCGGTGCATCCACACCAGGCCGATCCGGTCGGTCGAGTGCGGCAGCCGCAACCGCAGCCGCTGGACGTCCCGCAGTGCGGTCCGCAGCCCGCCGTCCGGGTCCGTCGCGGGTCCGCCGTCCGGGCCCGTGGCCGGTCCGGGGCCCGGGCCCCTCACCAGTCCGCCGTCCGGACCCGTCGCAGGTCCGCCGTCCAGGTGGGCCCGGAGGTAGCGCAGCAGGTCGGCCCCGTCGGCCCGGACGGCACCGGCTCCCGGTAGTCCGGGGATGTACCAGGGCGGGAGGAAGCGTGCCTCGGACAGCAGGGCGGCGGCGGTGCCGTCGGGTTCCGCGCCGGTGAGCAGCTGCGGCGCGAACAGGTCCGCGCCGGGCACCCGTACCGCGGCCGGCAGGGGGCGGGGTACCAGGCTGTCGGGGTCCGCGAGTGCGGCCGTGCCCCCGCCGTCCTGGAGGACGGCGAGGGTCCGGTCCGCCACCCGCTCGACCGCCGCGGCGAACTCGTCACGGAGAGGGGTCTCGGCGGTTGGCATGGTGAGCGGGTCCCCCTTCAGGAGGGAGTGGTCACGGGCGCGTGGCCCGACGGGGGAGGAGCCGTCCTACCGGGTCGGCTTCTCCCTCGGGCCCTTCGGCGAGAGGAGCAGGAGCGCGGCCAGCAGCACCGCGCCGGTGGCCTCGGGCAGATACGTGGGCGCGTCGGACACGACGGCCTCGTCCTCCACCGTCAGGCTCGCGGGTGTCTCGGCCTCCAGCGTCGCGCTGTGTGACGTCGAAGCCGTTTCGGCCCGGAACTGAGCAAGCATCAGATGTGTCTCCTCGAATGGTATCCGCCCGGTCGGACGATGCCCCCGTTCGACAGTACGAGCACCCCCGGAGCCTGCATCCGGAGGTCGCCGAGCAGGTGGGATCGCCCTGGGTGTGTGCTCGGGTGCGACGAGTCGGTACGGTCGGGGCATGACCACAGCCTTGATCACCGGCGCTACCGCCGGCATCGGAGCCGCCTTCGCCCGCCGGCTCGCCCGCAGCGGCTACCGGCTCGTCCTGGTGGCCCGGGACACCGAGCGCCTGGAGCGCGCAGCCGCCGACCTGCACGGCAGGTACGGCATCGAGACGGAGGTGCTGACCGCCGACCTCGCGACCGACGAGGGCATCGGCGCCGTGGAGGCCCGGCTCGCCGACTCGGCCCGCCCGGTGGACCTCCTGGTCAACAATGCGGGCTTCGGCAACAAGGGCGCCTTCGGGACGGTCCCGCTCCAGGACGAGCTGGCCATGCTGAAGGTGCACATCGAGGCGATCCTGCGGCTGACCACGGCCGCCCTGCCCGGCATGCGGGAGCGCGGCCGCGGAGCGATCGTCAACGTCGCCTCGGTGGCGGCGTTCCTGCCGCGCGGCACCTACGGAGCCAGCAAGGCCTGGGTGGTGAGCTTCACTCAGGGCGTGATGCGCGACCTCGGCGGTACGGGTGTGCGGATGATGGCGCTGTGCCCGGGCTTCACCCGGACCGAGTTCCACCAGCGGGCCGGTATGGGTACGGGCAACATCCCGTCCTGGTCCTGGCTCTCCGCCGAGCGGGTCGTGGACGAGGCGATGCGCGACCTGGCGCGCGGCCGGTCCGTGTCGGTGCCGAGCAAGCGGTACAAGATGGCCGTGGCCATCGCCCGGGTGCTGCCCTCCGGGAAGCTCGGCGGGCTCTCCTCGAAGGCGGCGCGCACGTACCGGACGAACTGACGATCGGCGCGGTCGGGCGCGGTCGGCGCGGGTCAGCGAGGCCTCCCGGGGAAGCGGGAGCGAGCGCCGAGGGCCGAGCGCTGGGGGCCGAGGGGCGAGGGCCGAGCGCTGGGGCCGAGGGGCGAGGCCGAGGAATAGAGCTGCCCTCACTATTAGCTTGTCTAACTATGAGCTATTCTCGCTATGTCGCCCCCAACCCGCCCGTCCGCCCGACCGCCCCACCCAGGGAGGCCCGTCCTTGAGGCCCACCGCCATCGACTGGACCCCGCCCGAGCGCGCCGAGGGCGAGCCCCGCCCGCCCGCGCAGTGGCGCCGCATCCTCGCCCTCTTCCGCCCGTACCGGGGCCGTCTGGCCGTGGTCGGGCTGCTGGTCGCTGCCTCCGCCGTGGTCTCGGTCGTGTCGCCGTTCCTGCTCCGGGCCGTCCTGGACACCGCGATCCCGCAGGGCCGCACCGGGCTGCTCAGCCTGCTCGCGCTCGGGATGATCCTCACCGCCGTGGTGAACAGCGTCGTCAACGTCCTCCAGACGCTGATCTCCACCACCGTCGGCCAGCGCGTGATGCACGACCTGCGCACGGCCGTCTACGGCCACCTCCAGCGGCAGTCGCTGGCCTTCTTCACCCGCACCCGCACCGGCGAGGTCCAGTCCCGGATCGCCAACGACATCGGCGGCATGCAGTCCACGGTGACCTCCACCGCGACCAGCCTGGTCTCCAACCTGACCGCGGTGGTCGCCTCCGTCCTCGCCATGGTCGCCCTGGACTGGCGGCTGACCGTCGTCTCGTTGTTGCTGCTCCCGCTCTTCGTCTGGATCAGTCGCAGGGTCGGCCAGGAACGCAAGAAGATCACCACCGAGCGGCAGAAGCAGCTGGCCGCGATGAGCTCGGCGGTCCAGGAGTCGCTCTCGGTCAGCGGCATCCTGCTCGGCCGCACGATGGGCCGCTCCGACTCGCTCGCCCGGGAGTTCACCGGGCAGTCCGACCAGCTCGCCCACCTGGAGGTGCGGGCCAGCATGGCCGGGCGCTGGCGGATGAACACCATCCAGATCGTGCTGGCCGCGATGCCCGCGCTGATCTACTGGGCGGCCGGGCTGACCTCCGCCGCCGGCGCGCCGATCGTCTCCGTCGGCACCCTGGTCGCCTTCGTCACCCTCCAGCAGGGCCTCTTCCGCCCGACCGTCAGCCTGCTCTCCACCGGGGTGGACGTGCAGACCTCGCTCGCGCTCTTCCAGCGCATCTTCGAGTACCTCGACCTGCCGGTGGAGATCGACGAGCCGGCCGACCCGATCACCCTGACCGACATCCGCGGCGAGGTCCGCTTCAAGGACGTCGACTTCCGCTACGACCCGACGCAGGAGCGGCCGACCCTGTCCGGCGTCGACCTGACGGTCCCGGCCGGGAGTTCGCTGGCCGTGGTCGGCGAGACCGGCTCGGGCAAGACCACCCTCAGCTACCTCGTCCCGCGGCTGTACGACGTGACCGGCGGACAGGTCAGCCTGGACGGCGTGGACGTGCGCGAACTGTCCTTCGACACGCTGTCCCGGGCGGTCGGCGTGGTCTCCCAGGAGACCTACCTCTTCCACGCCTCGGTCGCCGAGAACCTGCGCTTCGCCAAGCCCGGCGCCGACGACGCCGAACTGGTCGAGGCCGCCCGGGCCGCGCAGATCCACGACACCATCGCCGCCCTCCCGGACGGCTACGACACCCTGGTCGGCGAGCGCGGCTACCGGTTCTCCGGCGGCGAGAAGCAGCGCCTCGCACTCGCCCGGACGATCCTGCGCAACCCGCCGGTGCTGATCCTCGACGAGGCCACCAGCGCGCTCGACAACCGCACCGAGCGCGCCGTCCAGCAGGCTGTGGACACCCTGGCCGCCGGCCGCACCACCATCACCATCGCGCACCGGCTCTCCACCGTCCGCGCCGCCGACCAGATCGCCGTCCTGGACCGCGGAGAGGTGGTCGAACTGGGCACCCATGACGAGCTGGTGGCGCTGGACGGCCGGTACGCGGCGCTGCTGCGCCGGGAGGTGCCAGAGGCCGCCGTCCGGGCCGACGCGCCGGAGCCCGCCGGGCAGCCCGAAGCGGCCGCGCCGGAGTCCGTGTGACGGACCGGCCGCGCTGACGGACCGGCCGCGCGATGACGACGCTGACGGACCGGCCATGCCGACCGATCGGCCAGGCCGCCGACGGACCGCCGACGCCGGCGAGCGGCCGCCGGTCAGGCCGCCTTCGGGACCTCGTTGTAGCTCCCGGCGACCTCCTGGCCGGAGAGCCGCTGGATCGCCGCCATCACCTCGTCGGTCACCTGCCGACGGGCCTTCAGCGAGCGGGCCTGCCCGTGCAGCTCGTCGAAGTGCAGCGGCTCGCCGAAGCGCACCGTCACCTTCTTCAGCCGCGGCACCCGCTTGCCCACCGGCAGGATCTGCTCCGGACCCTCCAGGGCCACCGGCACCACCGGCACGCCCGCGGTCAGCGCGAGCCAGGCGACGCCCGTCTTGCCCCGGTAGAGGCGGCCGTCCAGCGAGCGGGTGCCCTCGGGGTAGATGCCGAAGGCCTTGCCGTCCTCCAGGATCTCCAGCGCCGACTCCAGCGAGGCCTGGGCGGAACGGTAGGTGCCGCGCTCGACCGGCACGGCGCCGATGGCCTCGAAGAAGCCCTTGGAGAGCCGGCCCTTGAGCCCGGTGCCGGTGAAGTACTCGGCCTTGGCCAGGAAGTGGACCCGGCGCGGGGCGGTCAGCGGGATCACCACGCTGTCGATGAAGGACAGGTGGTTGCTGGCGAGGATCACCCCGCCCTTGCGCGGCACGTTCTCGATTCCCTCGATGACCGGCCGCCAGATCCCCCGCGAGACCGGTTTCAGCACCAACTTGGTGACGAGGTCGAGCACGATTCCCTCCCTGGACGAACGACCGCCCGGGAGGAGCCCGGGCCCGCAATCAGATCCGCAGACTACGACACCCACCCCCGCGCACGTCCACTCCCGGCGACCGTGGCGCGCACCACGGCCGGGTAGGGTACGGCCGTCGGAACAGAGCAACACCGCGCAGTACCCAGGAGGGCACGATGGAGACCACCGAGGCGATCAAGGCCTTTTTCGACCGCTTCGACAAGGACGGCGACGGCAAGATCACGGCGGCCGAGTACGCCCTGGCCGCCAATGAGATGGGCGACCACGACGTCACCCTCTCGATGGCCGAGGCGCTGATCCACAGCATGGACACCAACCACGACGGCGTCCTGACCTTCGAGGAGTTCCTGGCCGCCCGCCGGCGCTGAGCCCGCGCCGACGGGGCCGGTCGCCGTACCGGCGGCACCGGCCCCGTCCGGAGGCCCGTCCTCGCGCGGGCCTAGAGCCCCCTCCGCCGCGAACCACTGCCCCTCCGCCGCGAACCGCTACTTCTCCACCGGGAACACCCGGCGCACCACCCGCTCCGCTGCCCCGCCGTCGTCCCAGACGCAGAACTTCTCCCGGAACCGCGCCCGCGCGGCCGGCTCCGGGTCGCCCGCCAGCAGCGCCCGCGCCAGCCCGTCCGCGTCCACCGTGACCGCGCCCGGCGGCTCCGCGAACAGGTCGAAGTAGACGCCGCGCTCCCGCTGGTACTCCTCCCAGTCCGGGGCGAAGATCACCACCGGCCGGTCCAGCACCGCGTAGTCGAACATCATCGACGAGTAGTCCGTCACCAGCACGTCCGCCGCGAGGTAGAGGTCCTCGACGGTGGGGTGCGCCGAGACGTCCACGATCCGCGCCGACTCCGCCCCGGCCTCCGCCAGGTCGCCCGGACCACCGGTGTGGAAGTAGTGGGTGCGCACCAGCAGCGTGAAGTCCGGGCCCAGCCGCCGGGCCAGCTCCGCCACGTCCAGCAGCGGCACGTAGCCGCCCTTGCTGCCGCGGTGGGTCGGCGCGTACAGCACCGCCCGGGTGCCGGGCCGCAGTCCGAGCAGCTCGCGCATCGCCCGGACCTCGTCCGAAGTGGCGTTCGCCAGCCGGTCGTTGCGCGGGTAGCCGGTGTCCAGCATCTCGTACCGGCCGGGGAAGGCGCGGGCGAAGTGCTCGCTGGTGTGCGGGTTGGGGGAGACCAGGAAGTCCCAGCGGTCGACGGCCTCCTGGAGCGCCTCGAAGTCCATTCCCTCGGCCGCCGCCGGGTGGTCGCGCAGGTCCATGCCCATGGCCTTGAGCGGGGTGCCGTGCTGGGTCTGGACGTGCACCGTGCCCCGCCGCTTCGTCATGGTGCGGGGGAAGTTGACGTTGTTGACGAAGTACTTGGCGGTCGCCATCGCCTTGAGGTAGGCGGGGGTGTTGACGATCACGTACGGCACCCCGGGCGGCAGCGTGGCGGCCTGGGCGCGGTTCTCCACCACCCACACGCCCCGGATCCGCGGCGCGAGTTCCTTCGCCTTCTCGTAGATCGCCGCCGGGCTGCACGCGTAACCCCGGTGCCAGTACGCGGCGTAGACCGCGAGGTTCTCGTCCAGCGGCAGCCGGCGGAACGCGTTGTACGCGGTGAACCGGGCGCTGCTGCGCATCCCCTTCTTCACCGCGGGCGCCACCGCCCTCGCCCCGCGCTTGAGTTCGCGCGGCAGCCGGCCGGTGCGGCGCAGTTCGGCGTACGCGATCCGGGCGCCGCGGGCGGCCAGTCGGTACTGCACGCCGCGCACCCCGCCGGGGAAGCGGTAGTCGGCCGGGCGGTGGCGGTCGAAGTGCCGGGCGATCCGCTGGAAGAAGTCCCTGCGCAGGTCGGTGGGGACCAGCCCGGGGGTGTCGTAGACGTTCAGCGCCTGGCGGACGGTCCGGTCGAAGACCAGGGTGCGCAGCGAGTCCGGGACGGGTCGGCCGGGGCGGTCCGGGCGGTCCAGGAAGGCGAAGATCGCGTCGTACTGGGCGAACACGTCGGCGTGCTTGGGGGAGGCGGTGGCGGTGATCGCGCCGTCCCGGCCGCGCCGGTAGAAGTAGCAGGGGCGGTCGAGGTAGCGCAGCCGCTCGGCGGCCAGCAGCGCCGGGTAGGTGGCCGAGATGTCCTCGTAGTAGCCGCGGCCGAAGGAGACGCCGAGGCCGTCCAGGAACGCGCGGCGGAACAGCTTGTTCCACACCGACATCACGGTCTGGAACAGCGCCGGGTGCTCGGCCAGGGTGCAGCCCTCGACCAGCGGGGAGCCGATCAGCACGTGGCGCCAGGGGTTGGGCTCGGTCCCGCCGTCCGGGTAGACGTGGGTGAAGTCGGTGATCAGCACGTCGGCGGGGGTGTCCCGGCGGCTCTCCTGCGTCAGCTCGTCCAGGAGGGCGCCGACGGTCCCCTCGGGCACCCAGTCGTCGCTGTCCACGAACCAGACGTACTCGCCACGGGCCTGCGGCAGGGCGGCGGTGCGGGCGCCGCCGAGGCCCTGGTTCTCGGTGAGGTGCAGGACCCGCAGGCGGCTGTCGCGGGCCGCGTAGGCGTCCAGGATCGCGCCGGAGCCGTCGGGGGAGAGGTCGTCGACCGCGATCACCTCGAAACGGGTCTCGGCGGCGGGGGTGTCGCCGAGGATCGAGTCGAGGCAGCGCGGGAGGTACCGCTCCACGCCGTGGACCGGGAGCACGATGCTGAGGAGGAGGGACACGCTGGCCGAGTGTACCGATCCACCGGGTGCGACCTGCGCGGACGGCCGGCCGGGCGCCGTGGGGGCCTGGAGGTCGGTGCGGGCGCGGTGGGGACCAGCGGCTGTGGCGGGCCCGTGGGCGGGTGTCCGGGGGCGGGCGTTCGTGGTGGACCCGGAACCGCCGGTGCCGGGCCCCGTGCGGGGCGGCACCGGCAGTCAGGTGGCGGTCCGGCCGACCCTCTACGGCCGACCGCCGGTCCGGGCACCGCGCGAGCCTGGCCGCCGCAGCGTCGAGGCGGCCGGGCAGTGGCTCGCGGGGAGCCCGAGTTCTTCACCACTCGAACACGCGCTTGAGTGCGGTGCGGGCACTGGCGCGTGCATCAGAATACTGCTTGGAGGTTTGACGGGAGTCAATCCCCCGAATGTGTTCACTTCCTGAAGTCGTGGTCAGGGGCCGATGACGCTCGCCGGGCGGGCCCGGGCCGCTCGGCGGGCGCCTCGGTGATCACTTTGTCGATGTGGCGGCCGTCCCCTATTACGGAGGCGCGGGTGGAGGCACGGGTCGAGGAGCGGGCCGAGGCGCGGCGCCGGGCGGGCGCCGTGCGCGGCGTCGCCGCAGCCGGATCGGCCGTCCCTGGTGACGGGCGGCTGGTCGTGCACCATCATTGATGCCTAGTCGTGACCGGCCGGGCGGCCCCTGGTGCTTCGTCAGTTGACGCCGCACGGTACGGTGGCACAACACCGAGGACGGTTGCGCGAAGGCCGTCCGTCACGGATAGTCTTCGCCTCACGGCCCTGGCGCCTCGTAGGGGTGGGAAAACTGATGGAACACATGCAAGTGCGGACTCGGCCCCGCGTGCCGGCGATCCAGTGCGGTGTCGGCACGACCGGCCGCCGGATCGACCGACACCTGGCCGTGCTCGGCGCGCCCGCACTCCCGGCGGTGGACACCGCCGAGGCGCTCGGGCTGATAAGGGAACTCACGCCGCGCGGCGCCGAGGTCCCGACGATCCGCCGTCGCCACACCAGGATCTCGCTGCTGACGCCGCTGCGTCGGCTGCGTCGGAGCCTCTTCGGTGGGCGCGGCTAGAGCCTGGTCCGGCCGGCGGTACGGGTCCCTCCCCGCCGCCCGGTCGGCAACCGACCCGGTGGACCATCCGGTCCGCCGGGTCTTCGGTGTGCCCGGGGCGTGCCCTGGCCGTGCCCGGGTGGGTACCCCCGGCGCCCGGGGTGCTGTGGTCTGAACCTTTCACCCTACGCGAGTTCGCCCCTCCGGCACGGCGAGACGGCGAGGGAGTACGCCCGGCCCGCCGGCCTGGGACAGGATGGCGCCATGGCGGACAACAACCACTCCCCCCAGCCCGGCCCGTACCCGACGACCACCTTCCAGAGCAGCACCTTCGAGATCACCACCGGCGCCCGCGAGGTCGCGCTCGACATCACCGACCGCTGCGTCGCGTTCCTCGACGAAAGGGCCGTCGGGCGCGACGGCCTGCTCAACATCTTCGTCCCGCACGCCACCGCGGGGATCGCGGTGCTGGAGACCGGATCCGGCAGTGACGACGACTTCCTCGCCGTCCTGCGCGACCTGCTCCCGGCCGACGACCGCTGGCGCCACCGGCACGGCAGCCCGGGGCACGGCCGGGACCACGTGGTGCCCGGGCTGGTCGCCCCGCACGCCACCCTGCCGGTGCTCGGCGGCCAACTGGCGCTCGGCATCTGGCAGTCGGTGGTGCTGGTCGACACCAACGGGGACAACCCGCGCCGGACCGTCCGGCTGTCCTTCCTCGGCTGATGCCCGAGCGGCGCGGCCGACGCCCGAGCGGCGCGGCTGACGCCGCCCGAGCGGCGGACTCAGCGGACGTGCGCGGCCACCGCGGCGAGGTAGCGCTCGATCGCCAGGTGCTGGCAGAGCAGGGCCACCGGGCGGCCCAGCCGGGCGTACCAGGCGGACAGCCGGGAGAACGCGGTGACCTCGAACCACACCTCGCCGGCGGCGTCCATCGACACCAGGAACGCCTCCTCGCCGCACTCCGGGTGCCCCGGGAGGGTTCCGTACCCGTATCCGATCCGGTCCGGCTCGTCCACCGTCCACACCACCCGGCACGGGATCACCAGCCGCGGCCACCGGATCCCCGGCAGGTTCAGCCGCAGCAGTACCGTTTCGCCTTGCCGGGCGGGGCCGGCCGGGAACACCGCGAAGCCGGTGCCCAGCTGGCTGCCCCAGGCGAGCACGTACCTCCCGGCCCGCTCCAGCACCTCCCGCCCGTGCCCGAGGTGGACCCGCCGCCGCAGGTGGGCGTAGCCGTCCGGCAGTCTCCCGCCCCCGTTCCGGGTGGCGCCCACCTCGGGGTACGAGGGGCTGGTGGCGCGGGCGGCGAGCAGGCGGCGGTGCGGGGCGGTGGGCATGCCGGTCACGGTAGCCGCCGGGCGGGAGGGGGCCGGCGGCGGGGCGGACGGGTTCAGGTGAACGGATCCCCCGATGACGCCCCGCGAAGCCACGCCCGCCCTGCTGCGCGCCGTACGCCACCCCGTCACCCGCTGCCTGCTCGCCTGCCTGGCCACCGCCGTCGCGGTCGCCGCTGCAGCCGGCCCGACCCGGAGCGCCGCCGGGCCCGGCTGTCCGGGGCGCCGCTGACCGCGTGAGCTGACCGCGTGAGAAGTCGGGCAGGCCGACTTCTCACGCTGGACGCTACGGACGAGCGGAGGTGCCGGGCGAGCCCGCACGGGCCGCCCGGCACGTTCCGCTAACTGGGTTCGAGCACGAAGACCGGGATCACGCGCTGGGTCTTCTCCTGGTACTCGGCGTACGGCGGATACGCGGCGACCGCGCGCTGCCACCACTGGGCCCTCTCGTCCCCGGTGAGCTCACGCGCCGTCATGGCCCGGCGGTCGGGGCCGTCCTGGAGCTCCACCCGCGGGTCGGCCTTGAGGTTGGAGTACCAGGACGGGTTCTGCGGGAAGCCGCCCTTCGAGGCCACCGCCGCGTACCGCCCCTCGTGTTCCACGCGCATCAGCGGAATCTTGCGGAGCTTGCCGCTCTGCGCGCCGCGCATCGTGACGATGACGACCGGCAGGCCCGTCTCCCGGAGCGTCGTGCCCTGGGTGCCGCCCGAACTCTCGTACAGCTCGACCTGTTCGCGCACCCACTGCGTCGGACTGGGCTCGTACTCGCCCTGAAGGGGCATCGCCTTCACCTCATTGCCGTGTACGGATCGCGCCGGGACGCCCCGGCGCAGGCCTTGCGCGACGGAGAGGCGCTGTTCCCGCTCCGTCGACAGCCTCAAGTGTGACGGCAAGGTTCAGGGGTCGCACCCGGCTCTCGGTCTCACCGGCGGGGCTCGGTCGGCGCGTCGCCGCCGGCGCGGCGCCGACCCGGCGAGCTCCTGGGCGGCGGTTGGGGCCGCACTCGTCGCCGTAGAGGCGGCGGGCGAGGCCGGTCAGGGTGCTGCGCATGCCGGGGCCCTGCACACGTGGGAACCCCTGACTGCCGGGCGATCCGTGGTGGGATCGCCCGGCACATCTCTGTGTGGCGGGGCGGTCAGTGCTGGTGAGCGCCCGCCTCCTCGGCGTGCTCGGTGGCTGTGGCGGCGGTGGCGGTGGTCAGGGTGAAGGCCGCCGTGTGGACGGTGTCCTGGTGCTTGAAGTCCAGGAAGAGCCGGTAGCCGCCGGTGCTGGGGGCGGTGGTGGTGAAGTCGATCTCCGGGCCCGGGGCACTGGTGTCCGGGTGGACGTGGAGGTAGGCGAGGTCGCCGGCGCGCAGGGCGACGAGGTGGCCGTACGCGCCGAGGTAGGGCTGGAGGTCGGTGACGGGCTTGCCGTCCTTGCTGACGCCGAGGGTGAGCCGGCCGCTGCGCCCGGGGGTGAGGTCGCCGCCCAGGGTGACGGTGTAGCCGTCGACGGTGACGGTCCGGCCGGTCTCCGGCAGCGGGGCGGGGTGCAGGTCGCCCGCGGCGTGCAGGTCGGCGCCGAGGGTGAGGCCCTCGTTCTGGCCGGCGGGGGTGAAGTCCGCGAAGACCCGGTACTCGCCGGCGGCGGGGACGGCGGTGGGGGCGCTCCAGGTGCCGTCGGCGGTCAGCGTCGGGTGCAGGTGCTGGAAGGTGGACAGGTCGCGCGGGGCGACGATCAGGTGCAGCTCCTTCTCGTGCTGTGGCTGGTAGGCGGTGACGGGCTTGCCGTCCGTGCCGAGGATGCGGAAGCGCAGGTCGGTGGGGGAGCCGGCGGTCACGAAGGGGTTGTCGACGCTGAGCGTGTAGCCGCGTTCGGAGATCTGCAGCCCGCCGGGCAGGTGCTCGGTGCCGCCGCTGTCCGCCTTCTCCTCGTGCCCCCCGTGCCCCGCGTGTGCTGCGGCGGGCTTGGGTGCGGGGCCGCTGCCGGTGGCGTGGCCGACCCCGAGGGCGAGGCCGAAGGCGGCGGCGAGTCCGCCCGTGAAGGCGGTGATGCGCAGGGCGGTGTTCATGGCGGGGTTCCCCTCGGAAGGACGTGCGGATCGGACGGGACGTGCGGCTCGGACGGACGTACGGAGTGGTGGGGCGGGCCCAGGCCCGCACGACCGGGCGACGGCCTGCGAGGCCTCGGCGATCTCGGCGGGGCGCGCCCTTCGGCTCGAAGTGAATACCCCATAGGGGTACCAGGTCAACCCGGATCTGGGGGTCGAAAAATACCTGCCAGGGGTATCTCGAAGGCTTGTGGCTGATACCCCTCGGGGGTATAAAGGAACCCGGCACCGCCCGATACCCCGACCGGGTATGACGGCCCGGCCGCCGAACGTACCGCACGACGACGTCACGAGGAGCGACGATGACTACGCAGGCACCCGCCTCCGCGGAGGTGGAACTCTCGATCGGCGGAATGACGTGCGCCTCCTGCGCGGCCCGCATCGAGAAGAAGCTCAACCGGATGGACGGGGTCACCGCCAGCGTCAACTACGCCACCGAGAAGGCGAAGGTCTCCTTCGAGGGCGGAGTCGAGGTCGCCGACCTGATCGCCACCGTCGAGGCCACCGGCTACACCGCCGCGCTGCCCAAGCCCCCGGCCGCCGAGGGCACGGGCGGCACCGGGCAGGCCGAACCCGCCGACGAACTGGCCCCGCTGCGCCAGCGGCTGTTCACCGCGGTGGCGCTCGCGGTGCCGGTGATCGCGATGGCGATGGTGCCGGCCCTCCAGTTCGACAACTGGCAGTGGCTCTCGCTGACCCTCGCCGCGCCGGTCGTCACCTACGCCGCCTGGCCGTTCCACCGGGCCGCGTTCACCAACGCCCGGCACGGCGCCGCGACGATGGACACCCTGGTCTCGCTCGGCACCCTCGCCGCGTTCCTCTGGTCGCTGTGGGCGCTGTTCTTCGGCGACGCCGGGATGCCGGGCATGCGGCACGGCTTCGAGTTCACCATCGCCCGCACCGACGGCTCCTCCAACATCTACCTGGAGGCGGCGGCCGGCGTCACCGCCTTCATCCTGGCCGGCCGCTACTTCGAGGCGCGCTCCAAGCGCACCGCCGGGGCGGCGCTCAAGGCCCTGCTGGAACTCGGCGCCAAGGACGTGACGGTGCTGCGCGGCGGAGCCGAGGTGCGCATCCCGATCGCGGACCTCGCCGTGGGCGACCGCTTCGTGGTCCGCCCCGGCGAGAAGATCGCCACCGACGGCACGGTGGTCGAGGGCGCCTCGGCGGTGGACGCCTCGATGCTGACCGGCGAGTCCGTCCCGGTCGAGGTCGGGGTCGGGGACGGCGTCACCGGCGCCACCGTCAACGCGGGCGGCCGGCTGGTGGTCGAGGCCACCCGGGTCGGCGCGGACACCCAGCTGTCCCGGATGGCCAAGCTGGTCGAGGACGCGCAGAACGGCAAGGCCGCGGCCCAGCGCCTCGCGGACCGGATCTCCGCGGTCTTCGTGCCGATCGTGATCACCCTCGCGGTGGTCACCCTCGGCTACTGGCTGGGCACCGGCGAGGGCTGGACCGCCGCCTTCACGGCCGCCGTCGCCGTGCTGATCATCGCCTGCCCGTGCGCCCTGGGCCTGGCCACCCCGACCGCGCTGCTGGTCGGCACCGGCCGCGGCGCCCAGCTCGGCGTCCTGATCAAGGGCCCGGAGGTTCTGGAGTCCACCCGCAAGGTCGACACCATCGTCCTGGACAAGACCGGCACCGTCACCACCGGCCAGATGACCCTGCTCGCGGTGCACACCGCCGAGGGCGTGGACCAGGCCGAGGCGCTGCGCCTGGCCGGAGCCCTGGAGCACGCCTCCGAGCACCCGATCGCCCGGGCGATCGCCAACGCCGCCGCCAAGGCCGGAGAGCTGCCCGCCGTCGAGGGCTTCGAGAACGTCCCGGGCCTGGGCGTCCAGGGCGTGGTGGACGGCCACGCCGTGGTGGCCGGCCGGGAGGCCCTGCTCAGCGAGTGGTCGCAGCAGCTGCCCGAGGCGCTGGCCGAGGCCAAGCGCACCGCCGAGGCGGCCGGCCGCACCGCGATCGCGGTCGGCTGGGACGGCGAGGCGCGGGCCGTGCTGGAGGTCGCCGACGCGGTCAAGCCGACCAGCGCCGAGGCCGTCGGCAGGCTGCGCGCACTCGGCCTGACGCCGGTGCTGCTCACCGGCGACAACCGGGCGGTCGCCGCGGCCGTGGCGGCCGAGGTCGGCATCGCGCCGGAGCACGTGATCGCCGAGGTCATGCCGCAGGACAAGGTCGCCACCGTCAAGCGGCTGCAGGCCGAGGGCAGGGTCGTGGCGATGGTCGGCGACGGCGTCAACGACGCGGCCGCGCTCGCCCAGGCCGACCTGGGCCTGGCGATGGGCACCGGCACCGACGCCGCCATCGAGGCCGGCGACCTCACCCTGGTCCGCGGCGACCTGCTGGCCGCGGCGGACGCCATCCGGCTCTCCCGCAAGACCCTGGGCACCATCAAGAGCAACCTGTTCTGGGCCTTCGGCTACAACGTCGCCGCCCTGCCGCTGGCCGCGGCCGGACTGCTCAACCCGATGATCGCGGGGGCCGCGATGGCCTTCTCCTCGGTCTTCGTGGTCGGCAACAGCCTGCGGCTGCGCCGCTTCCGCTGATCCGTCGGTCCGTCGGTCCGTCGGTGCTCAACGGGACCGAACCTCCGAGCCACCCTCCATCACCGGGCCGAGGCCCCGGAACCCCGCCGCTTGGGTTCCGGGGCCTCGGCGCTGCTCCGGCCCCGCCGCCGACGGCGCCCGTACGAGGACCCTCCGCCAGGGACCCCTTGCCGACCGGCGCCGATCCGCTGGGAGCTAGAGTCCGACCCATGGACGAAGACACCGCGCGCTGGAGCCGGATCGCCGATCTCCTGCCGGACGACATCGCCCGGGAGGTCAAGGACTGCCGGGCGATCGGGGAGCAGGAGAGCGGGCTCGGTCGGCTGGTCGAGGGCCTGCTGGCCCGCCAGATACCGATCAGCGGCACGGACCGTGCGCAGATCTCCGTGCTCGCCGAGGAGTGGGGAGTGCGCGAGCGGCTCACCCCGGGCCTCCTGCGCTGCCCGGGCGACGGCGCGCCCGCCCCGGTGCGGCTGCTGGACGGCGAGCGCGACGAGGCCGAGGTGCTGACGGGCTGGAGCGAGCCGGAGCTGGCCGACCTGGTGCTGGTGCCGTGGATCGGCTGCACCCGCTGCGGGCGGACCCTGCTCCGCGCCCACGGCTGGGAGCCCTGGGACGACTTGTCGTACCTCGCCGAGCACTACGTGATCAGCACGCCGGACGGCGTCCGGGCACAGCGGATCCTCCCGCGCGACGCCGCCGGCGCGGCCTTCGCCGAACTGCTCCACGGCTGCCCGGAGAAGGACTGACCTGGAAGGCGCCGACCAGGGAGAGGACCGACCGGCACAGCACCGACCCGCGGAGGGCTAACGCTCTTCCGGCAGATCCACCGCCTGCCAGCGGTACGCCGCGTCCTCCTGCCACACCTGCAACTCGCCCTCCACCACCGCCGCCAGGCACAGCCGCCAGTCCTCGCCCATGGCCAGCGCGACCCCGGTCGCCGGGCGCAGTGTGGGCCGCCACCAGCGCGGTCGGCGTGAGGCGCCGCCGACCGGCAGCCGCAGCCGTACGCCGCCCGCGCCGGCCAGCGCGACGGTCGGGCCGCCGCGGTGGCCCACCATGGCGATCCCGAGCGAGGGCTCACCGTCGCCGATCTCCGTTCCCGCCCCGGCCCTGCCGAGGGTGTGCAGCTGGACCGAGCCGTCCGGCCGCAGCGTGGCGGCCTGCGGTCCGGCGGAGGTGCGGGCCAGCGCTCCGGCGCGCAGCGGGCCGGCCGGGCCCACCGGGACGGGCGGCTGCGCGGTGCCGGGCCGCCAGCTCAGCACCCGCTCGCGGTGCTCGACCAGCAGCAGCCAGGCGCCGGGCCGCTCCTCGGTGGCGGCGAGCACCCGGTCGGCCGGGCAGCCGGGGTGTTCCTGGCCGGTGAGGGTGCGGCCGGGTGCCCAGCGGTAGGAGCGCAGTGCGCCGCCGGCCGCCGTCCAGACCGTCATCTCTCCGGCCGAGCCGCCCGACCCGAACGAACCGCCGGAGCCGAACGAGCCGCCCGAGCCACCCGGACCACCCCACCCGCCCGAACCGGCCCCGCCCGCCAACCCGTTGACCCCGCGCGCCGCCTCCCACCAGCCCGCCGCCGTACCGACCCACAGGGTGCCGCCGCGGTCCTCCGTGCAGACCACCAGCTCGCCCGGCTGCCCGGCCCAGCCGGCCGCCAGCTCCCGTACGGTGGACGGCCCCTGCCCCGCCGGAAGCCGTCGGCCGAGGGCGCCGGGGCCGGCCAGCGCGGTGCCGTCGGCGCCGCCGGTGACCACCAGCGGCCGCCCGTCCGGGTCGGGCAGCACGGCCAGGCCCGCGGTGCGGGCCACCGGCCGGTGGGCGCGCAGCAGTTCACGGCCCCGGGCGGCCCACGGGCCGAGCGGGGAGGGGCGGCGGTCCGGGTCGCGGGCCAGCGGTTCGCAGGCCCAGCGCGCCAATTCCTCGCCGTAGCCGGCCGCGAGGAGCTCGGCGCGGGCCTGCTCGGCGGCCAGCCGGTGATCGAGGCGGCCGTGGTCGGGCAACAGCAGGGTTCGGGCGAGGGTGCCGACCGCGAACAGGTCCTTGGCGGTGGTCGGGAAGCCGCCGACCTGCTCGGCCTCCGGCGGGACGTGCCCGGGGGTGAACACCGCGACGGTCAGGGCGTGGTCCAGCGGGGCGAGGAAGGTCAGGTCGATCAGCTTGACCTGCCCCTGGCCGTCCACCAGGACGTTGGCGGGGGAGATGTCGCGGTGCACCCAGCGCTTGCGGTGCAGCTCGTCGACGATCCGGCAGAGCCGGGCCAGCACCTCGGCGACCGCCGAAAGGCCGCCGTGCCGGCCGCGCGCCCAGGTGTGCAGCGGCACGCCCTCGACCCAGGGCGAGATCTGGTAGCCCAGCAGCGCGGCGCCGGGTGGGCTGCCGGGCCGGTGCGGGGAGGGGCCGAGCAGGAAGCTGGGGCACCACCAGGTCGGTGACGCCCAGCCGGTGCGCGTTGTGCGAGACGTCGTCCCAACGGCCGAGCCAGCGCCGCACCTCGGTCGGGTCGCGCTCCAGCATGATCTTCGCGGCGACCAGTTCCTTGCGCCCGTTGTGGCCGGTGCGAACCGCCCGCCACACCTCGGCCTCGCCGCCCCGGTGGTGGAACTCCAGCAGCTCGTACTGCTCCGGGTCGAACTCCGGCCCGAACCGGAGCCCGGGCACCCAACGCGACTGCGACACCCGACCCCCGACGCTACTGACCGCTGTGGACGCGCTGTTGGCGCGCTGCTGTTGAGCTGTTGCTGTGCTCTCGTCCCCCTGGTGATGTGATGCCCAGGATAGTGCTCCTTCCTGTTCGTCCGTCCGATCGAGGGCCTATTCTGATGGCACTCGGGCAACATCGCGACACGACGTCAAATCACGGCCACCCCAGGAAAGTTGATCATCCCGGTGGACGGTACTCGAACCAGGGGGACGGTGCATGGCGCTGTTAGCGGTGCTGCTGGTCGTGGTGGCACTGGCCGGTGCCGCCAGCGTCGTCCTGGCCCGGCGCCGACGGGCCACGGACGCCGCGGCGGTGGCGAAGGCCCTGGCCGCGGCCGCCGAACGGCTCGCCGCCGGCCGGGCCGCCCAGGCCCGCCGCCGCTACGCCCGGCTGGCCCGCCGACTCGCCGACGCACCCGAGGAGTTGCGCCCGCAGCGCGGCCTCGCCCTGCTCGGCCAGGCCGAGGCCACCATCCCCACCGGCGACCAGCAGGCCACCCTCGCCCTGCACCGCGAGGCCTACCCGCTGCTCGCCGACCCGGCCCGCCAGCTGCCCCGGTGGAGTCTGCGCAGCCTCGCCGAGGAACGGATGCGGGCCCCCGACGGCGACCTCGGCCCGCTGCTCGCCTTCCTCCAGGCCACCGCCGCCGGCGCCGAGCCCGGCGAGGAGGCCGAGGCCGCCGCCCACGCCCTGGACTGGCTGCAGCGCCGCTGCCGGGAGGGCGCCGTCGAGCAGCGGGAGGACGCCACCGCCCGCGCCCTCGCCGCCCTGCCGGGCCGGGACTGGCCGGTGCTCGCCCGCGCCGCCCTGCTGACCGCCACCGGCCGGGCCGTCGAGGCCGAGGGCCTGGTCGCCGAAGCGGCCCCCGGCGGCAGCGGCGAACTCTGGTTCCGCTGGGGCGTACAGCTGTACGCCCGGCACCAGGACGGGCCCGCCGTCGCCGCCTTCGACGAGGCGCTGCACTTCGGCCCCGGCGAGACCTCCCCGTGGGGGCGCGGCCAGGCCCTGCGCACCGACGCACTGCTCTTCCGCGGCCTCGCCAGGCAGCGGGCCGGCAACACCCAGCGGGCCTGGGGCGACCTCGCGGCCGCCGCCGTGGAGAGCCCGACCGACCCCCGCCCCCGCTACGCCCTCGGCCGGCTCGCCCTGCTGCTCGGCGCCGACGAGCAGGCCCGGGAGGAGTTCACCGCGGCCCTGACCCTCCGACCGGACTTCGCCCCCGCCCGGTTCGGCCTCGCCCTGGTGCACGAGCGGGCCGACCGCCCCGCCGAGGCCGCCGCCGACTACCGGGCCGGCCTCGGCACGGCCCCCGACTGGCGCCCGGCCCGGGTCCGGCTCGGCGCCGCCCTGCTCGCCGCCGGTCAGGCCGGACCGGCCGAGCCGATCCTGCGCGCCGAGGCCGACACCGAACCGGGCAGCCGCTGGAGCGCCATCGCCGCCTTCCACCACGGCCTCGCCCTCGCCCGCACCGACGACCAGGCCGGCGCCCTCGCCCGCTGGGAACAACTCGACGACGAGGACCTGCACCCCCGCCGCGCCCTGGCCCGCGACCGGCTCGCCCGCACCCGGCTCGCCACCGACCCGACGGCCGCCCGCGAACTCTGGCAGCAGGCCGCCGCCGAGCACCCCGCCGCCCCCGGCTACCGGGCCGCGCTGCGCGAAGCCGCCCTGCGCGAGGCCGCCCACCTGCTGGTCACCGGCCGCGACCGGGCCGAACCGCGCCGCCGCGCCGCAGCCGCGCTCGCCCTCGCCGACTCCCTGCCCGGCGCCCTCACCCACCGCCAGGCCCGGCTGCGCGCCGCGCTCGCCCTGGCCGAGGGCACCCCGGAGCCGGTCACCGCGCTGCTCGACGCCGGCAGCGGCCTGCGCGACCGCTACCACCTGGCTGCCGTCGCCCTGCTGGCGGGCCGCCCGGCCCGGACGATCGCCCTGCTCGGCCCGCCCGACCCGGCCGGCGACCCGGCGATCGCCCGGCTGCGCGCCCTGCTCGCCGAACGGGCCGGCAACTGGGCCGCCGCACTGGACTGGTACCGGCACTTCCTGGCCTCGGGCACAGCGGCCGGCCGGGCGCCGACCGGCGACTGCGCGCTCTGCGACCGCCCCGCCGCCGACACCTGCGGCGGCTGCGGCCGCGAGGCCTGCACCGACCACCAGCACACCCCGCGCGGTGCCGCCTCGCCCCGCTGCGTGCGCTGCACCGCCCCCGTCCTGCGCGCCGTCCTCGACTGCGCCCGCCGGGCCGGCACCCCCGAACAGGCCGAACCCGTGCTCGCCCGCTGGGCAGAGGCGCTCGGCGACGGCACGGCCGCCGCACCCGTCCGGCTCGACCTCGCCCTGCTGCGCGCCGAACTCGGCCGACCGGACGAAGCCCTGGCAGACCTGCCCGAGGACGCCACGACGGCCCGCGCGGCCGTGCTGGTCCGCCGGGCCGGCGCCGCCCTCGCGGCCGACCGGCCGGGTGCGGCCGCCATCGACCTGCGCCAGGCGCTCCGGCTCGCCCCCGAACACCCGCAGGCGGCGGGCGCGCTCGTCCTGCTCGCCGAGCACGAGGCGCACCAGGCCGCCCTCGACGGCCGCCACCGGGAGGCCTGGGAGGCCTACCGGGAGCTGCTGCGCGGGGATCCGGCCCACCCCCGGCTGCTGCACGCGCTCGGGCTGGCCGGCTACCGGCTCGCCGCCGGCACCCCCGACCAGGAGCCGGACGAGGAGCTCTGGGCCTGGACGCTCGGCTGCCTGGTCGCCGCCCTCCACCAGCCCGAGCTGTGGGCCGAGTCCGCCCGGACCACCGGCCGCACCGCCGAACCCCAGCGGCTCGCCGCCGCCCGCACCGGCCTGCTCGACCGCCTCCGTGAGGACCTGCGCGCCCTGGACCGGGCCGCCGGGCGCGGCGGCGACGAGGTCACCGCCTGGACGCTGCGCCTCGGCATGGAGGCGTACTGTGCGGACGCCCTCGCCCAGGAGGACGTCCGGATCGCCCTGCCCGGCCGCCCGGACCGCCGCCTCGCGCTCGGCCCCGTCCTGGAGCGGCTGCTCCGCGCCGATCCCGAACTCGTAGGCTGGGACGAGGCGTTCGAGCGGGCCGTCCGGCCCTGGCAGCGGCCCGCCGGCCCCGACGCGCCCGCGCCCACCCGCGCCCTCGGCCTGTTCGGGGAGCTCGGCGCACAGCGCTACCTGCAGCTCCAGGGGAGGCAGGCCGCCGCCGTCGCCGCCCTGGACGCGGTGCCCGAACAGCGGCGCGGCGAGGACTGGCAGGCGCTGCTCGGCGAGTCCCTGGTCAGCCAGGCCCGCGAGCACCACCGCAACCAGGACTGGCGCCAGGCGCTGGACAGCCTCACCCGCGCGCGGTCCGTCCCCGGCGCCCGGCTGCCCGCCGACGCCGCCGCGATCGCCGCCGAGTCCGGCGTCCGGGCCGCCCGCGCGCTGCTCAAGAACAGCCTGGACGACCAGGCCGGAGCCGCCGAACTCCTGGAGAGAGCATTGGCGTTGGCCCCCGACGACCCCGAGGTGCGGGGCGACCTCGGCGCCACCTACGCCCAGTGGGCACGCAAGATCAACAATGAGGACCAGGACTACCCCCGCGCCCTCGCCCTGCTGGAGAAGAGCCTGGACCTGGTCCCCGGCGACCCGACCGCCCGGCACTTCCTGGAGGCCGCCCTCGGCAACCGGGCCGGCCAGCTCAGCCGTCCCGACGCCACCGACGCGGAACTGGAGGAGGCCGCCGACGCCTGGCGGGCGCTGATCGAGCTCAACCCCGACCCGGACCACCGGATCGGCCTCGCCTTCGTACTGCGCCAGCTCTCCCGCTCGGCCGCCTTCGCCGACGACCGCCGGCGCGCCGTCGAGCGGATGGCCGAGGCACTGCGTGCCGACCCGGACTGGGAGGGCGGGGTCGAGCACGAGGCCCCGCGCCGGGTTTCGGTGATGCTCGCCAACCACGTGGTGGACGCCATGCAGGACCAGCCGTTCACCGCCCAGGCCGCGATGCTGCAGAAGGCCAAGTCCTACGACGACTCGCCGGACATCCGCCGGCTGATGGTCAGCCTCTGGCGCGGCGAGGCCATCGGCCACTACGAGGCCCGCCGCTACCTCGAGGCCATCCGGCTGCTGGAGGAGGCCCTCGGCCTGTCCCGCACCCCGGAGGACACCGACAAGCTGCACCGCGAACTCGGCATCGTCTACGGCTCGTTCGCCGTCCAGCGGGCCAACGCCCGGCAGCTGCGCGAGGCCCGCGACCTGGCCCGCAAGGCCGTCGAGCACAATCCGGACGACCTCGAGCTGCGAGCCATGCAGATGCGGATCAACTCGCTCTACTGACGGAAACCGTACGGCAGTTGGAAGGCGTCCCAGACCGTACGCCGCAGCCGGACCGCCACCCGGACCGCCGACCGTACCGACACCCGGACCGGCACCCCAGCCACCCACCCGGCCACTGTGAGGAGAGGGACCGCCCGCCATGCCACTGCACGAGCCGTCGCCGTACGAGGTCCTGGGCATCCCGCTCACGGCCGGCGTGCGCGAGATCAACCTCGCCGTCGGACCGGCGATGCGGGCCGGCCGCTACAGCCGCCAACAGATCCAGGAGGCCGCCGCGTTGCTGCGCAACCCGGACCGGCGCCTGGAGGCGGACCTCCAACAGCCGCTCCCGCCGGAACCGGTGGACCAGGCTGCCGAACTCCTCGCCCCCGCGCTCGCCGAACCGCTGCTGGTGATCGAGCGCGAGCCGCTGCCGCCCGTCGCCACCCTGCCCGCCCTCCACCGGGCCGAGCTGGCCGCCGACTTCACCGAGCCCGCCCCCGGCGGCGCCGACCCCGAACCGCCCGTCCCCGCCCGCTACGCGGCGGACCTGTCCGTGCTGCCGCAGATCGAGGTACCCGAATGACCGACGCACCCACTGACCTGACCGCCGGCGCGTCGACCGCCGAACTGCTCGGCGGCCAGCGGCCGTTGGAGATCCCGCCCGGCGTCGAGGAGGTCGACCTGGAGGCGGCGTTCGGCCGGCTGCTCTTCCGGGCCTCGCTGCTGGGGAGCAAGCTGGCGGAGCAGAAGCAGGCGGCTCGGGCCGAGCAGCGCGAACTCCTGGGCATCCTGGTCGAGGTGGACGACGCGCTCGCCGCCCTCGGCCTGGACCGCGAACTGGTGGCGCTCGGGCGCGGCGCCGGCCTGGAGGCCACCCGGAGGCGGCTGCTCGGGCAGCTGGCCAAGGCCAAGGTGCGGCCGATGCGGTTGGAGGGCATGACGGCCGACCCGGACCTGACCGAGATCGTGGGCACCGAGGCCCGACCCGGGGTGGCGCCGGAGACGGTGGTGCGGACGGTGGTGACCGGGTTCTTCTGGGAGGACGAGGTGCTGCGCCGGGCCCAGGTGGTGGTCGCCGCGCCGGAGCCGGACCCGGAGCCCGACAGGGCGCTGGAGCCGTCCGGGGCCAGTGAAGCCGCCGAGCCCGAGGCGCTGGAGCCGTCCAAGGCCACCGAAGCCGTCGCGCCCGAGGTCTTGGAGACGCCCGAGGCACCGGAGACACCTGAGGCGACCGCCACCGTCGCCACCGCGCCGGTCATCCGCGTCCAGCCCAAGGCAGCCCCGCCCCGGGCCCGCCGCCGGGCCAAGGCCGTGGCCCAACAGGCCCAACAGGCCAAGCGCAAGAACTAGCCAGGACCAGGACCACGAGGGGCAAGAGGGGAACGACATGTACCGCACACTCGGGATCGACCTGGGTACCACCAACTCCGTGGTCGCCCATCTGCGCCGGGGCGAGCCGGAGATCATCTTCAACCGCCAGAACCAGGAGGCCACGCCCTCCGTGGTCGGCAGCGGCCGCAAGGGCGAGCTGCTGGTCGGCTCCACCGCGCGCAGCCGGATCGCCATCGACGGCGCCAACGTGATCCGCTCGGTCAAGCGCTTCATGGGCCGCAAGTTCAAGGACCCGCAGGTCCAGGCGGCCCTGAAGGAGGTGGACTACAAGGTCACCGCGGGCACCGACGGGGACGTCAACGTCTGGTTCAACGGCCGCTCGTACACCCCGATCGAGATCTCCGCGATCATCCTGCACCGCCTCAAGGAGGACGCCGAGCAGCGCTTCGGCGAGCCCTTCCACCGGGCCGTCATCACCGTCCCGGCGTACTTCGGCGAGCGGCAGGTCGCGGCCACCCAGGAGGCGGGCCGGATGGCCGGCCTGCACGTGCTGCGGATCATCAACGAGCCGACGGCCGCCGCCCTCGCGTACGGCATCACCTCCGAGGCGGGCGACGAGGGGAAGACCGTCCTGGTCTACGACCTCGGTGGCGGCACCTTCGACATCTCCATCCTGCTGCTGGTGCCAGGCTCGGTCTCGGTGCTCGGCATCGAGGGCGACAACCTGCTCGGCGGCGACGACTTCGACCGCGGGATCACCACCGCGCTGCTGGAGGACATACGCGAGGAGTACGGCGCGGAGTACCAGCCCGACCTGCGCGACCGCCCGAAGATCGCCGCCACCGCCGAGACCATCAAGATCGAGCTCTCCAACCAGGAGTCCTCCGAGGTCATCCTGCCTGGCCTGGGTGCCGGGCAGCTGGTGCTGGAGACGGAGTTCGAGCGGGCCCGGTTCGAGGAGCTGATCGAGGGCCGGATCGAGCGGACCATCGAGCTGACCCACAAGGCCATCATGCAGGCCAACCTGACCGTCGGGGACATCGACGAGGTGGTGCTGGTCGGCGGTTCGACCGCGATCCCGCTGGTCGCCCGCCGGCTCGGCGAGGTCTTCGGCCCGCGCCGGATCAGGCGCGGCGTCAACCCGATGCAGTGCGTGGCGCTCGGCGCGGCCGTGCAGTCCGCGCTGGTCGGCGAGGTGGAGTGCCCCGAGTGCCGGGCCCCCGGCGACCTGTCCGCCTCCAGCTGCGCCAACTGTGCCACCACCCTGCTCGGCGGCGCCCGGGTCTCCTGCCCGACGTGTCACATCCCGGTCGACGCCGACGCCGCCGCCTGCCCCAAGTGCGATCAGGCGCTGGACGGTTCGGGCGCCACCGGAGCCACCGGAGCCACGGGGGCCACCGGAACCGGCCCGGGAGGCACGACGGCCCCGCAGCGGACCGAGGCCACCGCCGTGGTGCACGGCGGCAACTGCCCGCGCTGCGGCACGCCGGCCGCCCCCGGGGTCACCGCCTGCGAACTGTGCGGCGAGCCGCTCAACTCGGCCGCCCCCGGCCGGACCAGGGTGGCCACCACCGCCGCCGAGGACGTCGGCCTGCGCTGCGCCTCCTGCGGGGTGGTCAACCCGCCCGGCTGCGAGGTCTGCCCGGGCTGCGGCGAACTGGCGCAGGTCACCAACCCGTTCGACATCACCCCGAAGAACCTCGGCATCGAGCTGAACGACGGCCGCCTCGCCGTCATCATCCCCAAGAACAGCGGCTACCCGACGAGTTCGCCGGTCAGCCGGGAGTTCGTGGTCTCCGGCAGCGGGCGCCAGCGATTGGAGATCGCGGTCTACGAGGGCGAGCACGAGATCGCCCAGCAGAACGAGCTGATCGGCCACCTCACCCTTCGGCTGCCCGAGGGCCTGGGCGGCCGGACCCCGGTCGAGGTCTCCTTCGGCCTCGACCGGGACCGCACCATCACCCTGTCGGTGCGGATCCAGGGCGGCGCGGAGAAGACCGTCAAGCTGGAGCGGGTCACCCTCGACCCCGAGCTGAAGGTGCAGGTCGAGGAGCAGCAGCGGCAGATCGAGTCCTTTACCGACCGCTGGGGCAGCGAGCTGACCGAGGCCGAGCGGCGCGAGGCACAGCGGTTGATGGACACCCTGGACGACCTGGCGGCCGGGCAGACCCGCGGCCAGTCGGTGGACGCGGCGCTGGAGCGGGCCCAGCAGCAGCTCAAGGCCCAGCGCTGGGTGCGCGGCTCCGAGGCGTACCTGAGCCTGTTCATCCACTACTGCGAGAAGCACCTCGACCCGAGCGACCTGGACCGGCTGCGCTCGGTGGCCGCCGAGCTGCGGCTGCGCCGCGAGGCCGCCGACTGGGAGGGCGCGGTGCGCGCGGCCCGGAAGGCGGACGAGCTCTGCGACTCGCTCGGGCACACCATGCGGATGATCACCATGTGCAACGTGTACGTGACCCAGAACATGGTCTCGCCGGCCCTGGCCCAGCTGATCATGGCCGAGCTGCGCGGCCTGGACGCGGCCGTGGAGGCGCCCAACATGGCGGAGGTCAACACCCACATGTCGAACCTGCTGGCTCTGTACGCGCAGGCGCAGCGGGAGCTGGGCAGCGAGTCGGCCCCGGAGCCGCTCGGCCCGGTCCGCCCGGAGGAGGCGGGGCCGCGATGAGCGCCGCGGACGCACCGGAGGCCCCGGGCGCGCCGGACGCCCCGGAGGCCCTGGACGTGCCGTGCCCGCTGTGCAGGGTTCCGGCGGACCGGGAGACCCTGCGCTGCCCCTCCTGCAGGGAGGACCTGTCGGTGCTGTTCCGGCTGCGTTACGCCGGTCGGATCGACTACAACCGGGCGCTGGCCGCCCTGGCGGCGGGGAAGGAGGGGCTCGCGCTGGGGCTGCTGCACCGCGCGGTGGCGGCCGAGCCGGGGCTGCGTCCGGCCCGGGACCTGCTGGGATCACTGAGCGTGGCCAGCCCCGAGGGCGCGGCGCCGACGGGGCGGGGGGAGGGGCGGGAGGCCGACGCGCCCTAGAACGGGTCAATCCGGCGTGCGGCGGGGTGGATCGCTTGTGATCGTGAGCGAGTGTGATCGTCACACTTCGAACCGCCATGCTCACAAGGAGCGACGCAATGCGTATGCGTACCACCCTCGCCGCCACCGCCCTCGCCGCGGTGACGGTCCTCGCCGGTGCCGGGACCGCCTCCGCCGGCGACGCCACCGCCAACGGCATCGCCGCCAACTCGCCCGGCGTCCTGTCCGGCAACCAGATCCAGGTCCCGATCAACCTGGAGGCCAACATCTGCGGGAACTCGATCGACATCATCGGCCTGCTCAACCCTGCCTTCGGCAACATCTGTATCAACAAGTGACCCCGCGCGCTGGGGCCGTCCGTCGAAGCCGACGGGCGGCCCCAGTGCCGTGTCCGCACCCCCGTTCGGGGGTGGTGGCGCGGGGTCGGGGCGGGCGACCATGGTCCCTGACCCGCACCGCCGTCCCCGGGAGCCAGCCCGTGCCGACCACGCCGACCCCACGCAGCTACGCCTCCGGCACCGCGGACGTCCCGCTGCTCGGTGACACCATCGGGGAGAACCTCGACCGCGCGGTGCGCGCCTTCCCCGAGCGCGACGCCCTGGTCGACCGGGCCACCGCCCGCCGCTGGACGTACGCCGAACTCGCCGCCGACGTCGACGCCCTGGCGCTCGGCCTGCTGGAGCTCGGGATCGCCAAGGGGGACCGGGTCGGCATCTGGGCCCCCAACTGCGCCGAGTGGACGCTCACCCAGTACGCCACCGCCAAGCTCGGCGCGATCCTGGTGACGGTCAACCCGGCCTACCGGGCTCACGAGTTGGAGTACGTGCTGAACCAGGCCGGCATCCGGCTGTTGGTTGCCGTCGAGCGCTTCAAGACCTCCGACTACGCCGGAATGATCGAGGAAGTCAGGCCCCGCTGCCCGGAGTTGGAGCGCGTCCTGCTGATCGGCAGTCCGGACTGGGACGCCGTGACCGCCGCCGGAAGGCGCGCCGACCACGCCCGACTCGCCGAGCGACAGGACGAGTTGGCCCCTGACGACCCGATCAACATCCAGTACACCTCCGGGACGACCGGCTTCCCCAAGGGTGCGACACTCTCGCACCACAACATCCTCAACAACGGTTACTTCGTGGGCGAGTTGCTCGACTACACCGAGCAGGACCGGATCTGCGTCCCGGTGCCCTTCTACCACTGCTTCGGCATGGTGATGGGAAACCTCGCGGCCACCTCGCACGGCGCCTGCATGGTCATCCCCGCCCCGTCCTTCGAGCCCGGCGCGACCCTCGCCGCAGTCGCCGCCGAGCGCTGCACCTCGCTGTACGGCGTGCCGACCATGTTCATCGCCGAACTGGCCGACCCGGACTTCGGCCGCTACGACCTCACCAGCCTGCGCACCGGCATCATGGCCGGCTCGCCCTGCCCGAGCGAGGTGATGAAGGAGGTCATCGGGCGGATGGGCATGGCGCAGGTCTCCATCTGCTACGGCATGACCGAGACCTCGCCGGTCTCCACCCAGACCCGGGTCGACGACCCGGTCGAGCGCCGGGTCACCACGGTGGGCCGGGTCGGCCCGCACCTGGAGGTCAAGGTGGTCGACCCGGCCACCGGCCGTACCGTCCCGCGCGGCGAACCCGGCGAGCTGTGCACCCGCGGCTACTCCGTCATGCTCGGCTACTGGGGCGAGCCCGAACGCACCGCCGAGGCCGTCGACGCCGCCCGATGGATGCACACCGGGGACCTCGCGGTGATGGACGAGGACGGCTACCTCGCCATCACCGGCCGGATCAAGGACATGGTGATCCGCGGCGGCGAGAACCTCTACCCGCGCGAGATCGAGGAGTTCCTCCACACCCACCCGGACATCCTGGACGTCCAGGTCATCGGCGTGCCCGACGCCAAGTACGGCGAGGAGCTGATGGCCTGGATCCGGATGCGGGAGGGCGCCGAACCGCTCACCGACGAGGCCGTCCGCGCGTACTGCGCCGGCCGGCTCGCCCACTTCAAGATCCCGCGCTACGTGCACGTGGTCGAGGAGTTCCCGATGACGGTCACCGGGAAGATCCGCAAGGTCGAGATGCGGGCGCAGGCCCAGCGGATCCTGGGGATCTGATCACGGGGCTCCGACGGATCCACCCGTTCGGCCCTTTCCCCGGGCGGGTCCAGGGAGCGCAGTGGCCCGCCCGGCGGGAGAGTGTGATCATGCCCCTCGACGTCACAGTGGAACGCCTGATCCCCCTCCCGCCGGCCACCGTCGCCGCCTACGCGATGGACTGGCGCCACGACTCCGAGTGGACCCGGGGCATCCGCACCGCGGCCCTCACCCGGGAAGCCGACACCGGCGGCTTCGGCGTGGGCGCCGAGGTCACCCGGACCGCGCACTTCCTCGGCAGGTCCTTCCGGTACGTGCTGCGCGTGGCACTCCACCGCCCGCCGACGGTGCTCGACATGGTCTCCGTCTGCGGGCCGATGCCCATGCGCGTCACCTACACCTTCGAACCCACCCATGCCGGCACCTTCGCCCGCATCCGCGTCCGCGGCGGCCCCCTCCTGGTCGGTCCGCTGATGTCCTGCCAGGTGCGTGCCGCCCTCACCGCGGACCTGCGCGCCCTGGAGGCCCGGCTCAGCGGGTGACCACTGCCGTACCCCTCCCTCCGGCAGGGTGCGCCGACATCCTGGCCCCTTCCACCCCCGCGTCCTCCCTCCCCCCGCGACCAGGGGCTTCCTCGGCGCCTCGGCCCCGCACCCCCTGTTCCCCTCCCTCCGGTAGGGTGCGCCGACACCACAGCCGGATCGAGAGAGGTACAGCGCATGAGTTCGTCGCCGACGGTGGCCGCCCCGGGGGAGCTGCGGCGGCACCTGGGGGTGTTCGACGCCGTGGTCATCGGGCTGGGCTCGATGATCGGCGCGGGCGTCTTCGCCGCGCTGGCGCCCGCCGCCGGGGCAGCGGGCTCCGGGCTCCTGGTGGGCCTGGCGCTGGCCGGCGTGGTGGCGTACTGCAACGCCACCTCCTCGGCGCGGCTCGCCGCCCGCTACCCGCAGTCCGGCGGCACGTACGTCTACGGCCGGGAGCGGCTCGGCGACTTCTGGGGCTACCTGGCCGGCTGGGGCTTCGTCGTCGGCAAGACCGCCTCCTGCGCCGCGATGGCCCTCACCGTCGGCTCCTACGTCTGGCCCGGCCAGGCCCACGCCGTCGCGGTCGCCGCCGTGGTGGCGCTGACCGCCGTCAACTACGTCGGCGTGCAGAAGGCCGCCTGGCTGACCCGGGCGATCGTGGCCGTCGTCCTGGCGGTGCTCGCCGCCGTGGTCACCGCCTGCCTGGCCGGCGGCGCGGCCCACACCGGCCATTGGGCCGTCGGTGCGGACGCCGGCTTCCACGGCGTGCTCCAGGCCGCCGGCCTGCTGTTCTTCGCCTTCGCGGGGTACGCCCGGATCGCCACCCTCGGCGAGGAGGTCCGCGATCCCCGGCGCACCATCCCCCGGGCGATCCCACTCGCCCTCGGCATCACCCTGGTCGTCTACGCCGCCGTCGCCCTCGCCGTCCTGGCCGTCCTCGGCCCCGACCGCCTCGCCCACAGCACCGCTCCGCTGGCCGACGCCGTCCGGGCCGCAGGAGCGCCCGCCCTCGTCCCGGTGGTGCGCGCGGGTGCGGCGGTCGCCGCCCTCGGCTCGCTGCTCGCCCTGATCCTCGGCGTCTCCCGCACCACCCTGGCGATGGCCCGCGACCGCCACCTCCCGCACCTCCTCGCCGCCGTCCACCCCCGCTTCGGCGTCCCGCACCGCGCCGAGCTGGCCGTCGGCGCGGTGGTGGCCCTCGCCGCCGCGCTCGGCGACCTCCGCGGCGCGATCGGCTTCTCCTCCTTCGGCGTCCTCGCCTACTACGCCGTCGCCAACGCCTCCGCCTGGACCCTCACCCCCGCGGAGGGCCGGCCCCCGCTCGCCGTCCCCGTCCTCGGCACGGCCGGCTGCCTCGTCCTCGCGTTCGCCCTCCCCGCCGGCTCCGTCCTCTGGGGCGCCGCCGTCCTCGCCCTCGGCGCCGCCGCCTACGCGGCGCGCAAGGCCCTCACCCGCCGCCCCTGACCCCGGAAACGCGAACGGCCGGCGAGGGCTTGCTGCCCCCGCCGGCCGTCGACGTCCGTGACGGTTACCGCGCGCCCCACTCCTGGTCGGTCGGCACGATCTCGCGGCCGAGCGGCATCAGCGAGACCGGGATCATCTTCAGGTTGGCCCA
>NZ_JBSFKQ010000071.1:0-33299 GCF_053598615.1 Kitasatospora sp. NPDC001095 | reverse complement strand
CCGTGGCGTTGGCTGCCCTGTCCGGTGAGCAGGAACGCGGTCTTGCCGGGTCGGGCCGTGCCGGTGACGAGTCCGGGGGCTTCGGTGTCCTCGGCCAGTGCGCGCAGTGCGGCGAGCAGGCCCTCGCGGTCGGTCGCGGTGACGACGGCGCGGTGGTCGAAGCGGGTGCGCGCGGCGAGGGTGTGGGCGGCCGCGACGGTGTCGGCGTCGGGCCGGTGCTCCAGGTACTCCGCCAGCTGCCCTGCCTGGGCCTGCAGTGCCGGTGCCGACTTCGCCGACAACTGCCAGGGCAGTGAGGTGAGTTCGGTGTCCTCGCGGTCGGATCCGGTGTCGGCCTGCTCCAGGATGAGGTGGGCGTTGGTGCCGCTGATGCCGAACGAGGAGACGGCGGCCCGGCGGGGACGGTCGTCCTCGACGTCCCACGGCCGTGCCTCGCTGAGCAGTCGGACGGTTCCGTCGGACCAGTCGACGTGGCTGGTCGGCTGGTCCACGTGCAGGGTGCGCGGCAGGACGCCGTTCCGCATCGCCATGACCATCTTGATCACGCCACCGACGCCGGCCGCCGCCTGGGAGTGCCCGAGGTTGGACTTCAACGAACCCAGCCAGAGAGGCCGTTCGGCGTCGTGGGCGCGCCCGTAGGTGTTCATCAGGGACTGGGCCTCGATGGGGTCGCCGAGGCGGGTGCCGGTGCCGTGCGCGTCGACCGCGTCCACGTCGGCCGGGGCCAGCTCCGCGTCGGCCAGGGCGCGTCGGATGACCGCCTCCTGGGCCGGTCCGCTGGGCGCGGTGAGGCCGTTGCTGGCGCCGTCCTGGTTGGTCGCCGTGCCCCGGATCACCGCGAGGACCGGGTGGCCGTTGCGGCGGGCGTCCGACAGGCGCTCGACCAGCAGCAGGCCGACGCCCTCGCTCCAGCCGGTGCCGTCCGCCTCGTCGGAGAAGGCCTTGCAGCGGCCGTCCGGGGACAGCCCGCGCTGGCGGCTGAACTCCACGAACATGCCGGGGCTCGCCATGACCGCCGCGCCGCCCGCGAGCGCCAGGGAGCACTCGCCCGCCCGCAGTGCTCGTACGGCCAGGTGCAGCGCCACGAGGGAGGAGGAGCACGCGGTGTCGACGGTCAGCGCCGGGCCCTCCAGGCCCAGGGTGTAGGCGATCCGGCCGGACGCGACGCTGCTGAGCTGGCCGGTGAGCAGGTAGCCGTCGACGCTGGGGGTGCCCTCGGCGAGCCGGGGGCCGTACTCCATGCCGTAGGTTCCGGTGAAGACGCCGGTGTCGCTGCCGTGCAGCGTGCCGGGGTCGATGCCGGCCCGTTCGACGGCCTCCCAGGCCGTCTCCAGCAGCAGGCGCTGCTGCGGGTCCATGGCGAGGGCCTCGCGCGGGCTGATGCCGAAGAAGGCACTGTCGAAGCCGCCGGCGTCGGTGAGGAAGCCGCCGTGGCGGGTGGTGGAGTGGCCGGTGGCCCCCGGGTCCGGATCGTAGAGGTCCTCGTCCCAGCCGCGGTCCGTGGGCAAGGGGCCGATGGCGTCGGTCTCCTCGGCGACCAGCCTCCACAGGTCCTCGGGGGAGGAGACGCCGCCCGGGTAGCGGCAGGCCATGCCGACGATGGCGATCGGCTCGCTCGGCAGCACCGGCGAGCGGCGTTCGACGGTCGTGCCGGTGTCCGTCCCGGCCTCGAAGAGCAGCGTGTGAAGGTGCTCGGCGAGGGCTTGCGTGGTGGGGCGGTCGAAGGCCACGGCGACGGGCAGCCGCACGCCCAACAGCCGGGTCAGCCGGTCGCGCAGCGCCACCGCCCCCGCGGACTCCAGGCCGAGGTCCCGGAACTTCTGCCGGTCGTCCGGCGGCGGTCCGGCGGAGTCCCCGGGCCCGAGCACCGCGGCGGCCTGCTCCCGGACGAGGTCCAGGAGGAACGGCTGCCGCTGGTGGGGCGGCAGGGCCTCCAGCCGGGCGCGCAGCGGGTTGACCGGTACGGACGGCCCGTCCGCGGTCGGCTCCACGTCGAACTCGGGCAGCTCCAGGTGCGGGGCCGTCTCGTCGGCCGGCGCTCCGGACATTTCGACGGGAACGCCGTGCACGTACAGTTCGGCGATCGCGCCGGCCAGTTCGAGCTGGCTGTCCTTGCCCCGGGCGAGCGTGCCGGTCACCAGTCCTTCGCTGTGGTCGGACCGCGCGGCGTCCTGCAGGACGTCGCGCACGGCCATCTTGAGCACCGGGTGCGGGCTCGCCTCCAGGAAGACCTGGTGCCCGTCGGCGAGCAGGGTGCGTACGGCCGACTCGAAGAGCACCGGGGTGCGCAGTTGGCGGGCCCAGTACTCCCCGTCCAACTGCTCGGGGGACAGCCGGGTCCCGGTCGCGGCCGAGTAGAACGGGATCGGACCGCCGTCGAGCGGGCGGACGGTGCGCAGTTCGGTGAGCAGCCGGTCCATGATCGCGTCGACCTGGGGGACGTGGACCGGGAAGTCGGCCGGGATTCGGCGGGCCCGGACCCCGTCCGCCGCCAGTTGCTCCAGCAGCTCGGTCAGCGCCTGGTCGTCGCCCGAGACGGTGACCGAGCCGGGGCCGTTGACGGCCGCGACGTCCAGCAGGCCGTCCCAGGCGGTGAGGCGGGCGCGCATCTCGGCCTCCGGCAGCAGCACCGCGACGATGCCCCAGTGGCCCGAGCGGTCCTCGGTGAGGGCGGCGCCCCAGACCGCCGCGACCCGGAGGGCGTCCTCCAGGGAGAGCGCGCCGCAGGCGTGGGCGGCGGCCATCTCGCCGATGCTGTGGCCCACCACGGCGGCCGGTTCGACGCCGCGCGAGCGCCACACCGCCGTCAACGAGATCATCACGGCGACCAGCGCGGGCATCACGACCGCCGGCGTCACCAGCGGCGGCGCGCCCTCGGTGCCCCGCAGCACCTCCGTCAACCGCCAGTCCACCAGCGGGGCGAGGGCCTGCTCGCAGGCCTCGACGCGCTCCCGGAAGACCGGGTCGGTGTCGAGCAGGTCGGCTGCCATGCCCGCCCAGTGGGCCCCGAAGCCCGGGTAGACGAAGACCGGCCTGACCCCCTCCTCGGCACCGACGGCCCGACCGGCCCACAGGCCCTCGGACACCGCCTCCGTCCCGCTCTCCGCCACGGCCCGCAGCCCGGCCAGCAGCTCCGACCGGTCCCGGCCGACCAGGGCGGCCCGGTACGCGGTGGCGGCGGGGTGGCGGGCCGCCCGGTCCGCGGCGAGCAGGGCGGCGGAGGCGGCGGCCGGGCTCGGTGCGGGCTCGGCGTCGAGCAGTCGGGCCGCGGCCGCGGCGCGCGCCCGCAGCGAAGCCGGGCCGGGCGCCGAGACGGTCCACAGCACGACGGGGGTGGGCTCAGCAGTCATCGTCTACCGTCTCCGAGATCGGGTCCGCCGAGATACGTCGGCGGTTTCTGGTGGTTCTGGGGTTCGGGTTTCGGGGGAGCGGGGCGCCGGGCGCCTCAGGCCCGTACGGCCGGCGCCGGGGCGAGCAGCGAGCGGATCAGCGTCAGCGTCGCGGCGGGCGAGTCCCGGTGGAAGAAGTGGCCGCCCGGCAGGGTGAACACCCGGCAGTCGGCCGTGGTGTGCCGGGCCCACTCCTGGGCCAGGGCCGCGCCGATCAGCGGATCGTCGGACCCGACCAGCACGCTCAGCGGCACAGGTACCGGCCGGTCCCCGCGATCGACCCGGCTGAGCGCCAGCCGCAGGTCGTCGCGCAGCAGCGCGACCGCGTGGGCCAGCCACTCGGGGTAGGCCCGGACCAGGTCCGGGATCCCGCCGAGGCCCGCCATCCAGCTGGTCAGCTCCTCGTCGGTCCGCATCGCGGGCTCGATCTCCTGCCGGGGCGTGTGCGGTGGCGGGGCCGCCCCGAGCAGCAGCCGCTCGGGCAGTTCCCGGCCGCGGGCCCGGCGCCGCCGGGTCAGCTCGAAGGCGACCTGGCCGCCCATGCTGTGCCCGTAGAACGCGTGCGGCTCGTCGAGCAGCGGGTCCAGGGCCTCGTCCAGTTCGTCGAGCAGGCGGTCGAAGTCGTGCAGCCGGGCCTCCCGGACCCGGTGCTCGCGACCGGGCAACTGCACCGGCACGACGGCGACGTCGGGGCCCAGCTGCTGCTGCCAGGCGGAGAAGGAGGAGGCCATGCCACCCGCGTGGTGGAAGCAGAGCAGTCGCAGCGGCGCGTCACCCGGATCCGGCTGCCGGGGCAGCAGGTAGGGCGAGCGGCCCGGGCCCAGGAGCCCGGGCGGTGCGAGCGCGCCGGGGGCCGCGGTCATGTTCCGGACCTGGCGGTCAGCTCGTAGATGTCGCGCAGGCTGCCGGCCTCCAGCACCTTGGGCATGGACACCTGCTGCCCGGTCTCCCGCTCGAGCGCGGTCAGCAGCGTCAGCAGGTGGAGCGAGTCCCAGCCGGGCAGTTCGTCGAAGCCCAGCGCGAGGCTGTCCGGCGTCAGCGACAGGCCGATCTCGGCGTGGACCAGGGTGAGGAAGTCGTCGATGGTGTTCACTGCTGGGGCCCTCCCAGGCTCAGCGTCAGCCGGATGTGCTCCGGGGTTTCGGCGATCTCCGCCAGGTCGTGGCGGAAGGTGGTCGATCCGGCGCCGTCGGTTCCCTCCGCCACCGGCCGGAAGCCGTTGCCGGGGTAGAACTCCTTGACCTTGCCGTTCTTGGCGGTCGGCCGGAAGCTGCCCTCGACCGCGGTCAGCCCGCGCTCCCGCGCGTGGCTCAGCACCGCCGACAGGCAGGCCTGCTCGATGCCCCGGGCGAAGACCCGGCAGCTGAGCAGGAAGTTGTCGATCCGCAGGACGGTCCCGTCCCGGTGGGCCAGCACGGCGCCCACCACGCCGTTGTCCCCGAACCGGTCGCTGGAGCGGATCGTCAGCACCAGCGCGTCCTCGTCGGCCGCCAGCTCGGCCACCTCGGCCGGCTGGAGGCGCTGGGTGGTGAGGTTGAACTGGTTGGTGCGCAGCGTCAGTTGGGAGACGCGGGCGATCTCCGACTCGTCCGCGTCGGCGAGTCGCACCTGTACGTCCAGCTCCCGCAGGTAGTCGTCCAGGGAGGCGAAGCTGTGCAGGAAGTCCTTGCGGTCCAGCTCCTCCCGGTAGCGCGCGGGCCGCTTCAGGTCGTCGGTGGTGATGTCCCGGACGTCGAACCAGCCGTCCCGCAGCACCTTCTCCACGTGCAGCGCGGCCTCCTCGTCCAGCCGCAGTACGGCCACCTCCGGCAGCTCCCGGGACACCAGGCCGCACTCGTACGGGCTGTCGTCCGCGAACACGAAGCTGTCCACGCCGAGGTTCAGGTCCGCCGCCAGCTCGCGCAGGTTCTCGTGCTTGGGGCGCCAGTTGGCGATCACCCGGACGAAGTCCTCCTCGCGCAGCGTCATCTCCGGGTGGTCCCGCAGGACCTCCCGCACCGGCTCCAGGTCGTTCTTGCTCACCGCCGCGAGCAGCACACCCTGCGAGGCGAGCTGCTTGGCCGCCTTCTGCAGGGTCCGGAAGGCCTCGCCGCGGTAGCTGCCCGCGACCTCGATGCCCTCGCTGCCGTCGTCGCCGAGCACCCCGCCCCAGACGGTGTTGTCCAGGTCCAGCACCAGGCACTTCTTCGCCCGGCCGGTCGCCCCGCGCAGCAGGTGGGCCACCTCCCGGGCGTACTCCGCGAGCAGCTCGGGCGACAGCTGGGTCTTGGTGTAGACGCCGAGCCGGGCGTCGCGCAGCGGCACGTCCGCGCCGACCAGCGGCTCCAGGTCCAGGACGGTCAGCGCCGGGTGCTCGTCCATCAGCCGCAGCAGCCGGGCATTGGCCTCCCGCCAGACGGCGCCCAGCCGGGCCCGGTCGCGCAGCCCGACCAGCTGCGCCGACCAGGCGCGCGGCAGCGGCAGCGTGTTGAGTACCAGCGTGCCGCGCCCCGCGCCGGCGAAGACCGAGGCGAGCCGCTCGAACAGGGCCAGCTTCTCCGCGAGGACCCGCTCCACGTCGTCCGGCGTCCACGGCACCGGCACCTCGTCGAACACCACCGAGGCGTCCAGCACGCACACCACGGCGTCCGGCCGCGCCCGGTAGAGGGCGCTGTCCGGGTCCGACAGGTCGAAGACGTAGGAGTCGAAGTCGGCGACGTGCGGGCGCAACAACACGCCGTGCCGCGCCAGTTGGGCGGTCAGGGGCCCGGTCAGCCCGGACACCGTGCTGTGGCCGGTGATGGCCACCGTCACCACCGGCGTCTGCGGGTGCACGTCGAGGACCGCGTCCGCGCCCACCCGGGCCAGCATGTTCCCGGCCCGGCGCAGCCCGTCCGCGTCGCCCTCCTGGTCGATCGCGGCGATCAGTTCCCGGACGCGGGGGTACTCGGCGGCCAGCAGGCCGTCCTCGTGCAACAACCGGAGGGTGCCGCTCATCTTCTCGCCCATCCCAGCTCTCCCGTACGTCGATACGACGCCGGTCATGCTCGGCAGACGGTCTAAAGCGCCCCTAGCGCCGATGTGAGGTGGTGATCAGTCGGGCCGAGGCACCGAGGCCGGACCGGGGTGCGCGGGAGGGACGGGACGGGCCGGAGGCAGACCGCGAGTCGGCCCCGTGAGCTCCCGCAGGCACGGCCTCGGGAGGCTCACGGGGCCGACGGCCTTCCGCGGGCTGCTGGGGTGTGCCCCCGGGTCAGGCGGTGCCGCAGTGCTCCCGGTACCAGGGGGCCCAGGAGGGCAGGGCGGCCAGGGCGTCCTCGCCGCAGTCGACGCCGGCCAGCGCCCAGACGCGTTCGCTGGCGAACCAGTTGTCCTGGGCCAGCAGCGAGAACTGGCGGGCGCTCAACCGCGAGCCGCTCGCGTCGAGAGCGGCGACGCACTGCGGCCAGGGCCAGTCGCGGTCGGGGACCGGCGGGAGGACCGCGTGTTCCTCGAGCGTGTCCAGCAGGCGGTGCAGGCGCACCGGTCGGGGATGGCTCGCGTGGTGGACGGACGGGCCGAGCGGGCGGGGTGTGGACAGGGTGGCGACGATCAGCCGGGCCAGGTCCACCACGGGGACGACGGAGAGCAGCGCGGCCCCGGAGGCCCAGCGCGCGGGCACCCGGCGGCGCAGTTCGGCCACGGCGGGCACCACCCACCGGTCGCCGGCGCCGAGGACGAGTCCCGGGCGCAGGACGACGGCGCCGGCGTCGAGGGCGGGCTGCTCACCGGCGAGGCGGGTGGCGCTGGTCGGGGAGACCGGTGCCGGTTCCACCTCGCCCACGTCCGTGCCCCGGTGGGGGCCGTGGCCGTAGACGGCGGCCGTCGACAGGTGGGTCACCCGGGTCACACCGGAGTGGACGGCTTCCGCCATGAGCCGCGCGGTGCCGTGCACGTTGACGGCGGTGCAGGCGTCGTGGTCGCCGCTGATCAGGGAGGCCAGGTGCAGCAGCGCGTCGGCGTCCCGGCACACGCCGCGCAGGCTGTCCGGGGCGGAGAGGTCGGCCTCGACCCACTCCGCTCCGGCGGCGATCAGCTCGGCGGGTGCCCCGCGACCGACGACGCGCACCTGCCACGCCGGATCGCGCAGCAGCAGGGCGGCCACGTGCGAGCCGATGAATCCCGTGGCACCGGTCAGCACCACCCGGCGTGGTGTCACACCCATTGCCGCCCCCGTTCCGGGGCGACACGGATCTGCGGCAGTGCCTCGGCGGAGGCGACGCCGGGCAGCAGGTAGCGCCACAGGGAGACGATGCGTTCGGGGAGGTCGGACCAGCCCGCCGAGATCTGCGACTTCAGCTGGGTTCCGGTGAACGCGGCCACCAGGACCTCGGCGAACTCGCTCCCGTCGACGTCCTCGCGCAGTTCACCCCGTTCGCGCGCCACGTCCAGTTCGCCGCGGAAGCGCTGCGCCCACCAGTCGTACGCCGAGTCGTCGTTCAGGGCGGGGCCGCCCTGGTCGACCGCGAGGCGCACCCCGGCCCGCAGCAGCGTGTTGCTCTGCAGCTCGACGGCGAGGGTCAGCGTGACGTCCACGAGCTGCTGCAGCCCCTGCGGTTCGGCGGGCAGTCGCAGGTCGCTCGCCTGCTCCAGCATGACGGCCCGGGCGAGGTCCTCCTTGGACTTGAAGTGGAAGTACATCGCCCCTGAGGTCAGGCCCGCCGTCGCCAGGATGCGGTTGATCCCCGCGCCGTGGTAGCCGACCTGGTCGAACACCTCGGCCGCGGCGCAGACCAGCGCGGCCCGTGTTCTCAAGGCTTGTTCGTGTTTGTGTCCACTCGTCATCCGCGCGTAGTCCGCCTGTCATCGTCGAGCAACAAATATGGATACAGAACGATCTCTATGTTACACATGAACCTATCGCCGACGGGTCGTCGCAGCGACCCGGCGCCTTCACTGGGGGTCTTTCATGCTTGTTTGCAAGGAACTCGACCGCAGCCGCCCGGGCGACGCCGGCGAACCCGGCATCACGGGCGCCGGCAGCACTGACGCCTCCGACGACACCGTCCCCGTCGAACCCTGGCAGGTGCACAAGCTGCGCCCTGACGAGGTGTATCTCACCCGCTGGCGCCGTACGGGGCCCGACGCCTTCCACATACGGGCCCGGCGCCCGTCGCGGCACCCGTTCTACCGGGTCGCCCCGGACTTCGACCCGCTCCTGCTCTGCGAGACCGTCCGCCAGACCTTCCCGCTGCTGTGCCACGCCGCCTACGACGTGCCGCGGGGGTACCAGCTGATCTGGGAGCGCGTCCGCTACGACGTCGACGACGCCGCGTACGCCGGGGTCGACCGCGGCCCGGACGTGGAACTGGACGTCCGCTGCTTCGACCTGTCCTACCGCGGCAAGTACCCGACGGCCCTGTCCCTGCGGGCGGTCGTCAGCTGGGGCGGCCTGCCGGTGGCCACGGTCGACACACGGTTCACCGTCCAGTCCGGGGCCGTGTACCGGCGGCTGCGCGGTGCGTACGCCGACACCGAGGCCGCCGTCGCGAAGGCGTTACCCACCCCCGCGTCCGCGCCGTGCGCCGGTACCGGCCGCCACCGGGCGGGGGACGTGCTCCTCGCCTCCCCGGTCGACGGCGGCCGACAGCTCCGGGTCGACCCGAACCACCCGATCTACTTCGACCACCCCGTCGACCACGTGCCCGGCATGCTGCTGCTGGAGGCGGCCCACCAGGTGGTCGGCGGCGCGGTCAGCACGCTCGACTGCACCTTCCACCGGTACGTCGAACTCGACACCCCCTGCACGGTCGTCACCACCCCGCTCGACCCCGACGGGCAACCGGCCGGCAGCGGGAGCGGAGCGGTGAGATGGACGAGGATCACGGCCGTCCAGGACGGCCGGCGGCGCTTCACCGCCGACCTCGTCCCCTACGCCGCTCCCGTCCTGGCGGACAGCGGCCGGGGCGCACGGTGAGCGACGCGGCATGACGACGACGGCCCCTGGGTCACGCCGGCCTGATCCGGAGACGCCTCTCTGGGATCTCAACCTCAAGCATCTTCAGGCGTTCCTCGCCGTCGCGGACACCCTGAGCTTCACCTCCGCGGCGGCCCAGCTCGGAAGCAACCAGCCGACTCTCACGCGCTCCGTGCAGCGCCTGGAGGAGCAGTTGGGGGTTCCGCTCTTCCTGCGCACCACCCGTCAGGTCGCCCTCAGCCCGGCCGGGGCCCGGCTGCGGGACCGGCTGCAGGACCTGCTGCCCCAGCTCAAGCAGGCGCTCGACCCGGAGCCGTCCAGCCCCGTACTGCGGCTGGGGTTCTCCTGGCTGCTTCCGGACGGCTGGGTGCACGAGGCGATCGTCCAGTTCGAACGGGAGAGCGGCGCCCGGGTGCAGTTGCACCGCAGGGACGACCGCTGGGCGGGCGTGGACCGGGCCGTCGTGGACATCGCTCTGCTGCGCGGTCACCCTCCGGCCGACCGGATGAAGGCCACCAGGCTCGGCACCGAGGGGTGCGCCGCGGCCGTCCCCCACCACCACCCCCTGGCGGGCCGCCCGTGGGTGGACTGGACGGAGCTGGGCGACCACCCGCTGGTGATCAACTCGACCGGCCGGGCCCTCCTGGACCCGGACGGACAGCTGGGCGCCGAGCACCCGCGGATCGTGCACTGCGACAACTTCGACGAGTGCCTGGAGTCGGTGGCGGCCGGACGGGGCGTCAGCGTGATGCCCGACCTCGTCCTGCAGCGCAACCTCCACCCGGCCCTGGAGTTCGTGCCGCTGCGCGGAGCACCGAGCATCCCGCTGTCCCTGATCCGCCCCGCCCAGGGCGCGCACCCGCTCGCCGAGCGCTTCACCGAGGTCACCCGGCGCGTCCTGCTGTCCCGTCGCTCCGGGCGCGCGGCCCTGGGCCAAGGCCCGGGTGTCAGGGCCGGCCGGGTGCTGGCGGGGCGCTGAGCCGGGTCGGCGGCCGACACCGCGGAGCGCGGGTGTCGGCCGCCGGCGGGTGTGCGCCGACGTCACGCGCCGGCCGCGCTCCTCCCCTTCAGGGCCTCGGCGTTGACCGCGCCGGGGACGGGGTCACCGACGAGCGCCCGGCACACCGCCTGGGCCGCCTCCCGGCCGGCCCGCTCCTGCGCCTCCCGCGTGCCGGCCCCCAGGTGCGGGGTGGCGACGACGGAGGGGAAGGAGAGCAGGGCGTTGCCGACGGCCGGTTCGACGGCGTAGACGTCGAGTGCCGCTCCGGCGATGCGTTCCTCCTTCAGCGCGACGGCCAGCGCGTTCTCGTCGACGATGCCGCCGCGGGCGGTGTTGACGAGGATGAGGGAGGGGCGGGCCAGCCGCAGTTCGGGCTCGCCGATGAGCGCCGTGGTCTGCGGCGTCTTGGGCACGTGCACGGTGACGACGTCGCTCCCGGCCATCAGCTCGTCCAGCTCGACCAGCCGGACACCCAGGTCCTGGGCCCGTCCACGGGTCACGTACGGGTCGTGGGCGAGGAGCCGCATGCCGAACGCGGCGAGCCGCGTGGCCACCAGGGCGCCGACGTGTCCCAGGCCCACGATCCCGACCGTGCTGCCCGCCAGCTCCCTGCCCTGGAACCGGGACCGCTCCCACCGGCCCGCCCGCAGGGACGCGTCGGCGGACACGATCTGGCGGGCGGCGGCGATGATGAGCCCGACGGTGAGTTCGGCGACGCTGAGGACGTTGGAGAGCGGCGCGTTGGCGACCAGGACGCCGGCCGCGGTGGCCGCCTGGACGTCGACGTTGTCCAGTCCGACCCCGGCCCGGGCCACGATCCGCAGCCGGGGCGCCGCGGCCAGTGCCGCCGCGTCCACCCGGGTGCCGCTGCGGATCAGCAGGGCGTCGGCGTCGGCCAGCGCGCGGTGCAGTGCCTGCGGATCGCGTCCGTCACAGCTGCGGACGTCGTAGCCGTCCAGTTCGGCGAGTGCCTCCGGGGCCAGCGGGTCGGCCACGACGACGACGGGTTTCCCCACGGTGGTGTTCTCCTCGGACGGGTGGGGCCGACCGTTCGGTGCGGACCGGTCGGCGCGGCTGGGCGGGGTCATGCGACGGGCTCGGCCGCGAGGCGGCGCGGCAGGTCGGCGCGCCGCCAGATGTCGTCGAGCGCGTCGGCGAAGGCGACGATCCCGCTGTCGTCGTGCTGCGGGGTCGGGGTGACCCGCAGCCGCTCGGTGCCCGCGGGAACGCTGGGCGCGTTGATCGGCTGGACGTAGAAGCCGTGGCGTTCCAGCAGCTCGTCCGCGACCTCCCGGCAGGCCCGGGAGTCCCCGACCAGCACGGGGACGATGTGCGCGGCGTCCGAGACCACGGGGATGCCGCGTTCCCGCAGCAGCGTGTGCAACAGCGCGGCCTTCTCGCGCAGTTGGCTCCGCTCCTTCTCGGAACGCTTGAGGTGCCGTACGGCCGCCAGCGCGCCGGCCGCGACGGCCGGGGGCAGCGAGGTGGTGAAGATGAACGCGGAGGCGAAGCTGCGGACGGCGTCCACCACCGGGGCGGGGCCGGCGATGTAGCCGCCGGCAGTGCCGAAGGCCTTGGCCAGGGTGCCCTGGACGACGTCGAACCGGCCCTGGAGGCCGAGTTCCGCGGCCTTGCCGGCGCCCCGCGGCCCGTACATGCCGACCGCGTGCACCTCGTCGAGGTAGGTGAACGCGCCATATTCGCGGGCGAGTTCGGCCACCCGCGCGAGCGGTGCCACGTCGCTCTCCATGGAGTAGACGCTCTCCAGCGCCACGATCTTGGGGACGGCGGGATCGGTGCCGGCCAGCAGTTCCTCGAGGTGCTCCATGTCGTTGTGCCGGAAGATGAGCTTCTCCGCGCCGCTGTGCCGGATGCCCGCGATCATCGAGGCGTGGTTGAGCTCGTCGGACAGCACGACGCAGCCCGGCAGCCGGCCCGCCAGCACGGTCAGGGCGGCGTCGTTGGCGGCGTAGCCGGTGGGGAGGACGAGCGCGGACTCCATGCCGTGCAGGTCGGCCAGTTCGCGCTCCAGCTCCACGTGGTAGCGGTGGTTGCCCGAGATGTTGCGTGAGCCGCCGCTGCCCGCCCCGGACTCGTCGACGGCCCGCTTCATGGCCTCCAGGACGAGCGGGTGCTGGCCCATGCCGAGGTAGTCGTTGCTGCACCACACGTGGATCCGGCGCCCGGTGCCGGGGCCGTGCTTCAGCGCGGCGGGGAACGAGCCGGCCAGGCGCTCGACCTCGAGGAACGTCCGGTAGCCGCCGCGGTCGCGCAGGTCGTCCAGTTGGGATGCGAAGAATTCGACGTAGTCGAACATCATTCCTCCGGTTCGCCGGTTCAGAACGGACACCGGAAAGATAGACAGCTGCTCCGGGTTCTCGTAAATTCTGTTTCCGGCCGCCCATGAGCGGGTCGGATAAATCGAGGTGGAGAGCGCCTCGGGGAGTTATTCGCCGACCGCATGGATCACCGTCCGGGACATTTCTCTTGTATCGGTGATTTGCCTATAGTCCTGAATCATGATCGCTCAGTCACACGACCTGCCGCGGTCGGCGACGACCATGGACATCGAGGAACTCGTCAGGCTGCGCGGCCACCTGCTCGGTGCCGGCACCGCCCCCTACTCCGCCCGCTCCCCGCAGGAGGACGCCGCCTGGCGCGCGGCGTACCGCTCCTGGCTGGTCCGGCGGCTGACCGGGCCGACCGGCCGGGTGCAGGTGACGGTGATCGGTCCGGCGCACCGGCTGGCCGCCTGCGCCGTCGCCGTGATCGACGACCGTGCGCCGACCGCGCACTGCCCGAACGGCCTGAGCGGATGGGTGCAGTCGGTCGTGGTCGACCCGGACCGGCGGCGGCTCGGACTCGGCACCCGCGTCATGCGACACGCCCTGGACTGGCTGCGTTCGCGCGACGTGCACAGCGTGGTGCTGCAGACCACGCCGGACGGTGCGGCCCTCTACCGCGGCCTCGGTTTCGTGCCGACGGGCGAAGACCTCCTGGCCCTCGACCTGCGGGGCGCCGAAACCAGCTGCGAGGTGATCGAGGCATGAAAGTCCTCATCGTCGGACTCGGATATGCCGGAACGCGGTTCCGCATCGCGTTCCGGAACACCGGAATTCCGATGGAATTCGCGCACGTGGGCCGGAACCGGCGCGATCCGGATATCCCGTACTACTCCTCCGTGCGGCAGGGGCTCGACCGGTTCCGCCCGGACGTCGTGGTGGTCACCGTGCCGGACGCCGCCCATGCCGGGATACTCGGGGAGCTTTCCGGCTTCCAGGGTTTCGTGGTGACGGAGAAGCCGCTCACCACCTCCCGCGACGACCCGACGGCCGTGGCGGCGGCGATGGCGAAGACCTCGGGCTTCTGCATGGATCTCGTGGAACGCTATTCGGAAGCGACGACGCGGTTGCGCGACCACGTTCGCCGCACCGGCCTGAGCCTGGTCCGGGCCCACTTCACCTGGGGCAAGGACCGCATCAACGACCACCGCCCCACCAGCGGCGTGGCGAGCGAGGTCATCCACCCGCTCGACCTCGTCGGCTGGATCGCCGGCGACGGCACGGACCTGGAGCTGGACTCGGTCATCGGCACCCGGTCGGACTTCTCCGTCTCCGGGGCCGACGTCCTCGACAGCGTGGCGCTGGTCGGCCGGCTGGGCCCGGGCGTGGTCACCGGCTACAGCAGCTTCGTCAACATCACCCGCAAGCGGGAGGTCGACTTCGTCTTCCGCACGCCGGACGGCGAACTCGAGTACGCCACCGCCGTCTACGACACACCGACCTGGGACGCCGACCGGCTGCGCATCTGGCGGCGCACCTCGGAGGGCGACACGGTGCTGGCCGAGCTGGACACCGGGGAACAGCCGGTGCCCGAGGGCGCCGCGACGGTGGTCAAGCTGGGCCGGATGGCCGCCGACGTCGCCCGGTTCGTCGTCCACGGCGAGCAGCCCGCACAACCCTTCCCCGGCCTGGCCGACGCCCTGGCCCTCCAGGACCTGCTGACCTCCATGGAGCGCGCGGCGCGCGGCCCGGAGCCGGTCGCCTACTTCCCGGACGGCCGGACGGTGCTCCAGGAGGCCGACTGGGAGCGGCTGGGCTGACCGCCCCGCTCCCTGCATCCCCCTCGATTCCCTTGTTTTCCAACGCCCTTGACCCCGTCCCCGCTGCGTGAGGACGAGAAGGAGACCGACATGTGCGGAATAGCCGGCTGGGTGGACTTCGGCCGCGACGTGCGCCAGGAACAGGACATCCTGGAGGCGATCACCCGGACGATGGCCTGCCGCGGCCCGGACGCCGAGGGCATGTGGAGCGACCGGCACGCGGCGCTCGGCCACCGCAGGCTGTCCATCATCGACCTCGACGGCGGCGCCCAGCCCATGGTCGCCGACGAGGCGGGCCGCACGCTGGCCTGCCTGACGTACAGCGGTGAGGTGTACAACTTCCAGGAGCTGCGCCAGGAACTGGTCGCCCGCGGCCACAAGTTCCGCACCAGGAGCGACACCGAGGTGGTCCTGCGCGGCTACCTGGAGTGGGGCGAGGGCCTGGTGGACCGGCTCAACGGCATGTACGCCTTCGCCGTGTGGGACGTCCGGGAGCAGACCCTGCTGCTGGTCCGCGACCGCATGGGCGTCAAGCCGCTCTACTACTTCCCCACCCCGAACGGCGTCGTCTTCGGCTCCGAGCCCAAGGCGATCCTCGCCCACCCGGAGGTGCCCCGCCGGGTGAGCGCCGAAGGCCTGCGCGAGATCCTGGAGATGGTGAAGACCCCCGAACACGGCGTCTTCTCCGGCATGTACGAGGTGCGCCCCGGTCAGCTCGTGCGCCTGACCCGGGCGGGGCTGTCCAAGCGGGTGTACTGGGCGCTGGAGGCCCGGGAGCACACCGACGACCTCGACACCACGATCGCCACCGTCCGCGGCCTCCTGGACGACATCGTCAGCCGCCAGACCGTCGCGGACGTGCCGCTGTGCTCGCTGCTCTCCGGCGGCCTGGACTCCTCGGCCATCACCGCGCTCGCGCACCAGAAGCTGGTCGCCCGCGGCGAGGGCCCGGTGCGTTCCTTCTCGGTCGACTTCGCCGACCACGGCGGGAACTTCGTCGCCGACCCGGTGCGCGGAACCTCCGACGCGCCGTTCGTCCGGGACCTGGTCGACCACATCGGCGCCGAGCACAGCGAGGTGCTCATCGACAGCGCCCAGCTCGCCGATCCGCAGCTGCGGGCGAAGGTCCTGCGCGCCCTCGACCTGCCGCCGGCCTACTGGGGTGACATGTGGCCGTCGCTGTACCGGCTGTTCCAGTCCGTCCGCGCCCAGTCGACCGTCGCCCTGTCCGGGGAGTCGGCGGACGAGGTGTTCGGCGGCTACCGCTGGTTCTTCGACGAGGAGGCGGTCCAGGCCCAGACGTTCCCGTGGCTGACGTCGGCCACCGGCAAGTACTTCGACGGCAAGTCGCTGTTCGACCCCGGCCTGCTGCACAAGCTGGGCATGCCCGACTTCCTCCGCGACAGCTACGCCCAGGCGGTGGGGGAGACCCCGGTGCTGCCGGGCGAGGACGCCACGGACCGGCGGATGCGGCAGATGAGCTACGTGAACCTGACCCGGTTCGTGCAGACCCTGCTGGACCGCAAGGACCGGATGAGCATGGCCGTCGGCCTGGAGGTGCGGGTCCCGTTCTGCGACCACCGGCTCGTGGAGTACGTGTTCAACGTGCCCTGGCGGATGAAGTCCTTCGACGGCCGGGAGAAGAGCCTGCTGCGGGCGGCCACGAAGGACCTGCTGCCGGAGTCGATCGTGCAGCGGGTCAAGAGCCCGTACCCCACCACCCAGGACCCGGCGTACGAGCGGGGCCTGCGCCGGGCGTTCAGCGCGCTCCTCGGCGACGCGGATTCGCCGGTGCTGTCGCTGCTGGACCGCGACGCGGCCCGCCGGCTGCTGGACTCGCCGGTCGGCGACACCAGCGCGCAGTACGACCGCTCGGGTCTGGAGCTGGCGCTCGGCGTCAACGACTGGCTGGTCGCGTACGACGTGACGCTGGACCTCTGACCGGGCGGGCCGGGGCCCGGTGGTGGGCGGGCCGGGGCCGGGGCGGTGCCGTTCAGTCGGTGCCGGCCGCGGCCCCGGCCCGGCCCGCGCCCGGGAGGGCGGGGCGGTCCTCGCCGCGGGCGGCGGCGGACCCGTAGCCGTCCCGCGTGGCGGAGCCGAGCAGGTGGCCGAGGAGGCCGGGGTAGCGCTGCTCCAGATCGGCCGTGCGCAGCGAGTTGTAGCAGCGCGTCCCCTCGGAGCGGACCCACAGCACTCCGGCCTCCCGGAGGATCTTCAGGTGGTGGGTCATCGTCGACTTGGCGATGTCACCGCCGAGTTCACCGGCCGTGTGCTCCTTGCCGTCGGACAGGGTCAGCACGATGCCCAGCCGGGTCGCGTCGCTCAACGCGAAGAGGACGGCGGGCAGTCGGATGTCCCTGGGGTCCGGGTGGAAGTAGCGGCGCACCCGCCAAGAATCGCACATCCGATCAAGGCCTGGTCCGGATGGCCGAAAAGTGACGCCGAGCTTGCGGCGGGGCCGCGCCCTCGCACTATGTATCTATGTACCGCGACTATCAAACATTGGGGCGCCAGTGAAACTCGTCTACCTCCTCGGACTCGGAGCCTTCGCGCTCGGTCTCGACGCGTACGTCACGGCCGGCCTGCTGCCCGTCATCGCCGACGACTTCCACGCCTCCGTGTCGGCCGCCGGACAGATGGTCACCACCTTCACCCTCGCCTACGCCATCGCCTCGCCCGTCTTCGCCACCCTGCTGTCCGCGTCGCGGGTCCGCCTCGGCCTGCTCGGCTCCCTCGCGGTCTTCTCCCTCGCGAACGCCGGCAGCGCGATCGCCGGTTCGCTCGGCCTGCTGCTGGTCGCCCGGGCCTTCGCCGGTGTCGGCGCCGGCCTCTACCTCGCGCTCGCCGCCTCGGCCGCCGCGTCCCTCGTCGACGAGAAGCGCCGCGGCCGCGCCCTCGCCGTCATCATGGGCGGGATGAGCTCCGGCACCGTGATCGGCGTGCCGCTCGGGGTCTTCATCGCCCAGCACTCCGGCTGGCGCACCACGCTGTGGCTGGTCACCGCCATCGGCCTGGTCTCCTTCGCCGGACTCGCCCTGCGGCTGCCCGTCCTGCCCGCCACCACCTCGGTGACCCTGCGTCAGCGCGCCCAGGTGGTCACCGATCCCCGGGTCGCCTCCATCGTCGGCGTGTCCTTCCTCGCCGCCGTCGCCAGCCTCGGCCTCTACACCTACTTCGCGCCCGTCATGGCGAGCGACGTCATGGGCGGCGTCGACAACATCACCCCCTACCTGTGGGCCTGGGGCATCGGCGGCGTCATCGGCAGCTTCCTCATCGGCCCGCTGGTGGACCGGGTCCGGCGCCCGTACTCGCTGGTCGTCGGCATCCTCGTCCTGCTCACCGCCTCCCTCGCCCTGCTGCGCCCCGCCGCGACGGTCACCCCGCTGCTCGCCCTGCTGCCCATCGCCGTGTGGGGAGCGGTGGGCTGGGCGCTCCAGGTCCCGCAGCAGAACGACCTGCTGCTGGCCCGGGGGGAGCGCGGCGGCCCCGTCGCCGTCGCGCTGAACGAGTCCGCCCTCTACCTCGGCAGCGCGGTGGGCTCCGGCCTCGGCGGGATCGCCTTCTCCCTCGACTGGGACGGCGCCGTCCTCCCGCTGTTCGCCGCCGGAGCCGCCCTGCTCGGACTGGTCCTCCAGCTCACCGGCGTCCGCGCGGCGCAGCGCCGGCCGGCCGGGGTGCCGGTGCAGGCCGAGCCCGTGGCGGCCGACGCCGGCAGCTGACCTCCCGGCCCGGGTGGTCCCGTGCGGGTGTGCGGTCGGAGCCGTCCGTCCGCACACCCGCGCGGGACCACCTGTGTCCGCCTCAGGCCTCACTCAGGTCTTGTCCGTACAACTCGATGCGTTCTTCTGCTGTACGGCGGGCAGTCATGAACGGTCCTCCGGACGGTACCCCGCACCCGCTGTCCTTGTGGGCGCCGTCCTCCACCCTCGTTCCTGACATGCAGAGGCCAACCCACCCATGGCAGAGCTGAACCGCCGCCGATTCCTCCAACTCGCGGGCGCGACCGTGGCGTTCTCGTCACTGTCGCAGAGCATCGCGCGCGCCGCGTCCATCGCCCCGCAGGGGACCACGGGCACCATCCAGGACGTCGAGCACATCGTCGTGCTGATGCAGGAGAACCGTTCCTTCGACCACTACTTCGGGGCGCTGAAGGGCGTCCGCGGCTTCGGCGACCCCCGCCCGGTCACCCTGCCGAGCGGCAAGTCGGTGTGGCACCAGACGGACGCCCTCAAGCGGGAGGTGCTGCCGTTCCGTCCCCAGGTCAGCGACCTCGGGATGCAGTTCGTCCAGGACCTCAACCACGACTGGGCCGGCGGCCACAAGGCCTTCAACAGCGGCAAGTACGACCAGTGGGTCCCCGCCAAGACGGCCACCACGATGGCCTACCTGACCCGCGAGGACATCCCCTTCCACTACGCGCTCGCCGACGCGTTCACCATCTGCGACGCCTACCACTGCTCGTTCATCGGCTCCACCGACCCGAACCGCTACTACATGTGGACGGGCTGCACCGGCAACGGCGTCACCGGCAACGGCCCGGTCCTCGGCAACCAGGAGGCCGGCTACACCTGGACCACCTACCCCGAGCGGCTGGAGAAGGCCGGAGTCTCCTGGAGGATCTACCAGGACATCGGCGACGGGCTGGACGCGGGCGGCTCCTGGGGCTGGACAGGCGACGCGTACCGCGGCAACTACGGCGACAACTCCCTGCTCTACTTCAACAACTACCGCAACGCCAAGCCCGGCGACCCGCTGTACGACAAGGCCCGCACCGGCACCAACGCCAAGGCGGGCGACGGCCTGTTCGACCAGCTGCGGCGCGACGTGCAGGCCGGCACCCTGCCGCAGATCTCCTGGATCGCCGCCCCCGAGGCGTTCACCGAGCACCCCAACTGGCCCGCCAACTACGGTGCCTGGTACGTCTCCCAGGTGCTGGACGCGCTGACGTCCGACCCCGCCGTGTGGGCGAAGACCGCGCTGTTCATCACCTACGACGAGAACGACGGCTTCTTCGACCACGTCGTGCCGCCGTTCCCGCCCTCCTCCGCCTCGCAGGGCCTGTCCACCGTGGCGACCGGCGCCGACTACTACGGCGGCAGCATCGGCTACTCGGCCGGGCCGTACGGCCTCGGCCAGCGGGTGCCGATGCTGGTCGTCTCGCCCTGGAGCACCGGCGGCTACAGCTGCTCGGAGACCTTCGACCACACCTCGATCATCCGCTTCATGGAACGCCGCTTCGGCGTCCTGGAGCCCAACATCTCGCCCTGGCGGCGCGCGATCTGCGGCGACCTGACCTCCGCCTTCGACTTCACCGCGTCGAACGCGACCCCGGCGGCGCTCCCCTCCACGGCCGGCTACGCCCCGCAGGACCGCAACCGGCACCCCGACTACGTGCCCACCCCGCCCGCCACCGGCACCATGCCGAGGCAGGAGCCGGGGGCGAAGCCCACCCGCCCGCTGGCGTACGCGCCCTACGTGGACGGGGCGGCCGACACCGGCACGGGCAAGTACCGGCTCACCTTCAGCGCGGGTGCGGCGGCCGGCGGCCAGTTCCTGGTCACCTCGCCCAACCGCACCGACGGTCCGTGGACGTACACCACGGAAGCCGGCAAGACGATCGCGGACGCCTGGAACACCGCGTACTCCGGTGGCGTCACGGACCTGACCGTGTTCGGTCCCAACGGCTTCCTGCGCCGCTTCCGCAACCCCGGCAAGACGGCCGGGCCCGAGGTCACCGCCCGCCACGATCCGGCCACCGGCAACCTCGACCTGACCCTCACCAACGCGGGCGGCGCCGACGTCGTGCTCACCCTCACCAACGCCTACGGCGGCACGCCGCAGACCCTCACCGTCCGCCGGGGTGCCACCGTCACCTGCACCGTCGACCTGAGCGCCTGCCGCAACTGGTACGACGTCACCGTCACCTCCGGCGCGACCGCCGACTTCGTGCGCCGGCTCGCCGGCCACGTCGAGACCGGCGCCCCCGGCCTCTCCGACCCGGGCATCCTCACCCGCTGACGCGTCCCGCACGCCGCCGCCCCGGGCACACCCCTGTGCCCGGGGCGGCGGCACGCGCGGTCAGAGGAAGCAGAGGCGGCACGTCCGGCGCCGGACGGCCTCGGGGACGTTGAGCCGCAGGCCGCGGGCGCGGCGGGTGGCGAGGCGTTCGGCGACCAGCGCGTCGTCGCGGTGCACCTGCTTGTTGCCCCAGCCGTTGAAGTTGAGGACCACGGCGTCCAGGCCGCCGTCTCCCCCCGTGCGGTCCGTACGGCTCAGGACCCGAGCCGGGCCACCTCGACGTCGATCGCCTCGGTCAGCAGGCTGCGGGCGTGCGCCAGCGGCAGGCTCCCGCTGAGCCAGCGCGTGCTCAGCCCCTCCAGCAGCGCGGTCAGCCGCTCCGCCGCACCGGCCAGCGCGACCGCCGAGGACATCGGCCGCACGATGCCGAGCAGCTCCGCGATCTCCTGCACCCAGATCCGGGTGGCCCGCGCCAGGTCCTCGCGCAGCGTCTCGTCGAACACCGCGCTCGCCCGCAGCTCGCCCCAGGCGGTGCTGTTCTCCCGCACCTCGGTGGTGTCCTGGAGCTCCAGCAGCAGGGTCTGCTCCAGCTCCTCGCGGGGCGTCAGCGGCGGAGCGCCCTCGGCACGTTCGGTCGTGTACCGCTCCGCCCGGTCGTTGATGAACTCCAGCGTCTGCCGGAGGATCCCGGTGCGGTCCTTGAAGTGGTAGTAGATCAGCGCGGTGGACACGCCCGCCTCGGCGGCGAGCTCCTCCACGCGCAGCCCGCGCACCCCGCGCCGCGCGATCACCCGCGCCGCTGCTTCCATGATCGACGTTTTACGACTGGCCACGATCCACCACCCTATCGGTGGCGCCGGCGCCGGTTCCGCCCGCTCACCGACCGGCCGATCAGCCGGAGACGACCGGGCGGGAGGCACGCCGTCCCGGCGGCGAAGCGATGTGCCGCGCGGACCCCGGCGAGTGGATCGAACGGCCACCGGACACGGCCGCGAAGCCGACGGGCGGGCCCGCTCCGGGACCCCCGACCTCCGCATCCACCGGGCGCCCGGCGCGCTGACCTCGGTCGCAGCGGACCGGAAGGCCGGACCGCGACCCGTGACGCAGGTCACACCGAACGGAGAACCTGGGTGCCGGATCCCGCGTCTGGCTGGTGTGAGATCACGCAGGAGAGCACTGGACGACATGGACGAGGAGCGGCTTCTCCGGCTGGTGGCCAAGGGGGACCGCGGGGCGTTCGACGAGCTGTACCGGCGTACGTCGCCGTGGCTGGCGGTGCGGCTGCGCCGCCGCTGCGCGGACGAGCAGATCGTCGCCGAGGTCATGCAGGAGACCTACCTCGCGGTGTGGCGCGCGGCCGGCGCGTTCGCCGGGAGCGCGGTCGGCGGGACGGCCGTCGGGTGGCTCTGGACGATCGCGGCACGCCGCCTCGTCGACGCGTTCCGGCGCCGTGCCCACCACGCCGAACCGCCGGTCGCGGCCGCCGAGCGGGCGGTGGTGCCCGCCGCGGAGGAGGAGGCGCTCGCCGGGTCCGTCGGCGGCGACGTCGGCGACGCCCTGCGACGGCTGGCGCCGGAACTCCGAGAGGTACTGCAGGCCACGGTGCTCGACGGGCTCTCCGTCCGGGAGACCGCCGTCCTGCTCAGACTGCCCGAAGGCACGGTCAAGACCCGTGCCCGCAGGGCCCGGATCGCGATGCGGGAGGCGCTGGCGTGAACGAGCGGAGAAAGCGGGTCATCGAGAGGTGCGCGTCCTGCGAAGCGCCTGTCGGGGCGGAGCGAGGTGGGCGGATGAGTGAGCGAAGCGAGCGGGTCATCGAGAGGTGCGCGTCCTGCGAAGCGCCTGCCGGGGCGGAGCGAGGTGGGCGGATGAGTGAGCGAAGCGAGCGGGTCATCGAGAGGTGCGCGTTGCGCGAAGCGCCTGTCGAGCGGAGCGAGGTGGGCGCATGAGCGGGGAACACGCCTCCGGGCGGTTGATCGACGACTACGCGCGCGGCGACGCGACGATCGCGGCTGACACGGTCTGGGCACTGGAGGCCCACCTGGAGGCGTGCGCGCCCTGCCGGAGCCGCCTGGCGGCCGCAGTGGCCACCGGGGCGCCCGACATCGCCGCGTTTGTGGAAACCGTCCGCGCCGGTCTGGCACCGCAGTTGGACGCGGCCGTCACGGCGCCCGCGCGATGGCGCCGCCCGAGCTGGGTGTCGTCCTGGCTGACGCCGGTCATGGCCCCGTGGCTGGCCATGACGGCCGTGGTCACCCTGATGGCGCTGCTGCTGGACGAGGCCGCGCCGCCGGAGGTCTTCGGCGGCACCTCACCGGTGGCGCTGATCGCGCCGGTGCTGCCGCTGTGCGGTGTCGCCGTGTCGTGGTCGAGCGGCCTGGACCCGGCACACGAACTGACCGCTTCCACCGCCAGGGCCGGTCTGCCCCTGCTGCTCAGGCGCACCACCTCGGTCCTCGTGCTGGTCCTGCCCGTGCTCCTGCTGGGCGGATGGCTGACCGGGACCACGACGGCCGCGCAGTGGCTGCTGCCCTCCCTGGCCTTCACCTCCACGGCTCTGGCGCTGGGCAGCGTGGTCGGGGTGACCCGCGCCGCCGTCGGGCTGGCGGCCGCGTGGGGCGTCGTCGTGCTGGTACCCGCATCGGTCACCGGCCGTGTCCCCGACGTGCTGCGACTCGCCCTGCAGCCGGACCGGCTGCCGGTGTGGGGGCTGCTCCTGGCACTCGGCACCGGCGCCGTGATCGCCCGCAGGAACGCCTACTCGACGCCGTGAAACCCGCTGTGCAACCCGTGTCCACCACTGAAAGGGACCACCGCATGACACCCGTGACGAGCGCGGCCGAGACCGCGCCGAAGACCTACGCCTGGGAGATCCGGGCCAGCGGCCTGAGGGTGCGCGTCGGACGGAGCAGGATGGCCGTCGACGGGCTCGACCTCTCCCTGGGCCTCGGCGCCCACGGCCTCCTGGGGCCCAACGGAGCGGGGAAGACCACCCTGATCCGGACACTGGCCACGGTGCTGCGCCCCACCGAGGGCGAACTGGAGATGCTCGGCACCTCCCTGGCCAGGATGGGCGACCACCGGGCCCTGCGCCGCCGCATCGGTTACCTGCCGCAGGACTTCGGCTACTACAAGCGCTTCACGGTGCGCGAGTTCGTCGAGTACATGGCCTGGTTGAAGGAGGTCCCGAAGAAGGACATCCCCGAAGCCGTCCAGCGTGCCGTGGAACGGGTGGGCCTGGCGGACCGCGCCGACCACCGGATGAAGACCCTCTCCGGCGGCATGGTGCGGCGGGCCGGCATCGCCCAGGCCATCGTCAACTCCCCGACGGTGCTGCTGCTGGACGAGCCGACGGCCGGCCTGGACCCGGCACAGCGGCTGCGCTTCCGGGAGTTGCTGGCCGAACTGGGCCGCGACACCTGCGTGGTCGTCTCCACCCATCTGGTCGAGGACGTCGCGGCCGCCTGCTCCGACGTGGTGCTCTTCGCCGCCGGCCGCCTCGTCTTCCAGGGCACCCCCGACGAGCTCGCCGCCGCGGGCGGCACCGAGCACCCGGGCGACAGCCCCCTGGAGCGCGGCTACTCGGCACTGCTCCACGACTCCGGACAGCAGGGGAGCGCCTGGTGAACGGACGTGTGCTGCGCACCGAACTCAAGCGCTCGGCCGCCCCGTGGGCCGGCGCCGTCATCCTGGGCGGCAGCCTGGCGGTCTTCTTCCTGATCGACGGGATCTGGTGGAGGGGCACCGCGGGGTGGACGGCCCAGTGGACCACCATGGCCCTGTGGACCCGTTCCCTGCTGGCCTTCTGGCTACCGCTCGTGGTCGGCATAGGAGCGGTCTACGGGCTGCGTGAACCCCGCTCGCGGATGACCGAACTGCTGGCGACCACGCCGCTGCCGGCCTGGCGCCGCGCGGCGGTGCCGGCGGGAGCGATCGCGATCGCGCTGGCGGCGGGCTTCGGCCTCCTCAGCCTCGTCGGCGGAGTACAGGTGGCCCTCGGCCCGACCACCTACACGGGTCTCGGCTGGCTGCCGATCTCCCTGGTGGCCGTCCTGGGACTCGTCGCGGCCGCCGTGTTCGGCATGGGCGTCGCGCGGACGCTGCCCTTCGTCCTCACCCCGCCGGCCCTGGTGGTGGCCTGCCTCGCGGTGACGGGCATGCTGCGGGTGCGGATCGAAGGGGAGGTGCCGTCGACCAGGGGGCCGAACCGGTTGGGCCTGCTGTCCCCGGTGACCGGGGACCCGCGGCAGATGCTGCTGACCCTGTCCGGCTCCACGCACCTCGGCCAGACGATCTGGCTGCTCGGGCTGCTCGCCACCGGCCTCGCGCTGCTGGCCGCCGTCACCCGCCGGGCCCGGCTGCTCGCGGTGACCCCCGCCCTGGCCGGCGCGGCCGTGGCCCTGCTGGTCCTGCCGGCCGCCGCACGTGACACCTACGTCGTCGACAGGGCCGCCGCTGCCCCGGTCTGCGACGGGCCGGTGTGCGTGACCGAGGCGAGCCGGTCGCACCTGGCCGAGCTCGCGCCGCGCGGCCGGGAAGCACTGAGCGTGTTGCACGACGTCCTGGGCGACAGGGCGCCGACCTCGGTGCGACAGGACACCGCGCTGCGCGCGTTCGGCGATCCCCGATCCCTCCGCGGCGACGCGGTGCTGGTCGACTTCGACGACCAGCTGTTCGTCGACGCGACCGGCCGGGACCTGACCCGCGCGCTGGTCGCCGAGGGGCTGGCACCGAGCTGCCACCCCAGGACCTCCCGGGAGGGCGGAGGACAGGACGACGTCGCGTTGCGGAGCATCGCCGTGAGCTGGGCCCTCGGTGACGCCACCCTCCAGCCGATGGAGGAGAAGGGCACCGACGAGTACTCGCGCAGGATCTGGGCGGAGGCCGACGCCGCCTGGCAGGAGCTGAAGGCGCTGGCGCCGGACGAGCAGCGCTCGCGGATCGCCGGGCTGCGCACCGCCGCCCTCTCCTGCACGGCGAGCCTGCGCGAGCTGCCCGCGGCGGGTGCGTCGCGATGAGGTGGCTGATGCTGTACGCGCGTTCACGTCAAATGCCCGTGTCCGCCGCGGCGGTCACCCTTCTCGCGTCGGCGGTGTGGGCCTTCGTCCGGGGCGACGCCACGGGTGCGCCGGACGTGATGGACCCGACCGCGTTCTTCGTGCTCGCCGCCGGTGTGGCGGCCGGCTCCGTCGGGTTCGGCGGTCAGGACCCCGCACTGGACCGGACGGCCTCGATCCGGTGGGTGCCCCGCCGGGCGGCGCACGCGGTGCTGGTCGGCGCGGTCGCCGGTGGGGCACTGCTGGCGGTCCAGGCGGTGGGCCCGAGGTTCGTCCCCACCGAGGTCGTCGTCCGGGACACCGCGGGCCTGGTCGGCCTTGCCGCGCTCGGGGCGGTGCTCTGCGGGGCGCACCTCGCCTGGACGCTGCCGACCGCTTGGCTCGCGTTCACCGTCCTCGCTCCGCCACTGCCGCCCAGCACCGTGGGGAAGGCGGTCGGTTGGATGACCTCTCCCCCCGGCACGGCGGCGTCCACCTGGACCGCGGTGGCACTGCTGGTGATCGGCGGCACGCTGTACGCCGTGTCCGGCCCGCGGCGCTGACGGGCGGGCCCGCCGGCCGTCGGGTCCGTCCGGACCAGGGCGGGCCGGGGGTGGCGCGGGGCCGCCCCGCTCAGGGCCACCCCGCGGTCTGTGGGCGCGGGGCGGCCGTGGGCCGGGCCCTCGGCGGACCGACCTCGGCGGGGTGGTTCCGGATGGCGGCGACGATCCGGGCGGCCCAGTCCGCCGGGCGCTCCCGGCCGAGGAGTTCGGCGAGCCGCTCCATGCGGGCCCGGCGTTCGGCGGGGGTGAGGTCGAGGGCGCGGGCCAGGACGGTGGCGAGGTCCTCGAGGGAGTGCGGGTCGGTGAGCAGGGCGGGCCCGCCGAGTTCGGCCGCGGCGCCGGCGTGGCGGGAGAGCACCAGGACGCCGGGTGCGGGCTCGCGGTCCGGGAGGGCGGACCGGGCGGCGATGAACTCCTTGGCGGTGAGGTTCATCCCGTCCTGGAGCGAGGTCACCCAGAGCACGTCCGCCGTCAGGTAGGCGTCGACGACCTCGGTGGTGGACAGGGCGCGCGACACGTGCTCCACCGGTTGCCAGGGGCCCTGCCGCCAGCGGGCGTTGACCTCGGCGACGCGCTGCTGCAGCCGCCGGCGGGTGGTGTCGTAGGCGGTGATGCCGGGCTCGGGTGGCGGGCAGACCAGCCGGAAGGTGAGCCGGCCGCGCAGTCCGGGCCGGCGGGTGAGCAGCCGGTCGACGGCCTCCACCTTCTGGATCGGCGCCTTGGCGTAGTCGAGACGCTCGACCGAGAGCACCACCCGGCCGGCGGCCGGATCGGGGAGAGACGTGCGGAGGCGGGCGTGGCTCTCGACGGCGAGCTTCTCGATGGCGGGCCGGTCGACCCCGAGCGGGTGGACGCCGGTGCGCGGCGGATCGGGCAGGCCGGCCAGGGTCCGGCGGAAGTTCTCGGCGAAGTCCTCGGTGTGGAAGCCCGCCCAGTGGAGGCGCGCCAGGGAGTCGCGCAGTTCGGCGGCGACCGGGAGGGTGGCGAAGACCTCCGGGGCCGGGAAGGGGGTGTGGTGGAAGATCCCCGTCCTGAGGTCGGGCCGGGCGCGGTGCAGCAGGCCGGGGACCAGCCAGAGGTTGTAGTCGTGGAGCCAGACGGTGGCGCCGGGCGCGGCCTTGGCGCCGATGTGGCGGGCGAAGCGCTCGTTGACCGCGCGGTAGTCGGCCCAGGCGCGTTCGTCGAACACCGACCGGCCGGGCTCGGACATCAGGACCGGCCACAGCGTCTCCTTGCAGGCGCGGTGGAAGTAGCCGGTCCAGGTGTCCGCGTCGAGCGGTACGGGGGAGAGCGGCAGCCCTGGGGGACGCGGTCGGTCGTGGCGGTGCGTGCTGCCGTGCGAGGCGCCGGACGCGTTGCCGTACGCGTCGCCGTGCGGGCCCTCGGCAGGGCCGTCGGGCGGCTGGTTGCCGACCTGTGCCGTGACCCAGACGCCCGGCAGGCCGTCGGTGAAGGCGCTGGTCAGGGTGGGCAGGATGCCGTTGGGGCTGCTGGGCGGCTGCCAGCTCTCGCCGTTCCAGTGCAGCGGCGGGCGGTGGTAGGCCACCACGAGGGAGTGCCGGCCCGGACCGCGTTCGACGGCGGAGCGGGCGGGACCGGGGCTGGACCCGGGTTCGGTCCGGGGCTCGGCCTGGGGCTCTGGCTCGGCCCCGGTCCTGGTCCCGGTCTCGGGTTCGGTCCCGGGCTCGGGGGCGAGCCAGCCGAGCGCCCGGAGCGCCACGTGGATGCCCGCCGCTCCCGCCCGGCCGGGGCGGTGCAGCCGCGGGTTGTCGCCGAGGGCGGAGAGCAGTGCGGGTTCGGCTCCGGCGACGACCACCGCGTGCGTACCGGCCCGGAACAGCGAGAGGTCGTTGAGGGAGTCGCCGGCGACGAGGATCTCCTCGGGTTTCCAGCCCAGCTTCCCGGCCAGGGCCCGTAGGGCGTTGCCCTTGGAGGCCTCGGCCGGAAGGACGTCGAAGAAACGGTTCGCCGAGTAGACCCAGGTGCAGCCGAGTGCCTCGACGGCCGCGGTGAGTTCGACGGTGAGCCGCTCGGGGGCGAGGTGGTAGGAGCAGCGCCCGTCCTGGACGACGCCGTGCTGGTAGCCGAGCGCGGGGAAGCGGCGCAGCGCGGCGCGCACCCGGTTCCGTCCCGGCCAGCCGGTCCGCAGGTGTTCCTGCACCGGGTCCACCGGCGTGAAGTCCGAGCCGTCGAGGACGGTGGCGCCGACGTCGGCGATGATCCACCGGGGTCTCGGTACGAGCGGATCACGGAGGACCTCCCGGACGGAGGCCAGTCCGCGCCCGGTGGCGAAGACCAGGGTCACCTCGGGGTGGCGGGCCAGGGCGTCGCGCAACCGGCGCCGGTCGTCCCGGGTGCCGCCGAGTAAGGTGCCGTCCAGATCGGTGACCAGAATCCTCGACATCCGAGGGACGCTAACACGATCACGCCGTGTGGTGAAGTGTTCACATCACACTGATGTCCGTCCGAGCGCGGGCCCGCCCGCAACGGGCGGAGATCGGCGTCAACCCGCCCGGCCCACCCGGCCGTTGACGTCTTCACGGTGACCGGTTGTCACGTGCCCTGGCCGGCTCGCCGCAGAGCCACCAGGCCCAGCAGGTCTGGCGGCTCGTCCCGGAGCTCGACCAGCTCTCCGTCCGCGGCGGCGTCAGCGCACTGGCCCGGGCCCCGTACGGCGGCACCGGCCGCGGCACCCGGCACGAGCGGACCGTCCGCCGCACCCTGGTGAGCGGCTTGGTCCCGCCCGAGCAGGGCGGCCGGCTGGTGGTGCCGCAGCGGATGGCGGAGCAGCCCGGGGCGCTCGACGACGTGGCGGGCCTGCTCAAGCGCCACCCCGACCTCGCCGGGTACTCGGCCGACGCCTACGGGGTGCTCTCCCCACTCGACTGAGCACCGGGCGGCGGCTCGCCGACCCTTGTCCGGGTCGACGAGCCGCCGTCGCGGTGCCCCGGGGGAGCCGCGAGTTCGAGGTCAGGCCCTAACCGAGGTGGGCGCGGTAGGCGCTGACCCAGGCGCCGATGCTGCGGTAGCCGGTGGCGTCGATGGTGATCGACCCCCCGGTGCAGTCGTAGTTGTCCCAGAGCTCGACCCGGTCGCCGCCCTCGGTGCGGGCGGAGCGGATCCGGTCGTTCCAGTTGTCGCCGACGTAGGTGCAGGCCCCGTCGTTGCCGGAGAACCACCGGTCCGCGCCCGAGAAGCCGGTGTCGCTGAAGGCGTGGAAGCTGGGCTGGCGGGCGAGGGGGTTGGTGGCGGCGGAGTGGGAGGCCGAGAGGGTGACGGGCTGGGCGGAGGAGGCGGGGGCGACGACGACGGTGGTGGCGAGGACCGCGGCCGTGAGCAGCAGCCTGCGAACGACGGACATGACGTCTCCTTCGGGCGATTCGACAGAGCGGTTCGATCGAGCGGAGCCGGGTGAGCGGGGCGGCGGGAAGGGCGGAACACATGCCGGTGCTTCGCCCTCGTCGGCGCCTTCACCCGGCGGCCAGTTCAGAATTTCACGCCGTGGCAGCGGACAGCTGCGTATGCGAAGAAATGACGGAAACGGGCCTCGGGCACCTGGTCGCGGGTCGGGCGGGGATTCGACTCCGCGGTCGCTCGCCGGGACGGTGGTCCGGGTGAGGCGGCTGGGTCGGGGGAGGAGGCCGTCTGTTCGACGGCGGAGGGTCGCTGTGGGTGCCCCGACCGCCACCACGTCGATGCCCACCCGCCGGATCCGGCCGTACCCGACCGATGTGCGGACCTTGTGCGCATCCTCGTTCAGTGCTCATTGACCGTACGTCAACGGACAGTTGGTGATACCGGTTGTCAGGACGCAGATACTGCTACATCGACGAGAAGGAGCACCCTCGTGGCGACTCACCACCGGCGCGGTGCGCAGGTGCGGATGCTGCCGGCCCTCACCGCGGCGCTCTGCGGGATCATCGGCACCACGGCGTACGGCAGCACGGCGTACGCCGCCACCACCACGGCGGCCGCCGCCGACCAGCGGCACCCGATCCACGCCATCGCGCACCGGGTCGACACCCTGGACGGTGTGGACGCCGCGATCAACCACGGCGCCAACGCCATCGAGATCGACGTCTGCGCCTGGTGGAACCCGAACGAGTGGCGCGCCTACCACGACTGTTCCTCGGCCGGCGAGAACCGGCTCGGCCCCAGCTTCGACAGCATGCTCGACCGCATCCTCTCCAACGCCAACGCGGGCCGCCGGCTGTCGCTGGTCTGGCTGGACATCAAGGACCCCGACTACTGCGGCGAGGAGCCGAACCGCACCTGCAGCGTCGCCGGACTGCGCGACAAGGCCCAGCGGCTGACGGCCGCCGGCATCCAGGTGCTCTACGGCTTCTACGAGTACCACGGCGGCAGCACCCCGGACGTCGGCGGCCGCGGCTGGAAGAGCCTGGAGGGCAAGCTCGGCCCGCTGGAGGGCATCACCACCACCGGCACCCGCGACCAGGTACAGAGCGCCTTCGCCAAGTCCGGCGCCGGATTCCCCGCCGGCCGCCGGGCGATGGACTACGGCGACAGCGACATCACCAAGGGCTTCGGCAACTGCACCGAGGCCACCTACAACACCTGCGCGGAACTGAAGAAGGGAGCAGCCGACCGGGCCGCCGGACGGCTCGCGGCCACCCTCTCCTGGACGACCACCTACAACGACCCGTGGTACGTCGACAAGCTGCTGGGCGACGCGCAGGTGGACGGAATCATCGCGGGCTACGGCGCCTTCACGGGCGTGCGGGAGTACGACAACAGCTGGCAGTGCGCCAACGCCGTCAACCTCGTCCGGGACTGGGTGAACCGCCACAGCGGGACCCACCGCATGGCCACCGCCGGCGACCGCCTGTTCAGGTAGGCAGCCCGGAGGGGCGAAGAGGGGCGAACCGGGAGGGCGGCGCGATGGCTCGGCCGGGCGCCCACCCGGGGGTTCCGCCTTCTCGCCCCCACCTCCGGGCCGAACGCGCCACCCGGGGGTGTGATCCTGAAGTCGTAGAGCGGAAGGCGCAGTTCGGCGCCGTCGACCGGTACCTTCGGTGGATGTGCCCGGTCGGTCGGGCCGCATAGCGTCGCCCCGACGGCCTGCCGAACACCCGAGGGGAACCATCGTGATCCGCGCCGCCAAGCCGGCCGCCGCCCTGGCGGCGCTGGCCCTGACCCTCCTCGCCGCGCCGTCCGCCGTGGCGGACGGCGGCCGCGTCTCCGGCGCGGCCGGCGTGACCGGCCGGGCCCGGGCGACCGGCGACGGTGTCGACGCCGTCGACCCGCTCGCCGCGCTGCGCCGTCAACAGCCGGCCTGGCACCCGTGCCGAACCGGCCCGCAGGACACCGCCGGCGCCGAGCTCGACGACGCCGGCGCCCGCTGCACCGAGGTCACCGTCCCGCTCGACCACCGCCGACCGGACGGCCCGACCCTGAGCGTCGCCCTCTCCCGGCTGCCCGCCACCGATTCCGCCCACCGCCTGGGCGCCCTCTTCTACAACCCGGGCGGCCCCGGCGTCCCCGCCCGGCACCTCGGCCTCGCCTTGAGCCGGGCCGCGCCCGCCCTCGCCGCCCGCTACGACATCGTCGCCATGGACCCGCGCTTCGTCGGCGCCAGCACCCCGCTCGACTGCGGCTGGCCCGCCGGCGGCCCGGGGTCGGCCGGCCCCACCCGCGCGACCTTCGAGCGGTCCGCCGCACTCGCCGGGGACCTGGCCGCCCGCTGCGCGCCGTACCGCGACGTGCTGCCGCACCTCTCCACCCGCGAAACCGCCCGGGACATGGACCTGGTGCGCGCCGTCCTCGGCGAGCCGACCATCGCCTACCTCGGTTCCTCCTACGGCAGTTACCTCGGCGAGGTGTACCTGCAACTGTTCCCCGAGCGGGTCGGACGGGCGGTGCTCGACGCCGCCCTGGACCCCGACCGCTTCGGCCCCGACCTGACCGCCACCCAGGGCCCCGCGATGGACGCCGCGCTCACCGCGTGGGCGGAGTGGACGGCCCGCCACGACGACCGCCACCACCTGGGCACCAGCACCACCCGGGTGCTGGCCGCGGTGGAGCGGGTGCGCCGGCAGACCGAGCGGGCCCCGCTGACGGTCGGCACCCACCGGGTCGACGCCCGCACGCTGCCGCAGGTGCTGTGGACGGTGTCGGCCGGCGACGACACCGCCGCCTACACGGAGTTTGCCGACCTGGTGCGCGTCCTGGTCGACGCGGCCGAAGGCCGGACCGCCGAGCCGACCGCGCTGCTGGAGGCCTTGCTCACCGGCCTGGAGGCCCCTGACACGGGCGGGTCCGCCGCCGTGCAGACCGCGATCATGTGCGCGGACCGCGCCGCTTCGCGCGACCCGCTCGCCTACTACCGCGACGTCCAGGCCCACCGCGCCGACGAGCCGCTGTTCGGCCCGCTCACCCGCAACCTCACCCCCTGCACCTTCTGGCCCGCGCAGCCCGCCGAACCGCCCACCCGGGTGCGCAACGCCGTACCCGTCCTGCTGGTGGGCGCCGACGGCGACCCGGCCGCGACCCGCGCCGGCCAGCTCTCCGCCCACCGGGCCCTGACCGGCTCCCGCCTCGTCACCCTGCGCGGAGCTTTCCACCACACCGTCTACGCGGGCATGTTCGCGCCGGAGGACGCCTGCGTCGACGCGGCCGTCGACCGCTACCTCCTGGACGGCGTTCTGCCCGCCCAGGACACCGACTGCATCGCCGCCCGCCCATGAGGCGGTGAACCGGCGCAGGCTACCGGGCGCCGCCCTCCAGCAGGACGGTCAGGACGTACGGCACACCGTCGAAAGCCGGCTCGCTCCGCTTCCACGGCGCCGGCGGCCCTCGGCACAGGGCGTTTGTCTCGGGCGCCGAGGAGGAGTACTGTCTCCCAGTCGCTCGAATGGGAGCACCGGACACGCATCGGCGCGGACGGTCCCGGGGCGGCCAATCCCTTGAACCAACACTTCCCGGCTCGGGCTGGGGCGGATCTGTCATGGGCAGATACGGCCTGGTCTGAAAGTGGCGTGTTCATTTAATCGGATTGTGGCTGATTCGCTTTTCCGAGCAGAGCTCGGCTAAGGTTTGAAACGTCGAACGGAGCGCAAGCGCCGGGTGACACCGGCAAATCGGAAGTGGAAAGCCCCGGAAGCGGAGCGGAAAACATCTGATAAGCTGGAAACACGAAAGAACGAAGCCCGGAGGGCCCGCTGGAAGGCGGTCCGAAGGAAGCATCCGTTCCTTGAGAACTCAACAGCGTGCCAAAAGTCAACGCCAGATATGTTGAC
>NZ_JBSFKQ010000070.1:0-33744 GCF_053598615.1 Kitasatospora sp. NPDC001095 | reverse complement strand
GTGTCGACCCGATCGGGTCGACACCGCTTCCGTGGACGGCGGAGGGGCACGGCGGAGGGGTGATGCGTTCCGGGCGGTCTCCGCCGGCCCGACGGGTGCCGCCAGGTACACCCTGCGGCTGTCGGCCAGGGGCCCGGCCGGCACATGACGGCCGTACGAGGGCCGGGCCTGGTGCGAGCGGCGACGGGGTCGGCGGGCCGAGTGCCGTGGTGGCGTCAGCGGCCGGGCGTGTTACCGGAGTTCGGCCGACGTGGCGCCGGTGTCCGCCATCGGGTCGGCGAGCACGGTGTCGGTTTCGTCGACTGAGTGGCTGCTGTCGGCCTTCACGGTCTGCTTGATCCAGTTCGCGTAGGCGGGCGCGCTGGTGTACAGCCCGGGGCCGGTCGAGCACGGCACACCCAGGACGCCGGGGCCCGAGGTGACGCCGACGAGCTCCCACCGTCCGTTGCGGGCCTTCTGGAGCTGCGGGCCGCCGGAGTCGCCGTGGCACGCCATGGCCTTGGGCTTGGGGCTGACCGTGCACAGCCTGGTCGGGTCGGCGAAGCCGGGTGCGCATTCGGACTCGGCGCCCAGGCGGGTGTTCAGCTCCTGCAGGTGGTCGGGGAAGTCGAACTCGCCGTCGACGGTGGTGCCGAAGCCGAGGAGCCGGGTCGGGGTACCCGGGCCGCCCGCCTCCTTCGCGATCCTGATGGGTTGCTCGGAGACGGGCCGGTCGAGGCGGATCAGGGCGAGGTCGTTCCTGTTGGGGCCCTGATTGTCGCCGTTCGCATAGCCGGGGTGGACGAAGGCCTGGTCGATCTTCCGGACGGTTCCGCCGGTCTTGCGCTGGTCGCTGCCGATGCGGACGGTGCCGTCGAGTTCGATCTGGCCGGTCACGCAGTGCGCTGCCGTCAGCACCCACTGGCGGTCGATCAGCGACCCCCCGCAGTTGCCGTCGAGCAGGCCGGCCTCCGGGGCGGACATCGGGATCACCGCCATGAAGGGGTAGCGTTCGGTGGAGTCACCGCCGTTGACGATCGCCCCGGCACTGCCCGCCATGAGGGTGGTGCAGGCGACGGCGGCGAGGGTCCCGACGGTTGCGGCGCGGACGGCACGGCGACGGGACGGCTTGGGACTGAACACGGACGGTTCCTTCCGTTCGGGGATTCGGATGTGCTCAGCCTGTACGTTCAAGATCGGCTGGACCATGGCGCCGGCCGGTGGATGCCGTGTCGGGGCAGCAGGTCGGCGAATGGGGGGAAATCCCCCCTTCGGGCAGGCCTCAGTGGCCCCGGCCGCCGCCGGGGCCGACGCCGGTCGCACCGGCCAGGAGGCCGCGGCGGCTGGCGGACGGACGTCCACTGGATTCGTCCATGGCAGCCGGCCCACCGGACGAAGGCGAACCGCGCGGTCCGCCGCGTGAACTTTCCCGCCGCTCACCCGTGCGCGACACTGCTGGGCGTGACGAGTGTGAACGGCGAGGACCGGCGGGTGATCCGCACCCTGATCGCGGACGACCAGGAGGCCGTCCGGCGCGGTGTGCGAAGGATCCTGACGACCCAGCCGGACATCGAGGTGGTGGGCGAGGCGGCGGACGGGCTGGCCGCGCTGGAGCTGGCGGCCGAACTGCGGCCGGACGTCGCGCTGGTGGACATCCGGATGCCGCGGATGGACGGGTTGGAGCTGACCCGGCGGCTGGCCGGTCCGGGGGTGGCGGAGCCGGTGCGGGTGGTGGTGCTGACCACCTTCGACCTGGACGAGTACGTGTACCCGGCCCTGCGGCACGGGGCGTCCGGCTTCCTGCTGAAGCGTTCCGGCCCGTCCCTGCTGGCCGAGGCGGTACGGGCGGCCGCGGACGGGGAGAGCCTGATCAGCCCGTCGGTCACCGTCCGGCTGCTGCGGCACGTGACGGTGCCGCGCCGCCCGGAACGCCGCCCGGACCGCCGTCAGGCGGCTCCGGTGGTGCCGCTGACCGAGCGGGAGGTGGAGATCGCCGGGCACGTCGCGGCGGGCCGCACCAACGCGGACATCGCCGCGGAGCTGTTCATCTCACCGGGCACGGTGAAGACCCACGTCGCCAGCATCCAGCGCAAGCTCGGGGTGGGGAACCGGGTCGGGATCGCGGTGCACGCCTGGGAGATGGGCTGGGCGGCTCGGTAACGGCCACGGGCCCGGCAACCGCCGCGAGCGCGGTAACGGCCACGGGAGGGAAGGACGGAACGCGTCCACGGGGCCGAGGGGATGCTCCGTGGACGCGTGGAACCTGTGAGACTGGGGTGGCCTCCGGACGTGGTGTCCTCCGGCCGGTAGTTCGATCGTCGACCGAGGTAGTGATCAGCGGCAGACCCTGATCCGTCTCGATCTGTCGCCACTGCCTCCTGCGGTCGAACTATTTCAGCTGCCTCACAGGTCCATTTCCCATCATGCGCCTCCCACGCGCCGTGCACCAGGGGTGTGCGGCACGAATCCGGGCAATTTTTCACAACCCGGGCAGTCGGGCTTCAGGTGCGCGGGCTTCGGTCCTGCGGGTCTCAGGTACGCGGCCAGCCGTCCACGAAGCTCAGCGTCCGCTGGTACGGCCCCTCGGGCCCGGTGCTGCGGTACTCCTCGGTGCTGCTGCCGGTCCGGACGGTGCGGTCCCCGTCGTGCCGCACGGCGGTGGGGCGCAGGGTGTGGTCGACGGTGGAGCGCTCGGTGACGTGGCCGCCGGTCGCCGCGGTGGCCTCGCGGTGGTAGCCGAGTTCCATGGCGGTGGTCTGGTCGCTGTTGCCCGCCGCGTCCCGGCTCACCCGGTAGGAGACGTCCAGCGGTTCGCCCTCGTGCACGGTGGTGGTGCGGTGCGGGCCGCCGCCCCAGGTGGAGGTGGTGCGGGTGAGATCGGTGCCGTTGCGCAGCGTCAGGTCGTTGCCGCCGTCGCGCAGCCGCTGGGTGGAGCGGAAGGCGAGTTCGTCGCGGACCTCGGTGGTGATCCGGCCGTGCGAGGTCTGCACCCAGCCCCGGGCGAGGTCGTTCCGGGCGGCGGTGACCGTCCAGTCGCCGCTGCCGCCGCCGTGGTCGGCGAGGTCGGTGGCGACGGTGGCCTCCGGGGCGACCCGGTGGTCGGTGAGCTGTCCTGTGGTGCGGGCGGCGCCGTGGTCCGTCTCGGCGAAGAGGTTGACCTGGCCGGTCCAGACGTCGTTGCTCTGCGCCTCGGCGGCGTTCACGGTGACGCCCACGGCGTGCGGCCGGCCGTCCAGCAGCAGCCCGACGTACGGGGTGAGGTCGAGCCGGTAGGCGGGCAGGTCGAAGGCGAAGACGCCGGGCACGGGCCGCCAGAGCAGCGGGTCCCAGCCGCCGGTGTAGATCACCGGGTACGGCCAGACGGCTCCGGCCACCCGGCCGTCCACGGTGAGCCGCAGCTCGCGGAACGGGCCCTTGCCGCAGATGCCGGTGCCCGGGTTGGCGGCGGCGAAGGCGTCCGGCGCGGAGGCGTAGGCGAACTCCTCGCAGGCGCCGCCGCCTCGGGCGTAGACCTCGGCGGTGAGGCGTTCGAGGTTCTGCGGGAAGGTGAGGTCCCGTCCGACGGCGGGTGCGGCCTGGGTGAGCCCGAACGGGCCGGTGGTGAGCAGCCGGTCGGCGGTGCGGGCGGCCGGCCGGTGTTCGTCCGCGGTGTAGAAGCTCAGGCTCGCGCTGATCGTGAAGACGCCCGTGTAGGTGGCGTCGGTGACGTTGGCGAGGTCGAAGGAGAAGTCCTGCGGGCCGTCCGCGAAGAGCGGGGCGTAGCGGGTGACGTCGTGCTCGACGCTCCAGGCGATGCCGTCCTTGGACGGCTCCGGGGTGGAGGAGAGCAGCACCTGGACGCCGCCGACGCGGACGCTGAAGATGCGGTCGAACTGCCGCCCGGCGACCTGCCCGTGGAGGTCCAGGACCACCGCCGACCAGGGGCCGGCGCAGTCGGCGGGCGGGGTGAGGGTGGTGGTGTACGGGGTGTCCGGCGGGTTGCCGTACCCGTTGCGGAACTCGCGTTCGTGCATCACCTCGACGGTGCAGGAGCGGGTGTCGGGGCGGGTGAGCGGCTTGGTGGCGGTGACCGGGTCGTGGTAGTCGGTGCCGAAGTCGGCGTGGGCCGGACCGGCGGCGGTGAGGGTGCCGGCCAGGGTGAGGGCGGCGGCGCCGACCAGACCGGCGGCGCGGCGGAGCAACGGGCGCAGGGCCAAGGCGGGTTCCCGGGGTCGGGCGGCCCGCGGACGGGTGCCGCGGGCCGGTCGGATGATCCGGGAATCCTTCCGGGGGTGGCATGCCAGCGTCAAGGGATGGCGTCCGTCCGTCGCCGCGCCCCCGGCGGCGTGCCGGCCCGCTTTCGCCGAGGCCGACGAGTGCGACCCGGGGACGCACCCTGGCTGCCGGTGCGAACCGTCCATACGCTGAGCGGCATCCTGCTACGCCGTAGTGGCACCCTCACAGAGAGTTCGCATCATGACCGGACTTCGCCCCGCGGTCCCTGCTACCTCCGCCGCCCCTGCCGCTCCCGCCGCTTCCGCCGCCTCCGCCATCGAGGTGTCCGAGGAGGTCACCCGGGCCCTCGCCGACGGCCGGCCGGTGGTCGCCCTGGAGTCGACCATCTTCACCCACGGCCTGCCGAGGCCGCGCAACCTGGCCGTCGCCCTGGAGGCGGAGGAGCGGCTGCGGGCGGCGGGCGTCGTCCCGGCCACGATCGGGGTGCACGCCGGGGTGCCCACGGTCGGGCTGAGCACCGAGCAGATCACCGAACTGTCCACCACCGACGGCCTGGAGAAGGTGAGCCTGCGCGACCTCCCGGTGGTCGCAGCGTTCGGCCGGCACGGTGGCACCACCGTCGCCGCCACCGCCTTCCTCGCCCACCGTGCCGGCATCCGGGTCTTCGCCACCGGCGGCCTGGGCGGCGTGCACTTCGGCGCCTCGGAGAGCTTCGACGAGTCGGCCGACATCACCACCCTGGCCGCCACCCCGGTCACCGTGATCAGCGCGGGCGTGAAGTCCATCCTCGACATCCGGGCCACCCTGGAGCGCTTCGAGACCCACAACGTCCCGGTCATCGGCTACCGCACCCGCACGTACCCGGGCTTCTACGTCTCCGACTCCGGCCACGAGATCAACTTCAGTGTGGAGTCGCCCGAGCAGGCCGCCAGGGTCATCGAGGCCCGCGACCGGCTCGCCCTGCCGCAGGCCGTCCTGATCGCCAACCCGGTCGACCCGGCCAAGCAGCTGCCGCCGGAGGAGCTGGACGGCATCCTGACGCGCGCCCGGGCCGAGGCCGAGCGGCAGGGCGTCACCGGCAACGCCTCCACGCCGTTCCTGCTCGACTTCATCCGGCGGGACACCGGCGGGCGCAGCCTGGAGGTCAACGTCGAGGTGTACCGGGGCAACGTCCGGCTCGGCGGGGAGATCGCGACCGCGCTGGCGGCGGGTGGTCCCGGTGGCATGGCCGCCGGTGCCGGTGGCACCGCTTCGGCCGTCCCCGCCGAGACCGGGGCCTGAGCCGTGCTGGGGGTGCTCGGCGACCTCGTCGAGGACATCGTGGTCTGGGCCGACGGCCCGCTGCGGCACGGCACCGACTCCGGCGCCCGGGTGTTCCGTCGGCGCGGCGGCAGCGCGGCCAACGTCGCCCGCTTCGCCGCCGGGCGGCACGCGGCGCGCTTCCTCGGCTGCGTCGGCGCGGACGCGGTCGGGGACGGCCTCGTCGCCGAACTGACCGGCCACGGCGTCGACGTACGGGTCTCCCGGCGCGGCCGGACCGGCAGCGTGGTGGTGCTGATCGACCAGGACGGCGAGCGGACCATGCTGCCCGACCGGGGCGCCGCCACGCTGCTGGAGCGGGTCCCGGACGCGTGGCTGACCGGGCTGACCCACCTGCACGTGCCGGCCTACTCCTTCGACGGCGACCCGGTCGGCAGCACGGCCGTCGACGCGCTCGTGAGGGTCCGGCGGGCGGGCGGCACCACCTCGGTGGACGCCTCCTCGACCGGCATGCTGGAGAGGTTCGGGCGGGAGCGGTTCCTCGCGCTGCTGGCCGGGTTGGCGCCGACCTTCGTGTTCGCCGACCGCTCCGAGTCGGAGTTCCTCGGGCTGCTGGTGGGCGGCCTGCCCGGGCCGGAGCGCGCCCGGCTGGCGGTCACCACGGTGGTCACCAAGGCGGGCGCCGGGCCGACCACCGTCGACGTGCCCGGTGAGCCGCTGCTCGTGGTGCCGGTGCCGCCGGTGGCCGAGGTGCGCGACCTCACGGGGGCCGGGGACGCCTTCGCGGCGGGGTTCCTGGCCGGCTTCCTGGACGCCGGGGACCTCGGGCGCGCGGTCGGGCTCGGGCACCGTGGCGCGGCCCGGGTGCTGGCCTCGCCCGGGGCCTCCTGGGGCGGGGAGTGACGTTTCGGCGGGCTTCCGCCGAGCGCGGTCGCGTGCGCCGGGCCCGGGGTCGCTCGGGCGCGGCGCTACTGGCGTCCCGGAGCCACCTGAGCCCCGGAGCCACCTGGGGGGCCGGCGCTACTGCGGTCCCGGAGCTACTTGGGCACCGCGTCCTTGCGGAGGAAGTGCTTCAGCTTCTGCCAGGTCCAGGTGTTGATCACGTCCTCGGCGGTGAGCCAACCGCGCTGCGCCGTGCCGATGCCGTAGCGCGGGTAGGCGAGGTGGCCGGTGGCGTGCGCGTCGCTGTCGACGGCGAAGCGCACGCCGTGCCGCCTGGCCCGCAGGATGTCCTCGTCGCGAAGGTCGAGCCGTTGCGGGGAGCTGTTGATCTCGATCGCGGTGCCGGTGCGTGCGGCGGCCTCGAACACCGCGTCCAGGTCGACGTCGATCGGCCCGCGCCGGCCGATCCGACGGGTGGTGAGGTGGCCGATGACGTGCACGTACGGGTTCTCGCAGGCGCGGATCAGCCGACGGGTCTGGGCGGCCCGGTCCAGGGCGAAGTGCGAGTGCACGGAGGCCACGCAGACGTCGAAGCCGGCCAGGAACTCGGGCGGCCAGTCCACCCCGCCGTCCGGGCCGATGTTCAGCTCGGTGCCGTGCAGCAGTCGCAACTTCTTGTGCCGATCGGCGAGTTGCCGCAGTTGCTCGCGCTGGGCGAGCATCTTCTCGTCCGTCATCCGCTGCATCACCAGGTCCGGGGCGTGGTCGGTGACGGCGAAGTAGGAGTAGCCGCGGGCGGCGGCGGTGTCGACCATCTCCTCCAGGGTGGCCAGCCCGTCGGTCAGGTCGGTGTGGGTGTGCAGGTCGCCGCGCAGGTCGGACTCCTGGACCAGGTCCGGGAGTCCGCCGTCCAGCGCGGCCTCGATCTCGCCCCGGTCCTCGCGCAGCGGCGGCGGGATCCACGGCAGGCTGAGCGCCGCGTACACCTCGTCCTCGCTCTCCGAGACCACCTTGGCGCCGCCGTCCACCTCGAACAGCCCGTACTCGGAGAGCTTCAGCCCGGCCCGGACGGCCATCGTGCGCAGCTTGATGTTGTGCGCCTTCGAACCGGTGAAGTAGACCAGCGCCGCTCCCCAGTCCTCCTCCGGTACGACCCGCAGGTCCACCTGTACGCCCTGGGTGGTATGGACCGAGGTCTTGGTGCTCCCGCTGCTGATCACCTCGGTGACGTAGGGGAGTTCGGTGAGCGCGGCCATCAGCGGGGCGGAGTCCTCGGCGGTCGCGAGCACGTCGATGTCGCCCACCGTCTCGCGCATCCGGCGCAGTGAGCCCGCGTACGCGCAGCGGGTGCAGCCGGGGACGGCGGAGAGCGCGGCGACCAGCTGCTCGGCCAGCTCGGTGGCGGTGTCCAGCAGGGTGCGGCCGCCGGACTGCCGCATCAGGTCGATGCCGTGCAGGATCTTCTCGCCGCTGCGCTCGCCGAAGCCGGGCAGGTCGGCGAGCTTCTCGGCGCGGGCGGCCGCGGCGAGTTCGTCCACCGAGGCGATCCCCAGGTCGCGGTAGAGGGCCAGGGCGCGCTTCGGCCCCACGCTGGGGACGGCCATCATCTCCCGCACGCCGGACGGGATCTCGGCGCGCAGCGCCTCCAGGGCGGGGATGGTCCCGGTGGCGAGGTACTCGGCGATCTTCTCGGCGGTGGACTTGCCGACGCCGGGGATCTGCTGCAGGCCCTTGACGTCCAGGTCGGCCAGGTCCTCGGGGTGGCCGCCGACCGCGCGGGCGGCCTTCTCGTAGGCGCGGGCCCGGAAGGCGTCCCCGCCGGTGATGTTGATCAGGTCGGCGTACTCCTGGAGCAGTTCCCTGACCTGGTCGTTGAGCCGGGGCATGGGGCAAGTCTAGGGGCGGCGGCATGGGCCTGCCGGGTGTGTGCTCCGCCGGGTGGAGCGGCGGTGAGCGGGCGTACTCCGCGGGTCGTACGGGGCCGGTCTCCCGGGGGCGGACTTCCGGAGGCGGACTCCCGGGGGCCGCCCTACAGGGGGCCCGGTCGTCGGTCGTCCCGGGGTCAGTCGTACGCGACGGTCAGCAGCAGGATGACGGTGAGCCCGCCGCCGGGGGTGGGCTCCACCGCGAGCCGGGCGCCCGAGGCCACCACCAGGCTCCGCAGGGCGGGCCCCACCGGGCCGTCCGTCCGTCCGCCCCCGATCAGCCACGCGCGTGCCTCGGAGGGCTCGTGGGCACCCTGGTCGGAGACTCGGATCTCCACCCGGCCGAGGGTCTCCGCCGTCCTGCCGGGCGCCCGCAGCACGGAGGCGCCGCCCGCGACGTCGGCCCGGACCAGCACCCGGCCGCCCAGCGGGCTGCGCCGGATCGCGTGGTCGACCAGGCCGGCGACGGCGGCCTCCAGCCGGCGGGCGTCCCCGGCCACCACCGGGAGTCCGGGCGCCACCCGCACCGTCACGGCCGCCGCCCGGTCGCCGCCGCGCACCACCCGGCGGAGCACCTCGGCCACCTGGACGTGCCGGGCCGTCGGCTCGCAACCCTCCTGTCGGCCCGTCCACCGCAGCCGCTCCAGCTCCGTGCGGCTGAGCGCCCTGGGCGCGGCCGGCGCGCCCGGCGAGTACGGGCCGGGGCCCTCCTGGGCCTCGGCCCTCGCCCGTGCGCCCACCCGTCCGGGCCGGCCCCGGCGTCCGGTGCCGCCCGCCCCGACGGCCCCGACGGTGCCGCCGAGCGCGCCGAGCGCCCGGACTCCCGACGCGACGTAGCCCCAGAGCCTCCCGCGTGCCATCGCCCTGCCCCTCGTGCTCCCCGCCGGCCGTGATCCGATCCGCGGCCGACCGCGGTGCGCCGACCTCCGGGCCCTTCCTGCCAGCCTGCGCCCTCGGCCGCCCGGGTGACAATCCCGCTCCGGTCCGCGGTCCGTCCCGGGCCCCCGCCGAGCGGCCGGCCGGGCACCCGCCGACCGGCGGGCCCGGGGTCCGGGCGCGGTCCCCCTCGACGAACCGCACAGAGCCGAACCGCAGAGCCGGACCGCAAAGCCGACCGAACCGCAAAGGGTTCTTCGCAAAAAACCCTTTGCAAAGAACCCTTTGCGGTTCTAGTCTCCTGCCATGACCGAAGAGCACGGCTGGAAGCACAGCGACGACCAGCGCGCCGTCGCCCTCACCGCCGAGAGCATGCGGGCGATGGCACACCCCGTACGTCTGCGGGTGGTGGGTCTGCTGCGCAAGTACGGCCCCTCCACGGCGACGCGGCTCGCCGCGGAGCTGGGGATCAACTCCGGCGCGACGAGCTACCACCTGCGCCAGCTCGCCGCCGCGGGCTTCGTCGAGGAGGACGAGGGGCGCGGTAACGCCCGCGAGCGCTGGTGGCGTTCGGCCCACCGGCTCACGGTCTGGACGGTGGACGACATGGCGGACGAGCAGCTGGGCGAGGCCGCCGGCTATCTGCGGTCCGTGCTGGCCGCGCACACCCTGGCGGCCCAGCGCACGCTGGACGCCTTCGAGGCGATGCCGCGGGCTTGGCGCAAGGCGGTGAACCTGAGCGACCTGGTACTGCAGTTGACGCCCGCCGAGGCCGAGCAGCTGTCCGGCGAGTTGAGCGAAGTGATACGGCGCTACCGCTGGCTGGGCGCCGAAGGGCCGGTTCCGGAGGGATCGGAGCAGGTGTCCGTCGTCGTCCACGTCCTGCCGGACGTGCGCGACGACACCGACGAGGGGGGAACCACATGACGAGCACCACCACCACCACGAGAACCGCCACCGACGGGCCCGGGCGCAGCTTCCGCCCGCTCGTCGGGGTGCTGACCGCCTCCGTCGTCTCGGTGACGGGCACCCGCGTCTCGGCGATCGCCCTGCCCTGGTTCGTCCTGGCCACCACCGGCAGCGCCACCATGACGGGCCTGGTCGCCTTCGCCGAGATGGCGCCGTACGTGGCGGTCAAGGCACTGACCGGGCCCTTGGTGGACCGGATCGGGCCGCGGACGGTGTCCTGGACGACGGACGCGGCCAGCGCGGTCGCGGCCGGGCTGATCCCGCTGCTGCACGTGCAGGGGTTGCTCCCGTTCCAGGTGTTGCTGGTGATGGTCGCGGTGATCGGGGCGATGCGCGGCCCGGGGGACTTGGCCAAGTCCGTCATGGTCCCGGAGGCGGCCGACCGCGCCCGGGTGCCGATGGAGCGCGCCACCGGGCTGTCGGGTGTCGCCGAGCGGCTGGCCTCCACCGTTGGCCCGGCGGTCGGCGGCGGGCTGGTCGCCCTGGTCGGCCCGCTCGCCGGTCTGGCGGTCAACGCGGGCACCTTCGCGCTCGGATCGCTGATCATCGCGGTCGCGCTCCCGCGCGGCATGGGGCGCTCGGCGGTGCCCGCCGTGGCCGCCGACCCGACCGAGGAGGAGCAGCCCGCGGGCTACTGGCGGATGTTCCGCGAGGGCTTCACCTTCCTGCGCTCGGAGCCGCTGCTGCTCACCGTCACCGTGATGGTCGGCATCACCAACCTGATCGACGCCGGTTTCACCACCGTTCTCGTCCCGGTCTGGGCGCGGGAGTCCGGCAACGGCCCGGCCGCCATCGGCCTGATGACGGCCGTCATGGGCGCCACCGCGGTCGTCGGCAGCCTGATAGCGGCGGCCGTCGCCTCCCGGCTGCCCCGCCGGACGGTCTTCTTCGCGGGCTTCCTGCTGTGCGGCATACCGCGTTTCCTGGTGCTCGCCCTTGGCGCGCCGATGTGGCTGGTGCTCACGGTCTTCGCGATCGGCGGCTTCGGCGGGGGCTTCCTCAACCCGATCCTCGGCGCGGTGCTCTTCGAGCGGGTGCCCCGCCACCTGCTGGGCCGCGTCCAGGCCCTCAGCGGCTCCCTCGCCTGGGCCGGCATCCCGCTCGGCGGGCTGGTCGCCGGTGCGGCGGTCGCCATGGTCGGGCTGATACCCAGCCTGATCGTCAGCGGAGCCCTGTACTTCGCCACCACCACGCTGGCCGGGCTGCGCCCCGAGTGGCGTGAGATGGACCGCCTCCGCGGGCACGCGGATGGCGCAGGCGAGGCGGGCAAAGCAGGCGAGTTGCGCAACGCGAACGGTGCGGGCGGTGCGGTGGCCGAGCCGGAACCGGCGCACAGCGCGTAAGCCGCCCGTCGGCGCGGCTGACGGGCCCGGCCGGCGGCGGGGGCGGGCGCGCCCGCCGGGCGACGGCCCGCCCGGTGAAGCAGCACCGGGCCGGCCAGGATGGCGAGGGCACACCAGGTGGAGACGAAGGCGAGGCGCCAGAGCAGAGCATCGACCACAGCACCCGCATCGGTGAGGAGACCGAGACGGCGGAGCAGCGGGTCGCCGCTCACCGGAAGGAGCCGATGGTGGCGAGGAGATAACCGGCCAGCAGAAGGGCCGGGTTCGGTACGCCGACCGCGTAGCCGAGCGTGTGGCCGCGCACGTTGGCCGTCACCGGGCGGGACACGACGGCCACGGCCAGCGGGACGGCGACCGCCGCACCGAGCAGGGTCAGTGTGGCGAGCGTCCGTCGGCGCGGACCGCTGGTCGCGCACCACACGGCGGCGGAAACGAACACGGGCAGCAGCGGCAGGGCGACCACCGTCCAGGCGGTACCGGCCGCGCCGGCGAGGCCGTCCGGCCGCCCGCCCCCCGTACCGAGCCAGACCAGCGCCTCGATCAACTGGCGCAGGACCAGCACCAGGGGAGCGCGGCGAGCGGAGGACGCTCGGGCCGGCCGGTCCGGTGGGCACGGACCAGGCACGCCACCCCCGCGAGCGTGACCACCCCACCGGCCACGGCGTCCGCCCGCGCGCTCCAGCACAGCGCGGCCTAACCGCTGCTCCCGGGGCGGCCGCTCTCCGGGGGATCGCCGGTCGGCTTCTCCTCCGGCCCGCCCCGCACGTCTTTCCGGGCCTCGTCCTGTGCTTTCTCCCCCGCCGCTTCCTCTGCCTTCTCCTCCGGCTCCTCCGGCTCCTCCGGCAACGCCCCGATGCTCTCCAGGGTGTCGCCGGCGGTTCCGGGCATCGCCGGATGGCGGCCGATCACGATCACCCCGATCACGATCGCCAGCATCCCGGCCGCCTGCCAGGCCAGCGCGGCCGGGGTCACCCGCAACCGGTCGCCGAGGAAGCCCACCGCACAGGCGATCCCGGCCAGCGGCTGGGCGGCGGTCAGCGCCGGCAGGGACATCCGCAGCGGCGCGGCCTCGAAGGCGCTCTGCACCAGCAGCAGCCCGACCACCCCCGCCGCCACCACCGCGTACGGCTGCCAGCTGCGCAGCACCGCGGCCAGGCCCTCGTGGTCGAGGCGCTGGGTGGTGGTCCGGGTCAGCGCGTCCTGGAGGCCGTAGAGCAGTCCGGCGGCGAGCGCCAGCAGGGTCGCCTCCTCGAACAGCGGCAGCCGCCGGGCCATCGAGACCAGCAGCAGGACCAGCCCGACCACCGTTCCGACCACCAGCCAGTGCCGCAGCTCCCCGGCGAGCGGCCCACCGCCCGTCGGCTGCCCGGCCACGATGAAGGCCGTCACCCCGAGGGCCAGCAGCAGCACCCCGGCCCAGCCGGAGCGTCCCAGGGTCTGACGGGTCAACACCCGGGCCAACGCCATGGCGAAGATCAGATTGGTGGCCAGCAGCGGCTCGACCAGCGACACCTCGCCCTGGTTGAGGGCGAGTGCGGAGAGGATCAGCCCGCTGACCATGAACCCGGTGCCGACCAGCCACTGCGGCATCCGCATCAGGTCGAGCAGCAGCCGCCAGTGCAGCAGATCGGGCTGCGGGGCTCGCTGCGCCGCGTGCTGCTGGAGGACGAAGCCGAGCCCCAGACAGCAGGCCGCACTGAGAGCGAGGAGGAAGACCGCCACGGAGGGACCACCAGGTTGTCGCTGCCCGCGCCGCGCCGACGAGTCCGAGGGGTGGGTCGGGCGTCGCGGCCGCTCCCGTCAGCCTACCGCCGGGCGGGTGCCTGGGCCGGTCGCGCGACGACACGGCGCGCCGCGCGCCGGGCGCCCCCGGTAGCGCTTGCCGCCAGCGGCCAGGCAGGCGCACGCTGGTGAGAGCGGCCGCTGCGGGCCTCCGTCCGTGCCGGTCCGGACAGCGCGACGGGGGCCGCCGCCAGGAGGTGTGGCATGCACAACGAGTGGGACGTGGAGCTGAGCTTCGACGAAGACGGCGTGCACACGACGTGCGAGGCCAGGCTGACCGGCGCGAGGGCGCCCGGCCTGAGCGCGCACGGCGAGTCCACGAAGAGCGCGGACGACCGTCCGCTCGCCAGGATCGGCGAGGAGGTCGCGGCCTCCCGGGCCCTGGAGGAACTGGCCCACAAACTGCGGACCCAGGCCACCGGGGAGATCGACGACGAAGGGCACCGTCCGGGTTACCTGATCTACTGAGCTGGTCTACTGAGCCGATCTACTGGGCCCACCGTCGCCCGGGCGGCGGCCTACCGGCGTCGCCCGCGATCACTCAGGACGTCGTCCGGGTGGACGGGCCGTCCTCCAACCGAACTCACGGCCGGGCCCGGCCCGTCCGGCAGGAGCGAGCACGGTCGACCCGCCCTCGGCTACCCTCCCCCCTCGTGGACGATCACCCCGAACGCTCGACCCTGCGCGTCTTCATCGCACTGGCTCCGCCCGACGACGCCAAGGACGAGCTGGCCCGGGCCCTGCAACCCGCCTACGCCGGGTACCCGCGACTGCGGTGGAACCGGTTCGAGGACTGGCACATCACCCTGGCCTTCCTCGGCGAACTGCCGTCCACGGCGGTGCCGCCGCTGCGATCGGCGCTGGCCGGTGCCGCCGCGTCGCACCCCGCCCTGAACCTGCGCCTGCGCGGCGGCGGCCACTTCGACCAGCGACTGCTGTGGAGCGGGATCGACGGAGACCTGGAGCAGCTGCACCTGCTCGCCGCCGACGTCCGGGACCTGGTCAGGTCCTGCGGGATCGAGTTCAGGGAGCGGCCGCTGCGCCCCCATCTGACGCTGGCACGCGCCCGCCGCGACGACGCCGTCAGCGTTCCGCTGGCCGCGGCCGGCCTCACCGGGTTCGTGGGCCGGCCGTGGTGGACCGAACGTCTCCACCTGGTCGGCAGCAACATCGGCCGCGGCCCCGGGCCGATCCGCTATCGCGACATCGATGCGTGGCGCTTCGGCACCAGCGTGGTCCAGGCGGGGAGCGACGGCGCTCTCACCGACTCGTAGCCGGCCGGTACCCGCGGATGGCGGGGAGCCGGCACCGGGCCGGAGATCCGTCCGGAATCCGTCGACGCCGGATCACGAACTCCTACCGGTACGGGCCTCCCACTGGTCGGGGGCCCGACGTCGTTGTCATCATCACGTGTGGCAGACACCATGTCAGGAGAGGACCGAGATGTCCCGGACGTTCGGACTGCCCCGCCTCAAGGCGGGGATGGTCGCCGTGGCGACCGTGGCGGCGCTGGGCGCCGCTGTGCCCAGTGCCCACGCGGCGGGCAACTGCACCCACTACGGGCAGGCCGGGTACGGGCAGGTGTTCACCGACTACAACTACTCGGGTGACTGCTGGGAGTTCAAGATCGGGACCTGGACGGTCTTCCCGGTCCTGGTCAACCACAAGGTCTCCTCGCTCAGGAGCTGGGCCGCCTACTCCGGGCAGGTCGTGCACCTGTCGGGCGACGGCATGACGTTCGACGCGGGCGCGGGTGAATGGTGGGCAAGCCTGCCCGACTGGTTCAACGACCGTGCCAACGCGGCATACTGACGTTCAGCCACCCGGCGAGCCGAGGGGCTTCCACACCTGCGGCACGGTGTGAGCCGGGCCCGGGGCCCGGGGCCCGGCCCGGGGCTCGGGTCTGGACCCGGATCAAGACCCGGGCCCGGCCCCGGGCCGAAAGCGGTCGAGCGCTACCGAGGCCGTGGGGCCCGTGGGGTCCATGGGGCAGGTGCGGACGGTAGCCCGGCTCCTGGACGGGGAACTGCCGGCCCGCGCCCGGCAGGGTGGGCGCCGGACAGTGCGCCACCTCGTACTCGGCCAGTTCGAGTTGCGCGGCGGTCGCGGGCGGCGCCGGGGCCCGGCGCACGCCGCGATGGAACTGGAAGGCCGAGGTCAGGTCCCCGAAGGTGCGGCGACGCCAGTCGGTGACGGTGGCCGACCGGACCCCGGTGAACCGCTCCAGGAACCGCAGCACCGAGGTGTGGACTGGCACTACTCCAACACCGACTACATCCTGCGCGGAATGTTCATCGAGAGGATCACCGGACGCAGTTGGCAGCAGGAGGTCGACCGCCGGATCGTCCGGCCCCTCGGCCTGCGCGAGACCACCATGCCGGAGGACGACCCCACCGTCCCCGGCCGCCACACCCGCGCCGGCCCCGCAACCGGGCCGGCGACGGGTGGTGACCGGCGCCGGTTCCGGTCGTTGCACACCGGGGGCCGCACCCGCCGTCCGGTGCGGCCAGGGAGTGGAGGTGCGCGCATCATGGGGTCGACGGAAGGCCTGCCGGAGGCCGCGGCGAACGGGCGGACGCGCCGCCAGTTCCTCGCCGGGGCCGCCGCGCTGGGCGGCGCCATGGCTGTCGGGCAAGCGGCCGGTGCCGCCGCGCTTCCGCGCGCCGCGGGCGCCGGCACCCGCGGCGGCCCGGGGCGGAGCGTGGCGGTCCTGGGCGGCGGGGTGTCCGGGTTGAGCGCGGCGCACGAACTCGCCGAGCGCGGCTACCGGGTGACGGTGTACGAATACCACGCAGCGCTCGGGGGCAAGGCCAGGAGCATGGACGTGCCGGGCAGTGCGGCCGGCGGCCGGCTGGCGCTGCCGGGGGAGCACGGCTTCCGGTTCTTCCCCGGCTTCTACCGCAACCTGCCGGACACCCTGCGCCGCATCCCCGTCCCCGGCAACCCCGGTGGCGTCCACGACAACCTGCGCGCCGCCACCCAGGCGCTGCTGGCCTTCGACGCCCCGCGCCCGGGCCTGCTGCTCCCGTTCCGGTCCCTCACCCGGCCGCTCGACCTGGGTGACCTGGCCCCGGACAGCCTGCGGCGGATCCTGGCCGGTGCGCTGGACGAGGTGCTGCACCTGCCCGCCGACGAGCTGGCCTACTTCGTGGACCGGCTCCTGGTCCACCTGACCAGCTGCGACCTGCGCCGCGAGCAGCAGTGGGAGCGGGTGCCGTGGTGGGACTTCATCGGGGCCGGGCGGATGTCCCACGACTACCAGCGCCTGCTCGGGGTCGGCCTGACCCGGGACCTGGTCGCGACCCGGGCCGAGCAGGCCAGCACCCGTACGGTGGCCCGCACCGTCGTCGAGGCCTTCCTGCTGAACGGCCTGCTCGGGCGCGGCGGCGACGGACAGCCCGACCGGGTGCTGAACGGCCCCACCAGCGAGGCCTGGATCGACCCGTGGGCAGCCCATCTCGCCTCGCTGGGCGTCGAGTTCCGCACCGGGACCGAGGTGCTGGAGGTGCTGTACGCCGAGGGCGGGATCGCCGGGGTGCGGGTGGCACCGGCCGGCGGCGGCGACCCCGAGACCGTACGGGCCGACCACTACCTCAGTGCGTTGCCGGTCGAGCACGCCCGCGCCACCTGGGGCCCGCAACTGCGCGCCGCCGATCCGCAGTTGGCGCGCTGCGACGCGATCGGCACGGACTGGATGACGGGCATCCAGTTCTACCTGCGCCGCCCGGTGCGGTCGGTGCACGGCCACGCCGTCTGCCTGGACTCCCCGTGGTCGCTCACCGCGGTCGGCCAGGCGCAGTTCTGGGACCGGGACTTCGCGGCCGCCTACGGCGACGGAACGGTGCGCGACTGCCTGTCGGTCTGCGTCTCGGAGTGGGACAGGCCCGGGATCCTCTACGGCCGCACGGCCAAGGAGTGCACCCGCGAGGAGGTGGCCCGCGAGGTCTGGGCGCAGTGCCGGCGGGCTTTCGACCGGCCCGGTGCCGGGTGGCCGGCCGACGCGGACGTGCACTCGTGGTTCCTCGACCCGGCCGTCACCGGTCTGGGCGGGCCGGCGCCGGCCAACCGCGAGCAACTGCTGGTCCACCCCGCCGGAACGCTCTACCGCCGGCCCTCCGCCACGACCGCGGTGGGCAACTTCTTCCTGGCCGGCGACTACGTCCGCACCGAGGTCGACCTGGCCACCATGGAGGGCGCCAACGAGTCCGCGCGCCGCGCCGTCAACGCCCTGCTGGACGCGGACGGTTCGACCGCCGAACGCTGCCGGGTCTGGGGCCTGTTCCGGCCCCCGGAGCTGGAACCGCTCAAGCTGGTCGACGAGGCCCGCTACCGCCTCGGCCTGCCGAACACCTTCGACCTCGGCTGACCCCGCCCGCCGGGCGGGGTCCCCTCGTCCTCATCCCTGGCCGTGCCAGGGGAAGCCGAAAGTTCTTGCCGGAGCTGAAGAGGCCCCAGGAGGTGCTGCCCACCCTCACCTCGCTCGGGCTGCGCTACGACACGGTGTCGAAGCGACTGCTCGTGCTCGCGCAGACGAAGTCCGCGAGCGTGGCGTTCGCCTCCCTGCCCGGCTGATCCGCGCCGGGCCCACCCCGGGGAAGTCCTCCTTCGGCGCGTCGTACGCCCGCCGCGCCTGCGGCCCCGGCCACCCCGGCCCGGTCCCCGACGCCGAACCCCTCGGCGTCCGCGCCGACCGTGAGCACGCGGCCGACCACCTCGTGCCCGGGGGTGCACCGGGCCGTCCTGGGGGAGAGGTCCCCCTCCGCGAGGTGGAGGTCGGTGCGGCACACCCCGCAGGCCTCCACCTCCACCAGGATCTCCCGCGGCCCGGGCGCCTCCAGCGGCCGCCGCTGCCACGCCAGTGGTCCCGGCCCGGGACCGCCGACCGGCCCCGGGCGGTCCACCACCCAGGCGTCGGTCTCCGTGGGGAGGGGTTCCGTCGTGCTCATCGCCGTCTCCTGCCACTCGTGCCACTCGTGCCCCCCCGCGCCGCTCGGCCTGCGGCGCGTCCGGGGGCTGTCCTCCCATTCCGTCGTCCGTCAGCCCCAGTACCCCGTGTGCACGGCGGAGGCCTCCTCGAAGAGGTGCGGGCCGGAGACCGCCACGGTGCTGCCGCCGGCGGCGAAGACCTGGCGGCAGGGCAGGTCGAGCACCGGTTCGTCCGGGTCCACCCCGGCGATGGCGTTCAGGTCGCTGGCGGAGAGCGCGTAGACGACCTGCCGGATGCCGCTCCAGTAGATCGCTCCGGCGCACATCGCGCAGGGCTCGGTGCTGCTGTACAGGACGGTCCCGTTGAGCAGGTGCGGGGCCAGGGTGCGGCAGGCCTGCCGGACCAGGTTGGTCTCCGCGTGGGCGGTGACGTCGTGGTCCGTCAGCACGGTGTTCTCGGCCGTGAGCAGGACGCCTCCGTCCAGGTCGGTCAGCAGCGCGCCGAAGGGGTGGTTGCCGTGGGCGCGGGCGGAGGCCGCGAGGTCGATGGCCGTGAGCAGGTGGGTGCGGGTGTGGTCGGTCACTGGCGGACTCCTCAGGGGCGGAAGTGGCGGAGCGAGTGGGGGCCGAACGCAGGACGCGGCCGGTCCGGGCTCACTGCGGGTGAGCGGGCACGGTGACGACCGGGCAGTGGGCGCGGCGGAGCAGGCCGTGGGGGACGGAGCCGAGGCGCATGCCGGTGAACCCGCCGTTGCCGCGCCGGCCGACGACCACGGCGAGGGCGTGCTCGCCGGCGCGGGCCAGCTCCTCGACCGGGTGGCCGTGCACGACCTCGTGGGTCACGGTCACGTCCGGGTGGTGCTCGTGGCGTCCCGCGGTGGACTCGAAGAGCAGGCGGTGCAGCAACTGCTCGGTGGCGGGCTCGTCCGGGCTGCCGGCCGGCGGGCGCTGCCAGACCCACAGGACGCGCAGTGCGGCCCGGCGCTCGTCCGCGTACGCGAAGGCGAAGTCGACGGCGGGTTCCGAGGACGGGCTGCCGTCCACGCCGAGCACCACGTACGGCGGGTCCTGGGTGGTGTGCTCGGGGTCGCGGACCACGACCACCGGGCAGTGCGCCTGGGCGCTGACCGGCACGGCCACCGAGTACGTGCTCAGCGCCTCCTCCACCCGGCTCAGCCGCCGGGAGCCGAGGACGACGAGCGAGGCCCGGCGGGACTCCCGACACAGCGCGGGCGCCGGGACGTCCTCGGCCACGACGGCGGTCACGGCCAGCCCGGGGTGGCGCTGCCGGGCGACGGCGGCGGCCCGGTCGAGCGCCCGGTCGGCCCGCTCGCGCAGGGCCTTGTGGTAGCGGCCCTCGTCGAACGGGCGGAACTCGCGATACAGCGACGGCACGGCGTGCACCAGCCGCAGCGGCAGGCCCTTGCGGGCGGCCTCGTCGGCGGCCCAGGCGGCGGCCATCGAGCCGGTTTCGTGGGCGTCGACGCCGAGGACGACGGGAGCGCCGGGGTCGTCGGGGCTTTCGGAGGTCATGGTGGGACTCCTCGGTCGGTGAGGCGTTGCCGTCGGTGACTTTCGGTATCCGACTGACTCGGTACGGGGCCGAGCCCGTGGACCCGGCCGTTCGTACTTCCATGGCACCACCGAACGCCGACTTCGGCAGGGTCCGGCCGGTCCCGGCGCGGGGCCTGCGGTGCTACGCCGGGGACGTCCTGGCCGGTCAGGCGAGCGGCACGCGTGCCAGAGCCGCCCGCACGGTGGCCGCGAGGTCACCGACGTGGACGCCGAGGTCGCGGAGGTGCTGGGCTGTCTCCTGCACGGGCAGGTCGACACATCGGGCGACGCGGACGAGATGAGCGAGCAGCATCGGCGGGTCCTTCGGGCCGGGCATCACCAGACCGTCGGCCGTCAGCAGACGCAGGGCCGCTCCATGGGTGAGACCGGGCGGGAGGTCGTCGCGGGACACGCGCAGACCGTAGGAGCGCAGCCGGGCCGCCAGTTCCCGGGGACGTCGGCCCAGGTCCCTGGCGGCAAGGACCAGCAGGTAGAACGGGATCTCGTCGTCCGGGCTCAGCCAGTACCACCAGACGTCGTCGTCCGAGATGCTCTGGGCCATGTCCTCGTAGCGGAACAGTTCGCGATCGAGCTCGGTCGGGCGCGGTGGCAGGACCATGCCCGTTCGCACCCCGTACGCGGCCAGCCGGCTGGTCAGTGCCCGCAGGCTGAGCCCCAGATTCTCCGCCACCTCCATGAGCTGGTGGAAGGTCGGGGCACGGTCCGTTCGGAAGGGCGACCAGTCGACCTCCCACTCACCGGCCAGCAGGTCGAAGTCGTCCAGCGACTCCCGGCAGTTCGGCCGTGGCGGCAGGGTGAAGCCGAGGCGCTCGTACTCGGCCCGCACGTCGTCGGCGGACATGCCCGACCATTCCTGAGCGGACATCAGCTGCCAGGGCGGAAGTGGCCCGGCGGCACTCGCCCACGGCCACATCCCGTCGTGGTCCCGGCTGAGCCAGTCGACATACATCTCGTCCGGTCGCTCGGGAAACTCGAACGGCTCCACCGTCAGGCCATAGTGTTCGAGTCGACGCCGGACCTCCAGCGGGCTCAGTCCGGTCTGTAGAGCGGCCTGGGCCACGTGGCCGGGTGGTACGGGCCCGTCGTTCCAGATCGGGTTGCCCATGGCGACTTCGCCGTCCCGGTAGAGCAGTTGGAGATCCGTCTCGTCAGGGGCGCCTTCCGGCAGATCCTCGGGCACGACGGCTATGCCGTACGCTCGCAGCCGTGCCGCCGCTTGCGCCGCGCTCACTCCGAGCGTCGCGCCGACCTCCAGCAGGCCGCCGATCGATTCGAACGAGCGGCGGCGACCGTGCTGGTCATCGATCCAGCGCATGTCCGAACCGTCCCGGTCATTCGAGTCGGCAGTCTCGGCGACAACGAGGTCGTCCACTCCGAAGAGCCTCCGCCGTTCCGCTGGGCCGGCCGGACTACAGCCGAGGCGACGAGCGGCAGTGAACACGTCCGCCCGTCCGGTGTGGGCGAAACCCCGGTTTCCGGTGAGCACCTCCAGGTCCGACGGCCAAGCCCTGGCCACGCGGTGCGGGCCAGCCAGTTCCGGTACCAGTTCGACGAGCTGACGCAGCAGATCGGTGCTTCCGTGGGCGAGCATCCGCCAGAGCAGGATGTGGTCGGGTAGCGCGTGGAAGCCCGTGTCCGTCGGTCGTGGCGTGCGGCTGTTGGTTGTCAGGAGGCCTTCGTGGATCGCCTGGTCCAGTGGGAACCAACCGGCTGTGGCGAGATCCGTCGGTTGTCCGTGCTTACGGAAGCCGGCTCCGGACCCGTAGGCCGCCTCCGCCACCAGATCCGCTGTCCGCGGGCTGCTCTCGGTGACGTTCCGCAGCCACGTCGGGGTGAAGAACTTCGCTCCGCTCGCCACCAGGGCGGGTGCCGCGCCCGCCAGCAGTTCCTCGACGCGGGGGGACACGTCCTCGAGCACCGTGAGACGATCGGTGCTGAGCTGTCTCGGGGCGTGGTCCCCGCTCAGGTTCACCACGACACCCCGGTCGCCTGACAGCACCCCGACGCGCTCGTGCGGTTCGATCCGAAGGCCGTCCACCAGCAGTTGGCCGCCATCTTTGCACCAGATCACCTGCGCGCCCTCGGGGCTGTCGGTCCATTCCACCAGGCGGTCGCCCGCTCCGATACCCGACCGTCCGAACACCCCCGGCTTCCACTCCCTTCTCCGCCCGCCGTGCTGCGCCGCCGTCGGGAACTCGGCGATGCACAGCACCTTGGCGAGGGCGTTCAGCCCGGACCAGGAGCGGCGCCGCTCCCGCAGGTAGAGCCGCACCCGGGTGCCGGGTTTACCGCTACTCTCCTCCTTCTCGACGATCCGGAACAGGTGGTTGGGCCCGAGGATGTGCGCCTCCACCAGCGGTCCTGGCATGCCGTCGAGCCCCATGCGGCAGGACTCCACCCGGATCTCGTCCGCGAGCATGAAGTACGACAGGACGCCGATTCCGAACCGGCTGTTGGGGTGGAGCCGGACCGGGGGTTCGACGCGTTCCCACTGCGCCTGCTCCAGCAGGAAGTCGGGCTGCTCGGCGAAGCGGACGCCGGCGTTGGAGAACACGCCGCGCAGCTCCGCCTCGCCCATGCCGATGCCGTCGTCGGTGCACTCCAGGTACTCGCGGCCGTCCTCGTCGACGCCTTGGACGAAGTCGATCCGGCCCTCGTACGGGTGGAAGGGCCGGCCGGAGCGCTCCAGGTACTGGGTTCTGGCCCTGCGGTAGCGGCAGGCGTCGAGGGCGTTCTGGTACAGCTCGCGTACGGCGAGGTCGCGGTCCTTGTAGAGCTGGGTGCCGGTCAGCAGGCCGCGCACCCGGCGGTCGTCGAGCCGGAACCGTGCGCCGCTGGTGAAGGTCCCCTCCGCCGGGACGACGCCGTCTGCGGAGATCCGCGTGGGCAGGGGCGGCATGGGCTGGGCGATCCGGTCGGGCACGGCGCGCCCGACTGCGAGGAGCAGCCCGTCCAGGCGCGCCGCGTGCTCGCGCAGGGCCTCCACGACGGCCTCGTGCTCGCAGACCGCCTTGAGGACCGGCAGCTCGGGGGAGCCGCCCCACGCCGTCGTGGCCAGGGTCCGCCGCAGCCCGTCGAGATCGACCGGGTTCGGGACCCCGATGTGCTCGACCACCGTGTCGGGGAGCACGGCGGGTTCGATCGCGGCGCCGTAGGCGACGGCCAGCAGCAGGCCGGCCCGCCGCTCGCGAATGCGCTGGCGGCCGGGGCCGGGCAGGAGTTCGTCGGCCTCCAGCTGGCCGAGGTGCTCGGGGTTGCAGATGTCGGCGCCGATCCGTAGGCCGGCGAGGAGCCTGGCCAGGCGCCGGATGCCCACGGCCTCGGTCAACGGACCGCTGTCCGCGGTGAGTTCGGCTTCGAGGGCGGCCAGGGCCGCCATGCCCTTGTCGTCCTGCGCGAGCCAGTGGCGGTACAGCCACCAGCCGGTCGCCGATGCTGCCTGCGGGCGCAGTTCGGCCCGGTTCACCAGCAGGTCGTGGCCGGTCAGGAAGGACTGGTAGCCGGCGCGCCATCCGGTCGCTCCGTGCCGTGGCCGCAGGTCGGTGGGGTCGGCCTCGAGTCGGGAGGCGGTGAGCAGGAGTTGGTGGGTCTGGTAGAGGTAGGGCAGCAGGACGAGCAGTCCGGCCTCGGCCGGGTAGAGGTCGAGCGCGCCGTCGGGCTCACCGAGCAGCCACTCCACGCGGTCCGCGAACCGCGTCGCGAACCCGGGGTCGGCCCAGGGGTCCCCGGCGGTGTGCTGCTCGGCGCCGTCCCGGACGGTGGCCAGCCGTTCGGCCAGCCGGGCGGCGTGTCGCCGGTGGGGCTCGGTGTCGCGCTGCGCTGCGTGGGCCCAGATTCCGGAGTCCAGGACGGCGCGGACCCACGGGTCGCTCGGCGGGGCGGGGGCGGCCGGGGCGGGGGCTGTCCGGACCGTCATCGAGCCGACCTGGCCGACCTGGATGACCGTCTTCTGGGTTCCCCCGTCGATGGTGTTCGTGACGTTGTACCGATCCACCCGCTGTCCCTCCCCGGTCACCGCGTGGGGACAGCTTAGGTGGACGGGGCGGGCGGCTGTCGTACGGGAGGACAGCGGCTCGTGTCGGCCCCGGAGGACCACCGGGAGCGCGGGCGGCTCAGCGGAGGAAGTAGTCGGGGGTTCGGACGGACAGCGTCGACGCCAGCTTGCGCAGATCGGCTTCGGTGTTCTCCTTTCCGTCCGCCGACATGACGATCAGGTAGTCGTCGCGGCGGACGAAGTAGAAGACGACATAGGGATTGGCCCTGCGCCAGGCGTCGGGCGAGACCTGTTCGCAGCCTTCGGCTCTGACCGTGCTGCCGAGGCTCGTCGCATCGCAGACGGGTGGCCTGAAGGCGGGCGTCAAGGGCTCCACGGTCACCCGGATGGCCCAGCGGTTCAGGTCGTCGGGGTTGACGCCCTGCCGGTCGGGCAGCAGGAGGAAACCGAACCACGAGCCGGGCTTGCTGGTCAGCGGAGTCCGCAGGCGGTAACCGGCGACATCGGGTGCGTACAACGGGACGCCCACGTCGGTGAGTTCGTTCCGGGCACGGTCGTCCGCGCGGTGGTCCCCGAGAAGCGCCGAGAGCGGCCAGAGCAGGGCGAGGACGACCAGCAGCACGACCCAGCGCCGCCACAGGAGCGGCCCGGGCGCGGTCAGGGCAGCCGCGATCGCGAACAGCACCGCGTCGGCGAGTGGCAGCAGTCCGTCCGGCAGGCTCCAGGCCCCGGCCCGGGCCTCGAGCTCGAACTGCAGCCAGGAGAGGACGACGGCCGCGGCGGCCACCCGCCAGGCCGGCCGGACGCCCGCCAGCCGCAGCGCCAGCCAGCTCGTCAGGAAGACGAGGAGGGCGGCCGCCGGGGCGAGCAGCAGCGCCCACCCCAGGCAGCTCCACCCCTGCTGCGGATCGCACGGGAGGAGGCGCTGCCACGGCAGTGCGGTGAGCAGGAGCGCCACCGCGCCGAGCCCGGCCCCCACCAGCGCCGACCTGGCCGTCCGGGATCCCACGACCGCCCGCCAGCAGGCGATTCCGTCGATCCGCCGCGGCGTCCCCCAGGGCATGCCCACGCTCCCGCCGTCCCCTCCGCGATCTCGTTCCGGCGGCCGATTCTGTCGCACGGCCGCGGGGATGGCCTGAGTACGTGTACTCAGGTCCGGCGGCCCGCGGCGGCCCACGGCGGCCGATGGCGGCCTGGCGGCCGTTAATCGGAGTGGGCTTCGCGGTCCGGCCGGTTAGGCTGGCGGGCAGTTCTCGGGGAGGAAACGATCGATGACCGTGCTCTCGCTGCTGCCCGTCAGCACCGAACGGCTCCTGCTGCGTCCGTTCACGCCGGATGACCTCGACGACCTGCACGCCTTCCAGGGCCTGCCCGAGGTCGCCCGCTACCTCTACCGGCCGCCGCTCACCCGTGCACAGTGCGTGCAGAGCCTGACGCGGCGGGCGGCCGGCACCGCGTGGTCCGAGGACGGCGACGACCTGGTGGTCGCCGTCTGCCCGGCCGGCGAGGCGAAGGTCGTCGGTGAGGTCGTGCTGAAGCTCGCGAGCGCGTCGGCGCGCCAGGTCGAGATCGGCTGGTCCTTCAACCCGGAGTACGGCGGCCGGGGTTACGCGACGGAGGCGGCGCGCGCGGTGGCCGCGCTGGCCTTCGCCGAGCTGGGTGCCCACCGGATCTTCGCCCGTCTCGACGTGCTCAACACCGGGTCGATGAGGGTCTGTGAGCGCCTCGGCATGCGCAGGGAGGCGCACCTCGTCGAGAACGACCTCGACGGCGAGCGCTGGGGCAGCGAGTACGTCTACGCGACGCTCGCCCGGGAGTGGAAGACCGAGCGGGCCTGACCGGCGGACGTCGAACCGGGGAGCGGCGCTCCCGCGGCGTCCTCAGGGGGCCACCGTCACCGTGATGGTCTCGGGGTTCCCGCTGTTGCCCTCGTAGACCGTGTCACCGCTGTAGCCGGCCGTGACGACGTGCGCGCCGGTGGTCCGGACGACGCCCCGTGGCGGCGCAGTTCCCGACGTCGAGGACCGGGCGGCCCGTGGCCAGGGTGGTGCCGGTCGTGGTGTCGGCTACCCCAGGTTCTCCGCGACGTGGACGAGTTCCTCGTCCGAGAGGCGTGGCGGGCCGCCGGTGGTGACCACGAAGGTGTACGTCCCGTCCGACCACGTCACCGAACGGGGCCCGCCGTTGGGGTCCGCCGGTGTGATGGTCGCGGGGTGGCCCTTGACGCTGGTGGCCCGGCCGGCCGGTGGTGCGCTGCCGCGGAGGGTCTGGCTGATGATCAGGGACCCCCGTTCCGGACCGGTTCCGAGTCGGTATCCGCCGGCCCAGGCCGGGGTGTCGGTCGGGAGCGGGGCCAGGCCGGGCAGGTGGACCATCCTGTCCGCGGGGTAGGGGTAGTAGTTCTCCGGCAGGAACGCGGGCCGCCGGAGGTCGCGCTCGTCGAAGTGGACGGCGGGCTTGCCGGTGGCGTCGTTCAGGGCCCTGGTTCCGAGCGGTTCGTTCAGGTGGGCCGTGATCCGTCCGAGGCCGCCCAGGTCGCAGCCCCTCGGGTCGACCGTGTGTCGCAGGGAGAGTTTCACCGCGCCGGCGGTCTCGCGGGCCACGAGCTCGGGTTGTTTCTCGCAGCCCCAGCCGATGTCGAGCGTCAGGGTGCGGCCGTCGGAGCTGACCAGCAGCGGGTGGCCGGCCACCGGGCCTTCGCGGACCTCGGTGCCGGGGCCCCGGTTCAGCCAGGCGTTGATCGCGAAGCCGCCACCGAGAACGGCTACGGGCGCTGCGGCGGTCAAGCGATTCCGTCGTCCGCGCTTCGACAATCGGACGGTGCGTTCCGTCACAGGCCCTCCCCGGTGGTCGCGGCCATGCTCGTGGCGCGGCGGGTGTGAAGTCAAAGAACGAGGTGGCCGGCGGCGATCAGGCGGCGGGCGGTCTCGCGGCCAAGTCCCTTGTCGGCGCCGGTGATCAGGGTTGTCGCCATGGAGTTCAGCGTCTCCCGGATCAGCGCGGTCTGCCAGTGCTTTTCGGCACATGGGGCGCTGGTGGCGGCGGCCGTTCGGCCCCCTGTCGATCGACGGGGGCGCCGCCCCCGTCGATCGGCGGTATCGATGCGTCATGTGCGAGTGGAACGATCTGAGCGGTCATCAGTTGCGGGATGGCCGAGCCGCCCTCGGCCTTCACCGGCGGGGCGGCCGGCTTCCCGGGGGAGAACCGCAGGAACCGGGGGGACCACGCGGCATCCGGCGGTTCGCTGAGGCCGGGCCCTGCCGCCCTACCGTCCTGCCGCCCTACTGTCCTTCGTCCTGCCCGCTGTGCAGGGCGGCGCCGTAGGCGAGCAGGATGCTCAGCGCCGCGTAGTCCGAGCCGGGGCGGCGGACGGGCACGAACACCTCCAGTCGGTCCCCGTTGGTGCGGTAGCCCTTCTTCGTCGCGCGCGCCGACAGGGCCCGGCTGCCGACGTGCGCGGACAGCCCCTGTACGTCGAGCTGGACGCCGCTGCTCGGGTTCGCGGAGACGAGGGTGATCCGGGACCAGGCGACCGGCCCGGTGAAGGGGGCGAGCGTCATCCCCTCGGCGGTGAAGGTCAGGGCGCCCCAGCGGAACGAGCCGCCCGCGCCGAGCTCGTCCACGAGGCGTTGCGCACGGGCCTCGGCGACGGCCTGCGACGCGGTCGCCACGAAACGTTCGCCGGTGGTGGGGTGCGGCCTCGAGATCATCCTCCAGAAGCCGCACTCCTCGCGGACCTTGATGTAGTCCAGGCCCCTGATTCGGATCCGGCCGCCCGTGTACGGCCGGATCACGGTCTTGAGCACGTCGTGCGAGTGCGCGAAGTTGATGTGGACGGACACCCGGGTCGACTCGACGGACGCGATCTCCTGCCACGCGTACCGCAGCGTGCGGCGCCCCGGCCGGCGCAGCTCGAAGCCGTGCTCGTACTCCCGGATCCGGATCCTGGCGTGCCGCACGCACAGGGCGAGGGACAGCACGTCCGCCACGACCACCGCCCAGAACGCGAGGCGGAACGAGGAGTCCTCGTCGTAGTACTTGCCGACGAGGGTGCACAGCACGACGAAGACGATGAGGAGCACGAAGAACGCGCTCAGGGGCCTGCGCGCGTAGCCCCCCTGGTAGGTCCACACCCGCTGCCCCAGCCGCCCGGTCCGCTCCGACCCCGCTGCCGCGCCTGCCGACAACACACACCTCACTCGATCGCCCGATACCGCGGTTGTCGAGTCTCGGGCGGGTTCGCGCGGCGGGGCAACGGGAGAACTACTCAATTCCCGTGCGTCCGTAAGATGGCGGCCCATGGAATCGGAGGCAGCCACGGGGACGTTCGCCGGCCCGGACGTCGCACTGACGCCGTTGATCGGGCGGCGGGCGGAGACGGCCCGGATCGCCCGGTTGCTCTCCGGCGCGCGCCTGGTCACGCTCAGCGGAACCGGGGGCGTGGGCAAGACCCGGTTGGCGCTGCGCGTGGCGGCGGGCGCGGCGCGATCCGCCTTCCCCGACGGCGTGTACGTGGCCGAACTCGCCGACCTGCGGGACCCGGAGCTGCTCGCCCCCAGCGTCCTGGGCACCCTCGACGCGGCGAACCCGGGCCGCCCCGGCGCCGATGCGACGACCGTCCTCGCCGCCCGGCTGCGCGAGCGGCGTGCCCTGTTGGTGCTGGACAACTGCGAGCACCTGATCGACGCGTGCGCCCGCCTCACCGACACGCTGCTGCGTGCCGCGCCCGGGCTGCGGGTCCTGGCGACCAGCCGGCAGCCGCTCGGCATCGCGGGCGAACAGGTCTTCCCCGTGGAGCCCTTGCCGGTGCCGGACGCGGACGCGGACGCCGGTACCGGCCACGGCCTGCGCGCCGTGAGCGGCAACCCGGCCGTAGCGCTGTTCACCGACCGGGCCGCCGCCGTGCTGCCCGGCTTCACCCTGACCAGGGCCGACGCCGCCGCCGTCGCCGAGCTCGTACGCCGCCTGGACGGGCTGCCCTTCGCGATCGAGCTGGCCGCGGCCCGCATCCGGAGCCTGACGCCGCAGGAGATCCTGGAGCGGCTCACCGACCGGTTCGCACTGCTCACCGGGGGGAGCAGCGTCGCCACCGACCGGCAGCGCACCCTGCGCGCGCTGATCGACTGGAGCCACGACCTGTGCACGGCGCGCGAACGGCTGCTCTGGGCACGCGCCTCGGTGTTCCGCGGCGGGTTCGACCTGGAGGGCCTCGAACAGGTCTGCGCGGACGCCGAACTGCCGCCCGCCGCCCTGCTCGACGCCCTGGACGGCCTGGTGGCCAGGTCGATCGTCAACCGCCGCCAGGTGAACGGGCGTTCGCGCTACCACATGCTGGAGACGGTACGGGAGTACGGGTACGAGCGGCTGGCCGCGTCCGGCTCGCTCGACGCGCTGCGCGGCCGCCACCGGGACCGGTACGCCGAACTGACCGCACGAGCCGGGCGGGAGTGGTTCGGGCCCCGGCAGGTCGACTGGTTCACGCGGCTGCGCCTGGACCACCCGAACCTGCGCGCGGCCCTGGAGTACTGCCTGGAGCGCGGGCAGGCGCGGGCCGGTCTGGCGCTGGCCGTGTCGCCCCGGCACTACTGGATCACCGCGGGCCTGCTGCCCGAGGGGTGCCACTGGCTGTCGCAGCTGCTCGCCGCCGACCGCGCCCACAGCGAGGGCGGCGACGCCGCCGGGCCGGACGCCGCCGTCCGCGTACAGGCCCTGGTCACCGAGACGTACCTGCGCATCCTGCGGGGCGATCCGGAGGACGAGGTCCGCCGCGCCCTCGCCGCCTGCGAGGCGGTGGCCGGCCGGGGCGGACACCGGCGGGAGTCGGCCTGGGTGCGGCACCACCACGGGATCCTCGCCGTCTGGCGGGAGGACTTCGCGAGCGCCGCCGAGCTGTTCGCGCGGGCGCACAGCGAGTTCCGCGCGCTCGGCTGCCTCGACGCGGCCCTCGAATGCCGGGTCAAGTTCGCCATCGCCAACGCCTACGGAGGCCAGTCCGCCGTGGCCGACGAGGCGTGCCGAGAGGTCGAGGAGGCCGCCCGCGCGCAGGACGAGTCATGGCTGCGCGGCATGGCCCTGCTCGCCCGCGCCCTGCTGGCCCTGCGCGCCGACGCGCCCGCCGACGCGATCACGCACGCCAGGGCGGCCATCGCCCGGCTGCGCCCGTTCCAGGACTGGTGGGACGTGGCCATGTGCGTGGAGGTCATCGCGTGGAGCACCCGGGACGACCCGCGGCGCACCGCCCGGCTCCTGGGCGTGCTGCACCTGCTGTGGGAGTCGCTGGGTGGGCGACTCGGCGCGGCGCCGTTCATGCGCGCCCGGCACCTGCGCTTCGACGCCGCGGCGCGGGAGGCGCTGCCCGCCGCCGCCTTCGACCGGGAGTTCCGCCGCGGAGCGCGCGCCACCGTGGACGAGGCGATGGCCTACGTACTGGAGGACGCGGCCGGGGTGCCGGGACTGACGCGGCGCGAGAGCCAGATCGCGGAACTGGTCGCCGAAGGCCTCACCAACAAGGACATCGCGGCGCGCCTGACGATCGCGCAGCGCACCGCGGAGAACCACGTCGAACGCATCCTGGACAAGCTGGGGTTCGCCTCGCGCACCCAGCTCGCGGTGTGGACGTACGAGCAGCGCGACGAACCCGCCGGGAGCCGGCGGTGGTCAGGGCCCACGGAACGGGCGCCGGCGGACCCCGGTGCCGGCGCCGAGTCCTGATGCCGGCACCGGTCCGCCGTGGAGAATCACGTCATGCGCATTCTGATCGTCACGACCGGCTCCCGCGGGGACGTCGCTCCGTTCACCGGCCTGGGCCGACGCCTGGTGGACGCCGGGCACCGGGTCGCCGTGGCCGCCCATCCGACCTTCGCGACGCTGGTCGAGTCCTGCGGCCTGGAACACCGGCCAGTGCCGGGGGACCCGGAGGCGTTCATCCGTGACAGGGCCCGTGCGACGTCCCCGGCGGAGACCCGCGCGGTGACGGCCGCGTTCGTGGACGGGCTCGCCGACGGCGTGGCGGACGCCGTGGCCGGCGGGGCCGACCTGCTGCTCACCGCCTTCGCCCCGTCGCCGTTCAGTCTGACGGCCGGGGAGGCCCATGGCGTGCCCGTCCTCGGCACGTACCTCACGCCCGCCTTCGCCACCGGGGAGTTCCCGCTGCCCGGCCCCGCCAGCGGCGGGGACCTGGGACCGGAGGGCAACCTCGCCGCCGGGCAGGAGCGGCTGCGGAGCGCGGAGCGGCTGTTCTCGGGGGCCGTGGCCCGGCTGCGCGAGCGCCTCGGCCTTCCCGGTACGACCTCGCCGGAACCGCTCGGGCACACCCGTCCGGTCGTCCACGGCTACAGCCCCGTGCTGCTGCCGCGCCCGGCGGACTGGCCGGCCCCGGTCGAGGTGGCGGGCTTCTGGTGGCCCGCCCGGCCACAGGGCTGGCAGCCCCCGGCCGAACTGGTGGACTTCCTCAGGGCCGGTCCGGCGCCGGTGTTCATCGGGTTCGGCAGCATGGCGCCGGGGGAGGGGGCGCGGCTCGGCGAGCTGGTGACGGCGGCGGTGCGGCGGGCGGGTGTGCGCGCGGTGGTCCAGGCGGGCTGGGCCGGGCTGGAGGCGGCGGGCGACGGCGTCCTGTCCGTCGGCGACGTGCCCCATGACTGGGTTTTCCCCCGCACGGCCGCGGTCGTCCACCACGCCGGAGCGGGCACCACCGGCGCGGCGCTGCGAGCCGGCGTCCCCGCCGTACCGGTGCCCGTCATGGCCGACCAGCCGTTCTGGGCGGCGCGGCTGCACCGGCTGGGGGTCGCCCCGGAGCCCGTGCCGTTCGCGGAGCTCACCGCCGAACGCCTCGCCGCCGCGATCACGGCGGCCCTGGCCGAGCCCGTCCGCCGCCGCGCGGCCGCCGTCGCCGGGCTCATGGCGGCCGAGGACGGCGCCGGGGCGGTCCTGTCCCACGTCGCCCGGATCGCCGACGGCCCCGGCCGCTGAGCCCCGCCGCTCGTTCTCGCCGCCGATCTCCGCGACTGTCCCCACCGACCGTCCCCGCCGGCCGTTCTCGCCGGCCGAGCCGTGCAACCCCTTCCGCGGCGCGGGGGTGAGTAGGGCAGAGCGGCGGTCCGGTCGGGCCGTCGCGTGGACGCGAAGAGGAATCGGATGACCGCGAGCACATTGCACGTCCCACCGGAGGACCGGCCCCGGCCCGTCACGGCAACGGTGTCCGCCGACGGCCCCGGCCGGTGGGAGCCCGACTTCGAGGCGTTCGCCGCCACGCGCTGGCGGCGGCTGGTGCGCACCGCCTACCTGCTCACCGGCGACCACCACGAGGCCGAGGACGTGGTGCAGGCGACGTTCGCGAAGGTCTTCAGGAACTGGTCCCGGATCAGCCGCCTGGACGAGCCGGACGCCTACGTCCACCGGGCCCTGGTGAACAACAACCTGAGCCGCCACCGGCGGCGCCGGGTCAGGCAACTGCTCGTGCCCGTCCTGCCCGACCGGGCGTCCACCGCGGGCAGCGGCGGCCACCGCGAGGTCGAGGAGCGCTCGGTGCTGCTCCAGGCGCTGGCCGAACTGCCGCAACGCCAGCGGGCCGTGGTCGTCCTGCGCTACTGGGAGGACATGAGCGAGCGCCAGGTCGCCGACGTGCTCGGCTGCTCGCCGGGCAACGTGAAGAGCCAGGCCAGCCGGGGCCTGGCGAAACTGCGCGCCCACCCGGCGCTGGCTCCGTACGCCCCACAGGCAGCGCGCGCGGCGGACACCGACTCGACGATCGACGGCACGAACGGAGGCAACAGGTGATGGACACCGAGGACATGGTGCGCGGCGCCCTGCGGGACGAGGCGGCCCGGGTCGCGGTGGCGGACTGGTCCGCCGGGCCCGTGCGGGTCCACGTGCGCCGCCAGCGGCGCCGGGTGGCGATGGGCGCGTCGGCGGTGGTGGCCGCGCTCGCCGTGGTGGCCGGCACGGCCACGGTGCTGTCCGCGCAGCTCGGGGGCACGGCCGTCGGGCCGGCCTCGCAGGCTCCGCGGCTGCCGGAGGGGCCGGCTCCCGAGGCCGTGGTGGTGGAGCCCGGCAGGCAGCTGCCGTTGGGCCGCCAGGACTGGTGGATGCAGCTGAAGGACCAGGAGATCTGCATCCACGACGCCCCTGCGTACGGAAGCGGTCCGGGCTGCGGCGGGCACTCCTGGGCGGGGGGCGCGACCGAGATCACGATGCAGTACTACGGGAACCCCCCGCAGTACCAGGAGGCGCTGTACAACCTCGTCTACCGCGGGCCCGGACAGGTGGCCCGGATGGCCGTCGAGGTGGGCGGCCGGTCGTACTGGGCCACCGTCGCCTCGCTCCCCGGCGACCCGGGGTACGCCACCGGCTACCTCTGGGGGCCCGGCGACGCGACTGCCCATGTTCGGGAGGCGGACCCGCTCCAGGGCATCAGGATCGCCGCGTACGACGCCCGGGGGAGGGTGCTGGCGAGCAAGACGGTCTCGCCCTGAACCCGGTACGGGCAGCCCGCACCAGCGCCGTGCCGACGGGGGGTTAGCATCCACGTAGCCGCGACCCCACGGCTTCACGGCCTCCCGGCTTCACGGCCTCGCGGCCCGGGCCACGCGGAACCGAGCGGAACTGAAAGGCGGAGACTGCCATGGGAGTTGAGATCCAGGTCGAGCCCCTGGGCGACCACGAGCACCTGGTTCGGGTCCGTGAGGGCGCTGTCGAGGCCGAGACCCGGATCCGGGTCACCGACGGCGTCCTCGACCTGCCGCAGGTCACCGGCGCGGACGAGACCAGGATCGTCCAGGAGACGGTGGCCTTCCTCGTCGAGCGTCAGCCCGTCATCGACATCCCGCCGATGATCGACCTCGACGACCTCACGGACGCCTACGGCGCCCCTTATCTGGAGGACCTCGGCCGCCGCCTCGCCGCGCGGTAGGCCGGAGCGTCGTCCCGCCGCGCGGGGGCGGGCCCCGCGGGGGGGGGGCAGGGGGGGGTGGGCGCCCCCCACCCGCCCCAGTTTGCGGGGAGTTGGGGGGGGCCCGAGATA
>NZ_JBSFKQ010000069.1:0-34879 GCF_053598615.1 Kitasatospora sp. NPDC001095 | reverse complement strand
CGACGCATCCAGAAACGACTCGGCTGGCTCAGCCCCGACGAATACGAGGCGAAGTACTACGCCGACCAGGCGACGGCCGAACCGGTGGCCGTCGAACTACCCACACCCGTCCTGACCAGGTAATCAACGCCTCCCGCGCAGCGGGGGAAGCTCAGTTTGGCTGCGATCGAGTCGCCAGCCGATGGTCCAGTGGCTGGCGTGCGGATTGCTCTTCGATTCTCACGGTGAAGTGCGAGAGCTCCTTGATGTTTTGCTGGAGCGAGGGCTGGTGGCGCACTTGACCCTGGCGCCGCTTGGATCCGTCTGATGAGCGGGCGCAATGGTTCGATGATCGGGATGAGGCGGGCGACCCTGCCCTTGGTGTGCTTGTCGACCAGGCCGCCGGGGGCGGGGTGGTCTGTCGGCGGCAGGTCAGGATCCACTTGTCGGTATCGACGTCGCGGGCCCGGACTCCGGAAACCTCGCCGATCCCTCGCCGATCCGTGTGGCAGTGCAGGCGCTGTGGACGACGACGCGCGTGCAGGAGGGGTCCGTCGCTCTTGGCACCGTCGCCGGCGTACACGAGTGCGCCCATACGTGCCCGTCTCGGTCCGCTCTCCGGCGCGTCGAAGCACGCAGACGAGTGCTTCTGGCGGCGCGCTGGTCCGAGAAGCCATGTCCGCGAACCCCGGCCGTGTAGTGGCGAAGCGGCCGGGGCTCGTCGGCTACCGCCGGCGGAGGTCGGTGAGGAGCAGGTCCATCAGGTGCTCCTCCTCGACGCGGATGCCGTGGCGGGTGAGGGCGTCGCCCAGGGCCGGGTCCCAGGGGGTGGGGGCCGGGGTGCCGGTGGTGAGGGGGGTGCCGAGGCCGCGTTCGACGGCGGCGAGGTAGGCGGGGGCGTCGTAGTGCCAGGGCGCGGCGCCGGGCAGGCGCAGGATGCCGGTGGCGATGCGGATACCGCCCCAGTCGAAGTCGCCGTGGTACGCGATCGGGCTGCCCTGGTCGGTGAGCTGGGTGAGCAGGGCGCGGGCGGCGGCGGACGGGTTGCCCTCGACGCAGATCAGCGGCGGGCAGGCGGGGCCGAGTTCGTCGGCTGCGGCGGCGAGGACGGCCGGGTTCTCGCAGACGCGTACGGTGTGCCCGTTCAAGCCCGGATCGGACGGTCGTGCGAGTTGACGGAGCGTCAGGATGCAGGGCTCTCCGCCTTCGTGCGCGGCGGCGAGGATGCGTCCGGTCGTGTCGCGGGTCGACCCGGGCAGGCCCAGGACCAGGACGCGGGAGGAGAGCTCGTCCAGCGCCACGCCGACCGCTGCCCAGGCCGTGCGGCGACCTTCGGCGCCGGTGGCCGCCTCGGCGGGCAGCGCGGCGAGTGCGCGGACGGCGGAGAGGACGAGTGCGGCCAGCGGCCGGCCGGCGTCCAGTGCGTGGGCGTCGCCGAGGGTGTGGGCGGCGAGGACGGGGAGGGTGAGGCCGTCGGCGGGTAGCGCGGAGAGGACCCGTACGGTGTCGGCGGCCAGTTGCCGGGCCGTGGCCGGATCTGCGCCGGAGAGGCGCTTGAGCAGGCCGGTCGCGTCCAACGTGGCGAGCCAGCCGACGAGTTCGGGCCGCTCGGTGACGGACGGGTGGTCGAACTCGGCGCGTGCCCGCTGCCAGGCGGCCGCGCGGGCCGCTTCCTGGGCCCGCCGGTCGGTGACCGGGCCGGTGAGCGCGATCACGGCCGCCGCTAGCCCGTCCGGGCAGGCCAGCGACTCGCGCAGGACGCGGTCGACCTCGGCCAGCGGCACGGTCAGGGAACTGCCGGAGCGCAGCCGGCGGCCGAGCAACAGCTCGACCGCGCGGCGTTGTTCGGCGGTGGCGGCCCTGAGGGTGGCAGGGGTGTCCAGGGGCCGTCCGTCGGCCAGCCGGCCGCGGGCGCGGTCCAGCAGCCAGGCGGTTTCAGGGCCGCCGAGCAGGCGGCGCAACCGCGGCAGGTCCGTCATCGGCTACGCGCCTGCTCGCCGTCGAGCAGGGAGGGCTGATCGGCGGTGGCCGCCTGGGCAGGAACGTGCGGGACGGGCCGCTGCTCGCGGCTGCGCGTGGTGCCGTCCCAGCGCCAGGGGGTGACCAGGACGACGTCGATGCCCTCGCGGCGGCTCAGCTGGGCGATGCCGATGCCGGGGACGGTGGGGTAGCAGGCCCACTCGCGTTCGCTGGTCATCACCACGTCCAGGTCGAACGAGGCGAGCAGACCGAGGCACTTGGCCCGGGAGTCGTCGTCGACGCCGGCGAACGCCTCGTCCAGCGCGATCAGGCGCGGGGCGTGCGGGCTGCCGGAGGAGTAGTGCGAGGAGGCAGCGGCGAACAGCGGGACGGAGGCGGCGAGCACGCGTTCGCCGCCGGAGGCGGGTCCGGTGGCGGGCCGCCACTGTCCGTCCTGGCGGCGCTGGATGGTGAAGGCGTGCCAGGTGCGGTGGTCGAGGGCGCGGGTGAGCTGGTCGGCCCAGGAGTCGCCGGGGTTGTGCTCGCGGTCCTGGGCGATCCGGGCCTGGAGGAACTCGCCGACGGCGGCCCGGTCCGCGGGGGTCCAGGCGTCGGAGGACTGGCGCAGCAGACGGGTGCGGACGGCCTCCAGCCCGGGCGGGGCGTCCTTGGCGGGCTGCCACTGCAGGCGCAGGGTCATGCCGGTGGAGGTGGGGCGGGCCGCCAGGTCCTCGTTCATCGCCTGTACCTGTTCCTCGGCGGCGGCGATCAGTTCCTGGAGGGCGCCCGCGACCTCACCGACCAGGTGGTTCTCCAGCAGTTCCCGTTCCTTGGCGGAGAGCAGCCGGGTGCGCTGCTCGACCTCCTCGCGCAGCGAGTCGGCGAGCGCGGGCACGTCGTGGGTGCGGCCCTGGAAGACCACGTCGACGATCATGATGCCGTCGTGCAGGGTCATGCCGACCGAGTGGCCGTGGCGGCCCAGGGCGTCGGTGAGCACCTTGTGCTCGGTGGAGATCCGCTGCTGGATCAGCTCCCAGCGGCGCTCGGAGTCGTCGGTGCCGTCGAGTTCCTGGTTGACCGCGCGGGCCAGGGCCACGGCCGGGGTCGGGGCCCAGGGCTCGTCCAGCGGCGGGACGGCGAGCTCGGGGAGCGCGGCGGTGAGCAGGCCGGTGGCGGCGAAGGAGCGCAGGGCGCTCACGGCGCGGTCGCGTTCGGCGGTGGCCTCCTCGATCCGGGTGCGGATCTCGCCGCAGCGGCCCTCGGCGCGGGCGCGGGCGGTCATGGCCTCGTCCCGGGTGCGGCGGGTGGACTTCTCCTCGGCGTCCCGTGCGGCGATGGCCGTGTCGGTCTCGGCCAGGCGGCGGAACAGCTCGTCGACGCCTGCTCCGACGGTCTCGGCGAGCACCCGGTGGCGCTCCGCGGCGGCCTCGGCGGTGCGGCGGGCGGTGGTTTCGGCCTCGGCGGCCTCGGCGAGCGCGTCGGCCGCGGTCTCGGCCTCGGCGGCGGTCTCCGCGGCGAGGGCGGCCGAACGGGCCCGGGCGGCGGCGGCCGGGAGGAGCGCGGCGAGCGCGGCGGCGTAGCCGGAGACGGCGTCGCGGACCTGGTCGAGTTCCTCGCGGGTGGTGGGCAGATCGGTGTCCTGGGCGTATTCGTGGACCTCCCGGTCGGCTCGCCCGGCGTCCTCCTGTCGGGCGGCGGCCTCCTGCTCGGCCTCGGCCAGGCGGTCCGCCAGGCGACGTACGTCCTCGGCCTCGTGGCCGGCGCGGGCGTGCGCCTCGCGCAGCGCGTGGTCGGAGGGCTGGGTCTGCTGCTCGGCGGACAGGGCGGCGGAGCGGGCCCGGATCTGGCCGCGCTGCTCGTCCAACCCGTCGATCCGGTTGGTGAGTTCGTCGCGCTTGACGGTCAACTCGGCGAGCCGGGTGCGGCGGGCGGCCTCCCGGGCGCCCTCGCCGATGTAGTGGGCGGCGGGCTTGGTCCAACGGCCGGTCAGGGTGCCGATGCGGTAGCGGCCGTCGGTGGCGACCCAGGTGTGGTGCTCGGTGTCGCCGTCCAGGGCGATCGCGGCGAGGACGGCCCGAACCGCGTCGTCGCCGAGGGCGGCGGCCAGCGGGTCGGCGGCGTCCACGGCGGGGCGCAGCACGGCGGCGAGGCCGGCACCCGGGGCGGCCGGGCCGGGCAGCAGGGTGGCGTCCTCGGCGTCGAGCAGGGTGCCGTCCGGGGTGAGCCAGGCGTCCAGCAGTCCGGCGGCCTCCAGGGCGGCCTCGATCCCGGCGCGGTGCTCGGCCGGGACGTGGTCGGCGAAGTCGACGGCCCGCCACAGTGGCGCCCCGGGCCGGTCGGCGCGGGAGTGAGGGTCGCGGGTGTGGGCCAGGGACGGGGCGTCGTGGCCGCCGGACTCCAGACGGGCACTCTCCTCGTCCACGGCGGCGAGTTCGCGCCGGGCGGTGGCGAGTTCGGCGTCGAGTTCGGCCTCGCGGCGGGTCAGCGCGCCTACGGCCGTGCGGTACGCGGCGGTGGCGGCCTCGGCGGCGGGGCTGGGCCCGGCCAGGGTGTCGGTCCAGGCTTCGAGCTCCGCCAGGGCCTGGTCGGGGTCGGCCAGGCGCAGTTCGACGGTGCCGGCGGCCCAGGTGTGCCAGGCGGTGACCAGGGCGGTGCCCTGCTCGGTGACGGCCTGCGCGGCCTCGGCGGACCGCTCGCGGGCGGCTTCCAGGTCGGCGGAGCGGCGGGCGGCCTCGGCCCGTGCCGTGCGGGCCCGCCCCTGCGCCCGCTCGGCCTCGGTGAGCAGCGCGGCGAGGCCGGTCACGGCCTGGCGACGGCGTTCCACCGCCCGTTCGCCCGCCCGGCGGGTGTCCTGGAACGGCGCGCGGTCGAGCTCCAGTGCCCCGGCCACCGGGGCGTGGTCGATTCCGGCCGCCGCGGCGACGTCGCATGCGGTGTCGTCGGCTTCGGCGACGGCGGCCCGGTCGGCCTCGTGCTGGGTGTGCGCGGCGGCGGCGCGGCGCTGCCAGTCGTCGGCCTGACGGCGCGCGGATTGACGGGCACCGGTGCGGTCGTGGGCGACGGCGCGCAGGGCCTCGGCGGTCTTCGCGGCCCGGTCCAGCTCGCGGGCGGCGTCCATCCCGGGGCTGCGGGTGAGGGCGTCCCGGGCGGCGGCCAGGGTCTCCCGGGCGTCTTCCAGCTCCTCCAGGCGCGTCTCCGCCTGCCCCAACTGCTCCTCGGCGGCGGAGTGTTCGGCCTCGGCCTCGCCGAGGTCGCGGCCCAGGTGCTCGTACCGGCTGTGCGCGACGCGCAGCGTGCCGGCCTGGCGCCTGGCCGCGATCCGCGCGTAGCGGCGGTAGTGGGTGAGGAAGTCGGCAGCGGCGCCGGACGCCTCGGCGAGCGCTTCCAGCGCGTGCCGTTCCTCGTCCAGGCCGCGGAAGGCCTCGGCGACCTCGCCGACCAGGGCGGGGTCGAGTGGCGGCAGCGCCTCGGTGAGCGCCCTGGACAGCAGTTTCTCGTCGGGCTTCTTGGACAGCTGCGGCTGGCGCAGCTGGATCAGCAGGTTGACCAGCGCCTCGTACCGGCCCGGGCCGAGGCCGAACAACTGCTCGTCCACCGCCCGGCGGTACTCGGCGGCCGTGTCGTGGACCAGCCCGTGGCCCTGGAGCGCCTCGCGCAGCCGTTCCCGGGTGTACGGGACGCGGGTGGCGGACAGCAGCGGCAGGTCGGGGCCGACGCGCAGCGGGGTGGTGAAGAACCAGTGCTTGGCGATGCCCTTGCCCTTGACGGCCTTCAGGCCGCAGCCGATCGTCCGGTACTGCGGCGTGCCGTCCTCGCCGACCCGTCCGAACTCCAGCCAGGTGTAGCCGGTCCGCTCGTCGTGCGGGTGCTTGCCGCCGAGCAGCAGGTTCCACTCCATCCGCTTGGCGCGGTCGCCGTCCGGCTCGACCCGGTGCGCGGCGAGTTCGCCGTCCAGCAGGAAGGGCAGGGTGAGCGCGAGCACCTTGGACTTGCCGGTGCCGTTGTTGCCGCGCAGCAGCAGCCGCCCGTCGTGGAAGCGGAACTCCTCGGCGTCGTAGTAGAAGATGTCGACCAGCCCGGCGCGCAGCGGCTGCCAGCGGTTCTTGGTGGGCTGCGGCAGGGTCATGAGCGGGAGCGGGCCTTTCGGATGGTCGGGGCGGCCAGGGCGTAGCGGACCAGGGCGGGCTTGGCGGTGACGGTCGTGCCGTCGCGGGTGACCAGGTCGAGGGCGGCGAGCCGGTCCAGAGCCTGGGTGAGCAGTTCGGCCGCGGCGGCGGGCTCGGCGGCGCCCTTGCGCCAGTACGAGCGGTGCTGCACGGCCAGATCCCTTACCAGCTCGACGAGTTGGGGTTCGGTGCGGGGGCCGTCGGCCGTTGCCAGGTGGGCGGCGACCAGCATGGTGGCGTGGCCGTCCGTGCCCTGCTCGGGCATCCGCACGTCGGTGAGCTCGTCGTCCGGGTCGACCATGGCGATGCCCTCGGCGCGCAGCTCCGCCACCAGGCCGGTGAGTTCGGTGATCCGGCGGGTGATCGCGTGGCGCTGGGAGACCAGGTAGGCCCGCTCGTCCTCCGGCAGCTCGGCGTAGTACACCACCGGGTCGTCCAGCAGTCTGCGGGTGAGCCGGTGGCGCAGCGCCCGCAGCCTCAACTCCTCGGTCTCGGGCGTGACCTCCGAAGTGAGCAGGTCCAGCAGCCGGTCCGGGGCGGCGGTTTCGACGGTGGACGGGCCGCGCGTCGCGGACAGCAGCGCGGCCAGGACGCGGCGGCGCACGTCGTAGAGCACGTCGTTGGAGGCCTCCGACAGGTACGCCTCCTCGTCGCCCGCGACGCGGTGCAGCACACCCGAGTCCAGCAGCAGCCGTACGGCGGCCACCAGGTCGGTCCGCTCCTCGCGGCGGTCCAGCCCGAACTCGACGCCCGACGCCACCAGCACCGGATCGGCGGCCGCCGTCAGCACGCCGTCCGCCAGCCGGCCCAGGGTGATCTGGGCGTCGGCCCGTTCCAGTACCGCCAGCGCCAGGCACAGCAGCACGTAGCGACGGCGGGTGAACGCCACCTTCGTGCGCGGCGCCCTGGCGGGCCGGGTCGCGTCGTCCAGCCGGGCGGGCGTCTTGTACAGGCGCGCGGTCTCGGCGTCGACCACCAGCCGCCAGCCGGTCTCCTGGGTGAACCAGGCCGCCAGCTCGCCCGCGTGCTTGCGCACGAGCCGGAACTCCTGGTGCCCGGTGGCCATCAGCGGTGAGGCGAGCAGCGCCCGGGCGGCCCGGCGCCGCTCGGCCTGGATCTCGGCGTCGGTCATGCCGCACTCCCGGTGGGCGAGAGGTCGATGATCTCGATGATGTGCTCCGGCCCGGAGAGCACCCCGTCTGCCGTCATGATCTCCACCACCGTGTCCGGGTCCACCAGCTTCAGCCGGATCTCCATCGTGCCGTCCCCGGTGATCGCCGAGGACTCGCTCTCGCCGGGTATCCGGGCCGAGAGCGCGTCGCCGAGCACCGCCAGGAACAGCCGGAAGGCGTGCGGGTCGAGCCCGTCCGGGCCGGCCAGCTCGGAGAGCAGCACCGGGCCGTCGGTGGCCAGTCGCGCCCGGGCGGCGGTGGTCTGGGCGGCTTCCAGCTCGACCTGCTCGGCCAGCACCTGCCGCGCCGCCGTGCGGTCCGCGACCCGGTTGGGCGCGCCGCGCCGCTCGTACGAGCCGGTCTCGCGAAGCCGCGGGCTGATCTCCAGGGCCGGGGCCTCCGCCCACGGGGTGCCGGCGGGCAGTTCCGCATCCTGCCAGGCCGCCTCGGTGGCGGCGTCCACCGTCAGGTGGCGGGCCGGGGTGAGCGCGAAGGCGGCCCGCCACAGCCGGTGCGCGGCGGCGTCGTCGGACGCCTGTGCGAAGAGACGGGCCAGCGCCCGGAAGTCGGCCGAGCGGTCCGAACGGCCGCCGCGCCGCTCGTTCAGCGCCGCCACGGTGTTCACCAGGCCGGTGATCGCACTGACCGCCGCGCTGCGCAGCAGTTTCGCCTGGGAGGGCTGGCGGGCGGATCGGCTGAGGAACCAGTCGGCCAGGCCCCGCCAGCGGTTCTCCCACGCGGTCAGCGCCGCCCGCGTCGCTTCCGCGCGGGCCTGCTCCGCCTCCGGCGCCTCCGAGTCGGGTACGGCGTCACCGGCCTCCCGCCGCGCGGCCGCCCGCAGCAGCCGCTCCACGCCGGCGGCGTTCAGCCGGGTCAGCAGGTCCGCGATCTGCGCGCCGCGGCCCGCCAGGTCGGCGATGAATCGCTCGATGTACTCGACCAGCCGGTCCTTGTACGCGATGAACGCGTCCTCGTCGCCGTCCTGGAAGTCGATGGTGCGGCGCAGCGAGGCCATGAACGCCTGGGCGTTGTCAGCCAGGCTGCCGAACCGCTCGGCGATCTGGAGCAGCAGCAGGTGCGCCTTCGCCGGGTCGGGGTCCTGCGCCCGCGCGAGGACCAGCAGCGAGCCCAGCTGTTCGGCGATGTCCGCCAGCGCCACCGACTGCAACTGCCCGCGCTGGCCCAGCGCCTGCTCGTACAGGGCCACCGCGCGCAGCGCGGCCTGACCGTGGCGGGTGAGTTGGTACAGGTAGCGCGCCCGGTGGAAGTCCTCGACCGAGGTCACCCGGCCGGTGTCGGCGTCCGCCCGGAGGTTGCCCCACTCGACCAGCTTCTCCAGCGCCGCGCCGACCGCCTCGACCGGCGCGGCTGCCGCGCCGTCGGCGCCCCGGCGCAACTCGGCTGCCACGTCCTCCGGCCGCAGGTGGACGATGAACCGCTCCCGCGCCTGCGCGAACACGGCCAGGACCTGCCCGTACAGGACGGCGTTCGGGGCCTGGAGATGGGCGAACGGCTGAGGCGGTGGAGCAGTGGACACGCGCCCCAGTCTTACAGAGCCCGCCACCCGCTCGGGCACGAACCGGAAACTCCGGGCAGCGGGGCGATCTCGACCGCGACACCCAGCGGTCGAACGTGAAACCCGGGAGGGGGCACGGCCCCGGCCTGGGCGGAGCACGACGCCCACCGCCGCGTAGGGCACGAAGGCGCGGAAGAGCCGCAGACGTTCGCTCTGCAACGCGCGCTCGTCCAGGCTCCGGACGCTCTCGCGCAGTTCCTCCCCACTCTCGTGCGCCTGCACGGCCGTCAGAGCATGGGAGACAACGTCCGCGCCAGGGTTGGCCTTCATCCGCCGGTGCTGGTAGCAGACCTCCATCCCGGCCTCGACCGGGACCTTGCAGGGGAAGCCGTTGGGTGGCACCAGGTCGGCGCGGGCTGCGACGGCCAGGGGCGCCGTGCGGGCGCCGACCGAGTCGGCGCCCGCACGGCGCCGGCGTGGTGATGGACTGGGCGAGTTCGCCGGGGTCGGCGCCCCAGTGCAGGACGACCGGCACGCCGGGGCCCGAGACGTCCAGGATCAGGGCCGTCCCGGCCGCGCGGAGCACGGCCGGGACGGGGTGGTGCACTGTCATGCGTTCGTCTTCCGAGAGGGAGTCATCCGGTGGGGAGGGGGCACAGGCCGATGACGTTCAGCTCGGCGCAGGAGGTCCAGGGGCTGCCGTTGACCTCCGACAGCGCCCGGAACCGAACATAACGCCCGGTGACACCAGTGAAGTTGACGTTCTTCAGGGTGTTGTCCTTGGCGAACGTACCAGTGGCCGCCGGCCCTCCCCAGGTGGCGCCGTCCGCGCTGACGTAGAACTCGTACTGGCCGACCCAGCCGTTCTGTGAACCGTCCTGGCGGGGCAGGTAGCTGAAGCCGGAGACGGTGTGCGCGGCCTTCATGTCGAGCTGGATCTCGTGCGGGCAGGTGGGGGCGGGTGAGGCGCCCGTCCAGCGGGTGTGCCAGAAGGTGGCCATGGAGCCGTCCAGGGCGTTGGTCGCCGCGTCGTTCTCCGCGGTCGTCTCCTGGCTGTCGGTGTAGGCCACGGTCCAGCCCGTGCGCGGGAGGATGTGTGGGCCGCCGCCGTCGAGCTGGACGTTGAAGTGGGAGGTGCCGTTCATGGTGAGGGTCAGCACGAGGGTGAGGTTCCACCCTGATCTCGGACAGCGGGTTCTTGCGCTGCGGTGGTGCCGATCGCCGCCTTCAGCAAGCCGAAGAAGCTCTCGGCTGCGGCGTTGTCGCGGACCGGCTCCCCCGCGGCGCATCGTGCGCGCGGGGGAGCCGGTCCGGTTGCCGGTCAGTGGCCGCCGTGGATGAGTTCGACGGAGAAGCCGTGGTCGGTGGACAGTTTCGGCGTCCTGACCGTGGTCACCCCGGTCGCGGCGTCGTAGTACCAGCCCGCGGTGGCCGCGTCGAGCGCCGCGGCCGAGGCCAGCCGGGGCAGCGGGCCGCCCTCGGTGACCACCTGGCGCGGGGCCGGCTGGCCGTGCACCGTGAAGCGGTACGCCCGGGAGGCCGGCTTGCCGGAGTAACTCCCCTCACTGGCACCGACCTTGACGACGGTCACCGGTCCGGCGGCGTGCACGTCGACCTGCTGGGTGGCCGAGGCGCCGGCGGTGAACTGCCGGGTGACGCCGTCGTCCTCGTACAGGGTGTAGGAGGAGTCGCCCTTCGCCGACGGGTAGATGTCGTAGTCGAGTTCGGAGCGGTCCCGGGTCTGCCAGGACAGCGTCCCCTCGGGCCACATGGGCACGATCGCGCCGCCGCGGACGAACAGCGGCAGGGTGTCGAGCGGGGCGGAGTAGCCGTCGATCGTGGTCGGACCCTGGTAGGTGCGGCCGGTCCAGTAGTCGGTCCAGGTGCCCTCGGGGAGGTGGATGCCGTCGCGCACGGCGGTGTCGGAGTAGACCGGTGCGACCAGGAAGTCGGGCCCGGCCAGGAACTCGTACCTCGCGTTCGGCCCGAGGGCGTCGGTGTCGTGCGGGTACTCCAGTGGGAGGGGGCGGACGGCGCCGATGCCGGTCCTGGTGGCCTCCGCGGAGAGGGTGTACATGTACGGCAGCAGCCGCTCCTTGAGCTGCAGGTACTTGCGGTTGATCGAGGTGTACGGCTCGCCGTCCAGCCAGGGCTGCTGGTCGCGCTGCTCCTTGCCCGTCATGTCCCGGGCCCAGCCGTCCATGGTCATGATCGACGGGAGGAAGGCCTTCCACTGCAGGTCGCGGGTGTACATCTTCGGGTCGCGGCGGAAGATCGAGCCGACGTCGCCGGTGTTGTAGGCGATGCCGGACATGGTGGCGCCGGCGTACGTGGGGATCTGCCAGCGGATGTAGTCCCAGGACAGGCTCTGGTCGCCGCTCCACAGCACGCCGCAGCGCTGCGCGCCGGCCCAGGAGACGGGCAGCCAGACGAAGCCGCGGGCGTCGCTGTTGTCCTCGATGCCGGCCTTGGCCTGGTCGCAGGCGTTCAGCGCGAAGTCGTAGCCGTTGCCGACCCAGGCCACGTCGAGCTTGCGCACCCGGACGCCGGCCTTGACCTCCTCGGCTTGGTTGGGCAGGCCGTTCTGGGTCCAGAGGCCGAGTTGGGCGTGGTCCTTGCGCAGGCCCTCGCCGGTTTGCGGCAGGTTCTCGTAGCCGCAGCCGTAGCCGTCGTTGACCAGCATCCAGCCCAGCGGCATCTGGTTCCGCACGTAGCCGTCGGCGACCTTCACGGCGTCCGCTGTGTGGCGCTCGCCGCGGTTGGCGTTGTGCAGGTAGCAGTCGGAGTCGCCGGGCTCCAGACCGTAGACCGGCGGCATGAAGGGCTTGCCGACCAGGGCGGTGTACCGGCCGATCACCGACTTGACGTCACCGGTGAAGTAGTAGGCGTCCAGGCGGCGTTCCTGCTGCCCGGTGCGGACGGGGGAGCCGAAGTCGTAGATCCCCGGGGCGAAGGTGTTGCGGAAGACGCCGTAGCCGGCCGTGGAGACGTAGAACGGCTGGGAATTGTTCCAGCCGCCCTCGTTCCAGTTGGTGCTGTTGGCGACGTGGATGGTCTGGTCGCGGTGCGAGAAGGAGCCGTTCTGCTCGCCGCCGCCGAAGAACTGCTCGTCGGCGCCGCGCACCAGGCTCTGCCGCAGCCCGCCGGTGCTCCAGCGCAGCGGGGCGTCCTCCTGCCACAGGGCGGTGCGGTCGTCGGCCTTGTACAGGCCGAACCGCAGGGGGTGCTTGTAGACCCGCAGCACCAGGTCCGCGGAGCGGATGCCGTAGTAGTCGCCGGCGTCGAAGGTGCTGGTGTCGCGCTGGAGTTCGGGCTGTTTGCGGATGATGGTGCTGCCCGCAGGGTCGGTGAGCACGCCGTCCGGGGCGGCGCGCAGGCGCAGCTGGTCGTCGGCGAGGAAGTCGACCTTGGCCTTCAGAGGGCCGGCGGCGATGTCGTAGCTGCCCTGGCCGCCGCCGAAGGAGGTCAGGTCGCCGGCGTCGGTGGTCTGCGGCAGGTAGGCGCGGCCGGTGAAGGAGCCGCCGTGGACGTCGTAGGGCACGACCAGGACGTGGTAGGTACCGGAGGCCTGCGGGATCACCGTCGCCTCGGGGTCGGCGGTGCCGGCGCTCTCGGCGACCTCCTTGCCGGCGGCGTCGTAGACGTAGAGGTCGAAGTCCTCGGTGGGGTCCTGCCACTGGATCGAGAGCGGGACGCCGCCCTCCGGGTTGTCGGCCCAGTAGCCGGCCGGCACGTCGACGGTCAGGTCGAAGCGGCCGCAGACGGTGCCGCCCGGGTCCTGGGTGGCCGACGGGCAGCTGGTCGCGCCGCCGAGTGTCCCCTTGGCGTACGCCGGGCTCTGCCAGGTGGTGCTCTGGTGGCCCTGGTCGAGGACGGCGGAGGCGGGAGCCGCCGCTCGGGCCGGGAGGGTGGGCCCGGTGACGGCGGCGAGGCTGGTCAGGGCCGCCGCGAGGGCGGCCCTTCGGAGGTGGGGGCGGATGAGGCGCACGGGGTTCTCCTGTCGGCTGGGGGAGCGGTGCGGGAGCGGTGCGGCGCCGGGGCCGGGGCCGGGCACGGTCAGGGGGTGAGCAGGCGCAACAGCCGGGCGACTTCGGCGGCCACGGCCTCCCGGGCGGGGGCGAGGTAGCGGCGGGTGTCGACGGCCTCGGGGTGAGCACCGAGGTGGGCGCGGACGGCCCCGGTGAACACCCGGTTGAGCCGGGTGCCGATGTTGACCTTCGTCATGCCGGCCCGGACGGCCTCGGCCAGCCCCGCGTCCGGGACGCCGGAGGAGCCGTGCAGCACCAGCGGGACGGGCACGGCCGCGCGCAGCCGGGCGATCAGCGCGAGGTCGAGGACGGCGTCCCGGGTGGCCATCGCGTGCGAGCTGCCCACCGCCACCGCCAGGGCGTCGACCCCGGTCGCGGCGACGAAGTCCCGTGCTTGGTCCGGATCGGTGCGCACGCCGGGTGCGTGGGCGCCGTCCTTGCCGCCGATCTCGCCGAGCTCGGCCTCCACCTGGACGCCCCACGCGTGGCAGTGGCCCACGACCTCCCGGGTCGCGGCGACGTTCTCCTCGTACGGCAGGGCGGAGCCGTCGAACATCACCGAGCCGAGGCCCAGCCCGACGGCCTCGCGCACCAGCTCGGCCGACTCCGCGTGGTCGAGGTGGACGGCGACCGGGACGCTCGCCGCGCGTGCGATCGACAGCGCGGCGAGCGCGATCGGTTCGAGCCCGCCGTGGTAGCGAGCGGTGTTCTGACTGATCTGCAGGATCACCGGCCGCCGGGCGGCCTGCGCCCCGGCGACGATCGCCTGGGCGTGCTCGATCTGCACGAGGTTGAACGCCCCCGTACCGGCGCCCCGTTCGGCGGCCGTGCGGACGATCTCGGCGGTCGGGGTGAGCGGCACGGGGTTCCTCCACGGGGACGGCGGGGATCGGGCGCAGCGGGCATCGGGCAGGGCGGGGATCGGGCGGGCGCGGTCAGGTGCGCTGCCGGTCGCCGAGTACGACCGACCGGGTGAGGTGGCGCGGCCGGTCCGGGTCGACGCCGCGCGACCCGGCCACTGCGACGGCCAGCCGCTGCGCCCGGACGAGGTCGGCCAGCGGGTCCGACTCCGTCGCGGCGTCGCCGGATTCGGCGACCAGGAGGGCGCCGGCCCGGGTGACGTCCTCGGCGAGTCCGGCGGGCGCCGGGCCGAACACCCAGGTCACCCGGCCCGGCGCGGCGATGCTGATCGGGCCGTGCCGGTACTCCATCGCCGGGTACGCCTCCGTCCAGGCGCCCGCGGCCTCGCGCATCTTCAGTCCGGCCTCCAGCGCCAGCCCGTACGTCCAGCCGCGTCCGAGGAAGGTGAACTGTTCGGCGCCGCACAGCTCGGAGGGTAGCGGCGCCGTGACGGCGCGTTCGGCGTCGAGGACGGCCCGGGCCAGCGGGCGGACGCCGTCCGGCCGCGCGCCCTCGGCCTCCAGGTGGGCCCGCAGCAGGGCGAGCACGCTGGTGGCGAAGCGGGTCTGCACCACCGAGCGCTCGTCCGCGAAGTCCAGCACGGCGACGGCGTCGGCGAGCGCTATGACCGGGGTGGCGGGGTCGGCGGTGACGGCGCTGGTGGGCACTCCGGCCGCCCGGGCGTTCCCGAGCAGGTCGAGCACCTCGGTCGTGGTGCCGGAGCGGGAGATGGCCAGGATCCGGTCGTACGCGCGGCCGGGCGGGAACTCCGAGGCGGCGAAGGCGTCCGTGGTGCCGTGGCCGCCGTCCTCGCGCAGGGCCGCGTAGGCCTGCGCCATGAACCAGGAGGTGCCGCAGCCGACGACGGCGACCCGCTCGCCGCGGCGGGGCAGCGCGTCGGTGTGCCGGGGCAGGGCGTCGCCGGCGCGGCGCCAGCAGTCCGGTTGCGAGGCGATCTCGGCGGCGGTGTGCGAGGGCTTGGCGGCCGTGGTGTCGGCGGGCTTGGCGGAGGTCATGCGGTGGGCTCCTTCGGATGGGTGGCGGGGGCGTTCGACCGGGCGTGGTCGGCTACTTGACCGATCCGGCGGTCAGTCCGGCGACCACGTGCCGCTCGATCAGGGCGAACAGCACCACGACCGGCACGATCGCGACGACCGATCCGGCGAACAGGTAGTTCCACTCGACGGTGTAGTTGCCGATGAAGCTGTTGATCCCGACGGTGAGCGGCTGGCTCCGCGGCTCGGTGGACAGGGTCAGGCCCATCACGAACTCGTTCCAGGCCGAGATGAAGGTGAAGATCACCGCGGTGACCACGCCGGGCATGGCCAGCGGCAGGACCACCCGGCGCAGCGCACCGAGCCGGCCGAGGCCGTCGAGCAGCGCGGCCTCCTCCAACTCCACCGGGATGGAGGAGAGGTAGGCGGTGAGGATCCAGACCGCGAAGGCCAGGTTGAAGGCGGCGTTGCAGAGGATCAGGGTCCAGACCGAGTTGAGCATGTCGAGCTGGTAGAACTCGCGGTAGAGGCCCACCAGCAGCGAGGTGGGCTGGAACATCTGGGTGACCAGGACGAGCAGCAGGAAGAGCCGCCGGCCCCGGTACCGGACCCGGGCCGTGTAGTACGCGGCGGGCAGCGCGACCAGCAGGGCCAGCAGGGTCGAGCCGCCGGCGACCAGCAGGGTGACCCGCAGGTTGCCTCCGAGGGTCGAGTCGCGCCACACGCCGACGAAGTTCGACCAGGCGAAGTGGCGCGGCAGGTAGCCCGCGTCGCGCAGTTCGTCGGCAGGGCGCAGCGCGGTGACGGCCATCTCCAGGTACGGGAGCAGGAAGACGGCCGCCAGCAGCCAGGCGACGGCGGCCAGCACGACGGTGCGCGGCCGGATCGGGCGGCCGGTGCGCCGGGCTCTCAACTCTCCTCCCCGTTCCAGCGGCTGACCTTCAGGAAGACCAGGACCATCAGCACCACAAGGGCGAAGTTGACCACCGACATGGCCGCGGACTCGCCGATGTCGGTGCTCTTCAGCTGGTACATGAACACCGTGGTGGTGGCGGTGTCGCTGCTCGGGCCGCCCTGGGTCATGCCCCAGATGACGGGGAAGGAGTTGAAGACGTTGATCAGGTTGATGACGACCCCGACCAGGAAGGCCGGGCGCAGCAGCGGCAGGGTGATCCGCCGGTAGGTCTGCCAGGTCGAGGCGCCGTCCACCCGGGCCGCCTCGTACACGTCGGCGGGGACGGTCTGCAAGCCGGCGAGCAGGGTGTAGGTGGTGAACGGCAGCGAGACGAAGACGGCGACGAACACCATCCAGGGCCAGGCGGTCGAGGGGTCGCCGAGCCAGTCCCGGGGGCCGTCGATCAGCCCGAGGTCGGTCATGGCGGTGTTGAGCACCCCGGCGGTCCGGTCGAGCATCCACTTGAAGCCGATGGAGGTCATCAGCACGGACGCGGCCCAGGGGGCGATCAGGGCCCAGCGGGCGTACCGGCGGCCCGGGAAGCGCTGGTCGAACAGCTGGGCGAGGCCGAGGGAGAGCAGCATGGTCAGGCCGACCACCGCGGCGGTCCAGGCCACCGTGGCGAGCAGGACGTGGCCGAGGTCGCTCTCGCCGAACAGCTTGCGGTACTTGTCCAGCCCGGCGGAGCCCCGGACGAAGCCGCTGGTGCTGATGCGCAGGAAGGAGGTGCGCACCATCTCGTAGACGGGCCACAGCACGACGGCGAGGATCAGCAGGACGGCCGGGGCGATCCAGGGCAGCGGCCCGAGCCGGCCCGGGCGGGTGCCCCGGGGTGCGGGGCGGCGCGGGAGGGTGCGGCCCGGAGGTGGGGGGCGCCGCGCGGTGTCGGCGGGCGCCGCCGGGGAGTCGGTGGTCACGGGGTGCCTTTCGAGGGCTTCGCGGGTGCTCGGCTTCGCGGCCTCGCGGCCGCTACTTGTTCGCGACGGCGTCCTGGGCCTTCTTCTGCAGGTCGCCGAGGACCTTGGCCGGGTCGCCCGAGACGGCGGCGCCGATGCCCTTCTTGAGCTCGGCCGAGACCGCGTCCCAGCTGGTGTCGCCGAGCGGGTAGAAGACGGCGTGCGGCAGCAGGGCGAAGAACGGTTCGAGGTCCTTGTGCTTGCCGCTCGCGGTCATGTCGCTCAGGGCGCTCTGGGTGACCGGCATCAGGTTGTAGGTCTCGTCGAACTTGAGCAGGTTGTCCTTGGTGTACGCGAAGTCGAGGAACTTCCTGATCTGGTCGCGGTGGCCGTTCTTCTTGAAGGCCATCATCCAGTCCGCCACGCCGAGCGTGGAGGCGAGCGGGCCCGCCTTGCCGGGGACGGGGACGATGCCGTAGTCGACCTTGCCCGCCTGGGCCATCTGGATCAGCGACGGGTGGCCGTTGAGCATGGCGGCCTTGCCTGCGGCGAAATCGGCGAAGGCGGTCTTGCGGTCGGTGGTGGCCGGGTTGGGGTAGGTGAGGCCGGGGCCGACCAGGTTGGCCTTGAGCCAGCCGAAGGTGTCGATGTCGGCCTGGCTGTTCAGGGCGTACGCGCCGTCCTTGCCGGTGGGGCCGCCGCCGTTGCCGAGCTCCCAGAGCATGCTCTCGCCCTGCGCCTCCTCCGGGCCGAGCGGCAGCGCGTACGGGGTGACGCCGGGCACCTTGGCCTTGACCTGTTCGGCGTCCTTGCGCAACTCCTCCCAGGTGGTGGGCGGTTGGTCGATGCCCGCCTGCCGGAAGACGGCCTTGTTGTAGAACAGGGCGCGGGAGGAGGAGACGAACGGGATGCCGTACTGCACGCCCTTGACCTCGCCGGCCTTGGCGAAGCTCTCGATGAGGTCGGCCCGGGTGCCGGGCGACAGCACGTCCTCGGCCGTGTAGAGGAGGTCGTCGGCGACCTTGTCGGCGTACCCGCCGGTCTGCAGGACGTCCGGCATGTTGCCGCTCTGGATCATCGTCTTGACCTGCTTGTCGATGTCGTTCCAGTTCACCACCTGGACGTCGACCGTGATGTCCGGATTGGCCGCGGTGAATGCGGTGGCGACGTCGTGCCAGTAGGTCTTCGAGCTGTTGGACTCCTTGTCGCCGTAGTCGGCGGCGACCAGCTTGAGCGTCACCTTGCCGTCGGCGCCGGTCCCGTCGCCGCTTCCGCCGCTGCCGCTTCCGCAGGCCGTGAGGGCGAGGGCGCCGAGGGCGCACGCCGTGGAGAGGGCCAGCACACGTGTCTTCACCGCAGTTACCGCCTTCGTACGCGCTTGATCGATTGATCTGAGATGCTTGAAGAAAGCTGGTTTTGAGCAGGTTCGAACGAGTTTGCTGCGTCAGGGAGTCCATGTCAACCGTCGGGGCAGCAGAAAGCCCGGCCGGGACGGCCCCGGCCGGGCTTCGGATGCAGCTGCGGGTGCGGCTTCGGGCGCACGGGAGTCAGGCGCGCAGGACCCGCACCCCGCAGCCGGTGATCGCCTCATCCTGATGGTCCGTCATCTCGTCGTCGGTGACCAGGTCGTGGACCTCGGCGAGCGGGCAGATCCTGGCGAAGGTGACCCGGCCGATCTTGGTGCTGTCGGCCAGCACCACCGAGCGCGCGCTGCTGCGCAGGAACGCGCGGTCGGTCTGCGCCTCCATCTCGTCGTGCGTGGTGCAGCCCTCCTGGGCGGTCAGGCCGTCCACGCCGATGAAGGCGAGGTCGAGGTGGTACTGGGCGAGCATCCGGTCGGCGGCCGGCCCCACCAGCTCGTAGCTCGTGGTGCGGGCGATGCCGCCGACCACCACCAGGCGGACGTCCGGCCGGACGATCAGGTCGGCCGCGATGTTCACGGCGTTGGTGACGATGGTGATTCCGCCGCGCTCGGCGAGCACCCGGGCCAGCTCGCTCGTCGTCGTGCCGCCGGTGAGGCCCACCACCGCGCCGTCCGGCACCAGCCGGTCGGCCGTCAGCGCGATCCGCCGCTTCTCCGCCTGCCGCGTGCCGTGCTTGTGGCGCAGCGGCAGTTCGAGGTTGACGGCACCGGTGACCGCCCCGCCGCGGGTGCGGTGCAGCAGCCCCTGGTCGTGCAAATCCTGCAGGTCGCGGCGGACGGTGGCCGCCGACACCTGCAGGAGCCCGGCCAGCTCGTGCACGTCGGCGCTGCCCGTCTCGGTGAGGTGCGCGAGGATCCGGGAGTTGCGGTCAGCTTTGAGCATGACGGAAGTCTAGTGCCGCCCGCGCGAGGGACGATCTTTGCGCGGAACTGCTCGGAACGGCGGCCGCGGCCGATGGGGAACGGCAACACGCGGGGCGGGGACGGCCGAAGCCGTCCCCCCTCGTACGTGCTCCTACTCGGCGCGCAGTTCCAGCACCAGGCACTGTTCGTGACCGGCCGGCCCCGGCACGGCGGGCGAGCCGCACCGGCCCTCGGGCGGTGTGACCGTCAGACGCAGCCCCGCCGGGGAGGGGAGGGCCGTCGTGGTGGCGGGCCGGCCGTCCGGGGCGGTGATCGTGGGCTCCGGTGTGCCGGGGGGCAGCAGGAGGTCGAGGGGTTGCGGGCGGGGGGCGTGCACGGCCGCCCCGGTCAGGCCGCCGGCGTCCCAGCGCAGGTCGACGGTGAGGCCGCCGCGGGCGCGCAGACCCTGGGCGCGGCCGGTCGGCCACGCGGTGGGCAGGGCCGGGAGCAGGCGCAGGACGCCGTTGTGGCTCTGCAGCAGCATCTCGGCGACGGCGGCGGTGGCGCCGAAGTTGCCGTCGATCTGGAAGATCTCCGGCGGGTGCAGGCCGAACAGGTTGGGCGACGAGTAGTCGGTCAGTAGGCCGCGCACGCTGCGGTGGGCGAGGTCGGCGTCGCCGAGCCGGGCGGCGAGGGCGGCCACCCAGGCCAGGCTCCAGCCGGTCGATCCGCCGCCGTGGTCGAGGCGGCGGGCCAGGGCCAGTCGTGCCGACTCGGCGGCCGCCGGGTCGGTGAGCGGGTCGATGGCGCTGCCGGGGTAGAGGCCGTAGAGGTGGGAGAGGTGGCGGTGGCCGGGGTCCTCCTCGGGGAGGTCCTCCCACCATTCGAGCAGCCGGCCGTCCGCGGCGGTCCTCGGGGGCCGCAGCCGGCCGCGCGCGGTGTCGAGTTCGTCGGCGAGGTCGGCGTCCACCCCGAGGATCCGGGCGGCGCGGGCGGTGTTGGCGAACAGCTCTGCGGTCAGCCAGTGGTCCATGGTGGCCGCGGCGGAGACGGCCGCGAGGGTGCCGTCGGGCAGCCGGAAGTGGTGCTCGGGGGAGGTGGAGGGGCAGGTGACCAGGTGGCCGTCGCCGTCCTCGGTCAGGAAGTCCAGCAGGAAACGGGTGGCGCCGCGCATCAGCGGATAGGCGCGCTCGGCCAGGAACTCGCGGTCCTCGGTGAAGAGGTGGTGCTCCCACAGGTGCGCGCAGAGCCAGGCGCCGGCCATCGGCCAGTTGGCCCAGGAGGGCGAGCCGGAGACGGGGTTGGCGGCGCGCCACAGGTCCACGTTGTGGTGGACGGTCCAGCCGCCGGCGCCGTAGTAGGCGGCGGCGGTCCGGGCGCCGGTGCGGGCGAGGTCGGCGATCAGGTCGAGGAGCGGTTCGTGGCAGGGCGCGAGGCCGGTGGTCTCGGCGTGCCAGTAGTTCATCTGCAGGTTGATGTTGGTGGTCCAGTTCGAGTTCCACGGCGGGGCGGTCTCGGTGTTCCAGATCCCCTGGAGTGTGGCCGGCTGCGTCCCCGGGCGCGAGGAAGCGATCAACAGGTAACGGCCGTAGGCGAAATGGAGGGCGGTCAGGGCCGGGTCCGCGCCACCGGCCCGCACGGCGGCGAGCCGCTCGTCGGTGGGCAGGTCGGCCGGGGTGGCGTCGCCGTCGCCGAGGCGCAGCGTCGTGGCGCGGAACAGCCGCCGGTGGTCGGCGAGGTGCTCGGCGAGCAGCTCCTCGTACGGCCGGGTGGCGGCCGCGTCCAGGAGCCGTCCGACCTGCTCGGCCGGTCCCTCGTGGGGGCCGGCCGGGGCTTCCGTGTAGCCGCGGTAGCCGGTCCCGACGGCGACCAGCAGGAGGACCTCGTCCGCGCCGCGCACCGTCACCGCGTCCGCCGTCCGCTCGATCCGGCCGCCGGTGGCCACCACCCGGAGGCCGGCCGCGAAGCCCGTGCCCTCGTCGGGACGGTAGCGGACGGGGTCCGGCTCGTCGAACGCCACGTGCGCGGGTGCCCGGCCGGTGAGGAGCAGGCGGTCGGGGCCGGTGCCGCCGGTACGCGCGCCCGGGTGCGGGGTGTCGAAGCGGGCGGTGAGGTCGATCCGGCCGGGGCCGGACGAGGTGATCCTGGTGACCAGGACGTCGGCCGGGGCCGAGGCCCAGGACTCGCGCAGGATCTCCGCGTCGCCGCCGCGGTAGGAGACCCGGTGGACGGCCTCGTCGAGGTCCAGTGCGCGCAGGTAGCCGTCCGACGGCCCGTCGCCGAACTCCAGCCGGAGCGTGGCGAGGGGCTGGTAGGCCTCGGTGAACGGGCCCTGCATCCGGGCTGCCAGGGCCTCGGCGCGGGCGTGGTCACGGTCGGTCAGGACGGCGGCGCGCAGCTCCGCGAGGTGCTCGGCGGCGCCTGCGCGGTCGTGCGGGCCGGGGCCGCCGGACCACAGGGTGTCGGCGTTGAGGTGGACGGTCTCGCCTGCGCCCGGCCCGTCAGGTCCGCCGAGGAACAGCGCGCCGAGCCGCCCGTTGCCCAGCGGCAGGGCCTCCAGGAAGGAGGCGGCGGGGCGGCGGTACCAGAGGCGGTCGTGGCCGGAAGGTGCTTCGGACGGTGAGGACGGCGAGGACGGCAGGGACGGCAAGGTCGGTGCCCCAGTTCGTGAGTAGTGGTTCCGGCCCGGCCGGTTCAGCGGCCGCCGGCCGGGCCGGTGCTCTCCCGGACGACGAGCTCGGGGCGCAGCAACTGGATCGAGTTGGCCGGGCCGCCGGACCGGGTGAGGGTGCGCAGCAGCAGCTCGACGGCCTCCCGGGCCATCTCCCGCTTGGGGATGGCCACGCTGGTGAGCGCCGGCCGGGCCACGCCGACCTCCGGGTTGTCGTCGTGCCCGACGATCGACAGGTCCCGGGGGACGGAGCGGCCCGCGGCCCGGGCGGCCTCCAGCGCGCCCAGGGCCAGGACGTCGTGGGTGGCGAAGAGCGCGGTGATCGCCGGGTCAGCGGTGAGCGCCGTCGTCGCCGCCGCGAAGCCGCCCGCGGGGGTGGGTTCGGGCGCCAGGTGGACGGCGTCGTCGGGGACGGTCAGTCCGTCGGCGGTGAAGGCGCGGCGGAAGCCCGCGATCCGCGGGGCGTGGTCGGGGCTGGCGAGCACCGCGACACGCTCGTGCCCGAGTTCGCGCAGGTGGCGCCCGGCCAGGTAGCCGGCCCGCTCGTAGTCGATGGTGACGACCGGGAAGCGGTCGGGGGCGTCGGTCTCCCAGGCGCACAGGGCGACCGGGAAGGAGGCCTCGGCCAGCAGCGGCAGGTGGTCGATCAGGTCCCGGTCGCCGGCGATCAGCAGCGCGTCCACGGAGCGGCTGGTCAGCCCGGCCAGGTGCCGCTTGGCGCGCTCGCCGTCGAGCCGGGTGGTGCAGAGCAGCAGGTGGTAGCCGTTCGCGTCGAGGACGTCCTCGACCTCCTCGACGATGTCGGCGTAGAAGGAGCCCGTCACGGTGGGGACGAACAGGCCGACCGTCCTGGTGGCGCCGGTGGCCAGGGAGCGCGCGACCAGGTTGGGGGTGTACCCCAGCTCCTCGATCGCGGCGCGCACCCGGGCCGCGGTCGCCGGGCTCACGGCACCCCGCCCCCTGATGACGTTGGAGACGGTCTGCTTCGTGACCCCGGCGCGCTCGGCCACGTCCTGCATCGTCACCATGACTGGATCCTTCGGTTTTACCGGTCAACTTGCTTTCGATGAAACGTAGGGCAGCAGTGAGGGGTCGTCAAGGTTGATCGAAACCCTGGTCCGATCCGTGACTTGAGGATTTCCGCGTGTGAACGGCGCCAAGGTGTCGCCACCTGAAACGGGTTTTTGCAAGGACTCTTGATTTACCGGTCAACCCGACCGTATCGTCCCAGCCATCCAGCCGCTCCCCGTCCTCGGGCCCCGGCTGACGACACGTCCGCGCGGCATCTCGCGCCTCCGAGAGGAACCACCCATGGGGAGAACAACGATGTCCGCCGCCCGCATCGTCGGCGCGGCCACCGCCGCCGCACTCGTGCTCGGCGTGAGCGCCTGCGGCAGCGGCTCGGGGAGCGACGCGAAGGCCGCCGACAACTTCACCTACTGGTCGATGTGGCGCGCGGACGAGCCGCAGGCCAAGGTCATCAAGGCCGCGATCGACGACTTCACCGCGACTACCGGCGCCAAGGTCGACATCACCTGGGCGGGCCGCGACATCGCCAAGAAGATCGGCCCGGCGATCGCCGCCAACCGGGCCCCGGACCTGTGGGACGAGTCCGACGACAAGGTCTACGGCACCACCGCCGCCGCAGGCCAGGCCCTGGACCTCTCGCCGGTGCTGCAGCTGCAGGTGCCGGGGGAGAGCGTCCCGGTCTCCCAGGTCGTCCCGGCCAAGTACTTCGACATGCTGCCGAAGGACCCGTCCGGCTCGAACCACTACGTGATCCCGTACGAGGTCGTCACCAACGCGATGTTCTACAACGCGGCCGACCCGGCCGTCACCGCGGCCATGCCGACCCCGCCCACCGACTGGGCCGGCCTGCTCAAGGTGTGCGACGCCCTGAAGGCGGCCGGCAAGGCGTGCATCGCCTCCGAGGGCGAGGACCCGTGGACCAACGGGCTGTTCCTCGACTACCTGCTCAACGGCGCCGGCGTGAACGTCGCCGAGCTCTCCGCCGACAAGTCCGGCGCGTCCTGGGACAACCCGGCGGTCCTCGGCGCGGCGCAGAAGGTGGAGCAGCTGGTCAAGGGCGGGCACCTGATCGAGGGCTACGACGCCACCAAGTTCCCGGCCCAGGAGACCAACTGGACGGCCGGCAAGGCCGCCTTCTACATGGACGGCAACTACGTCACCTCCGAGATCGCCAAGCAGGTCCCGGCCGGCTGGAAGACGGCCGCGATCCTGCCGCCCACCGCGAAGGCCCCGGACGCCGGCCTGTTCGGCTTCGCGATCCCCAAGCGCGCCAAGAACGCCGCCGCCGCGCAGAAGTTCATCGCCTTCTTCCTGCAGAAGAAGCACCTGTCCGGGATCTCCACCACCGCGCTGAACATCACCCCGCGCACCGACATCCCGGCCCCGGCCGAACTGGCCGACGTCCAGAAGAGCCTCGAAGCCCCGACGCTGCGCCTCAGCTTCGACGGCGTCGGCGGCAGCTGGCTGCCCAAGGTCCTGAACGAGAACTACCTGGACCTCTGGCACGGCAGGACCACGGCCGCCCAGTTCGTCGCCAAGTGCAAGGCCGACCAGGCCACCTACTGGCAGACGCAGGGCTGACGGTGGCGACGACGATCGACAACCCGCCCCGGACGGACGCCGACCGGGGCCGGCCCGAGCGCGCCGCACGTCCCGGCGCCGGCCCGCTGGAGCGCCGGCGCCGCCGGGTGTTCTGGCCGTTCACCGCGCCCGCGCTGATCGTGTATGCGGTGCTGTTCGTCGCCCCGGTCGGCTACGCCCTGTGGACCAGCCTGTACAAGTGGGACGGCATGGGCGAGATGGACTGGCGCGGCCTGCAGAACTACACCCTGCTGTTCCGCGACCCGAGGTTCCGCACCTCCCTGTTCAACACGCTCGAACTGATGGTCATCGGCGGCACGATCACCTTCGTGCTCAGCTTCGCGCTGACCCTGGTGCTGCGCGAGATACGGGCCAGGCTCTTCGCCCGGTCGGTGCTGTTCTTCCCCTCGCTGGTCAACGGCATGGTCTTCGGCATCGCGGCCGGGTTCCTGTTCTCGCCCACCGGCCCGGTGAACCAGGCGCTGAAGCTGTTCGGGGTGACCACGCCGCCCAAGTGGCTGTCGACGGACAACCTGCTCCCGATGGTCCTGGGCACCCTGGTCTGGACGGCGACCGGCTACTACACCTCCATCATCATGGCGGCGGTCGACCAGATCCCCGACTACCTCTACGAGGCGGCCGAACTCGACGGCGCCGGCCCCTTCCAGCGCTTCCGGCACATCACCCTGCCGTGCGCCTGGGACGTCATCGCGGTCTGCGCGGTGCTGTGGACCGTCAGCTCGGTGAAGATCTTCGAACTGATCCTGCTCTACGGCGGCAGTACCAACGCCTATCCGCCGGTGAGCAGTTGGAACACCGCCGTGTACGTGTACGCCGAGGCCTTCCCGCAGGGCACCGTCCCCCGGCTGGGCATGGCCACCGCCGCCGCGATCGTCAGCCTGGTCATGGTCACCCTGATCACCGTCGTGCTGCGCCGCCTGCTGCGCCGCGAGCCGATCGAGTACTGACCGGGCGCGTCCGAGCGCCCACCCTGCTGCCGCCCGGCCCCCACCCCGCAACCGGAAAGGCCACCACCCGTGCGACGCAGAAACCGAGCCGCCGGACTCGCGAGCAGGATCGGTACGACAGCCGTCTGGATCGTCGTCGCCGCCGACCTGCTGCTGCTCCTGTGGATCCTGCTGACCTCGCTGCGCAGCGGCCCCGACATCCTGCAGCACGGCTTCGGCCTGCCGACCAGCCCGAAGACCGACAACTACGCCACCGCGCTCGACGAGGGCGGCTTCGCCCAGGCGGCCCTCAACAGCGTCCTCACCGCCGGCCTCTCCTCCGTGGTCGCCGTCGCCCTCGCCGCCCCCTGCGCCTACGCCCTCGCCCGGCGCCGCTCGCGGACCTCCTCGGCGCTGACGATGACCTTCGCCCTGGGCCTCGGCGTGCCCGGCCAGGTCCTGGTGGTGCCGCTGTTCGTCGGCCTGTCCCGGGTGAACCTGACCGACAGCGACCTCGGCCTCGGGCTGGTCTACGTCGGCCTGGCGATGCCGTTCACCGTCTTCCTGCTGACCGGCTTCTTCAGCGGCATCCCCGGCGTGCTGGAGGAGGCCGCCGTGCTGGACGGCGCCGGCCCGCTGCGTACCTTCGTCCAGGTGGTGCTGCCGGTCGCCCGGGGCGGGCTGGTCACCGCCTTCCTCCTGCAGTTCGTCACCGCCTGGAACGAGACCCTGTTCGCCCTCGTGCTGACGAACAGCCAGGGGAGGACCACCCTCCCGGTGGCGCTCTCCTCGTTCGTCGCGGCACAGCAGTTCAACGGCCTGGACTTCGGCACGATGTTCGCCGGAGTCTGCATCATCCTCGCCCCGATGATCGCGCTCTTCTCCTGGATGGGCTCGCGGATCATCCAGGGCATGACAGTTGGGATCGGCAAGTGACCTCGACCCTGCGCACCGACCTGCTCCGCATCGACGGCACCCCCGACCCGGTCGGCGGCACCCTGCCGATCCTGCACGGCCTTCCCCGGCCGACCGGCGCCGGCGCCGGGGTCGACGACGAGATGCGCCGCAACCTGGCGTACGGAGTGCCCGGCACCCTGCTCCCGTACACCCGGCAGGGCGGGTACGACCGCGTCCGCGCCGAGCGCGAACTCCCGTGCGTCGTCCTGGAGAACGAGCACCTCACAGCCACCTTCCTGCCCTCCCTCGGCGGGCGGCTGTGGTCCCTGGTCCACCGGCCGAGCGGGCGGGAGCTGCTGCACCGCAACCGGATCCTCCAGCCCGCCAACCTCGCCCTGCGGGACGCCTGGCTGGCCGGCGGCGTGGAGTGGAACCTCGGCGCCACCGGGCACTGGCCGCTGACCTGCGAGCCGCTGCACGCCGCCCGGGTGAGCGCGCCCGACGGCACCCCGGTCCTGCGGATGCACGCCTTCGAACGGCTGCGGCGCCTGGTCCTGCGGATGGACACCTGGCTGCCCGCCGGCTCCCCGGTGCTGTACGTCCGCATCGCCGTGCACAACCCCGCGCCGACCGAGACGCCGGTCTACTGGTGGTCCAACATCGCCGTGCCCGAGGACCGGGACGTGCGCGTCCTCGGCCCGGCCGACCACGCCTTCCACTGCGACTACGTCAGCGACCTGCGCCGGGTGCCCTTCCCGGAGGTCGACGGCGCCGACCGCAGCTACCCCGGCCGGGTGGCGCGCGCCGCGGACTACTTCCTCGACCTCCCCACCGGCTGCCGCCCCTGGATCGCCGCCCTGGACGGCACCGGCACCGGCCTCGTCCAGACCTCCACCGCCCGGCTGCGCGGCCGCAAGCTGTTCTGCTGGGGCACCGGCACCGGCGGCAGGCACTGGCAGGAGTGGCTCTCCGGCCCTGACTCCGCCTACCTGGAGATCCAGGCGGGCCTGGCCCGCACCCAGCTGGAGCACCTGCCGATGCCCGCCGGCGCCACCTGGTCCTGGACCGAGGCCTACGGGCTGCTGCAGGCCGATCCCGAGGCCGTGCACGGGAGTTGGGAGGATGCCCGGGCAGCCGCCGGTGAGGCCCTGGACCAGCTGCTCCCACCGCTGGAGCTTCACCTGGCCGACGCGCAGGCCGGCGAGTTCGGCGCACCCGAGGAGGTACTGGCCGAGGGCGACGGCTGGGCCGCGCTGGAGATCGAGGCCGGAGCCCTGCCGGCCTCGCCGCTCCTGCCGTTCGGCGAGCCGGCCGCCGCCCAGGAACCCTGGCGGCAGCTCCTGAAGACCGGCGCGCTCCCGGTCTGCGACCCGCCGGCCGAGCCGGTCACCGGGGCGCACTGGCGGCTGCTGCTGGAGGGCAGTGCCACGGACTGGCACGCCCTCTACCAGCTCGGGCTGCTGCGCCTGGCGGCCGGGGAGCGGGAGACCGCCCGCGAGGCGTTCGAACGCTCCGTCGCCGCCCAGGCCTCGCCCTGGGCGCTGCGCTCGCTCGCCTTCCTCACCCCGGACCGGTCGGCGGCCGCCGACCTCCTGTGCTCGGCGCACCGACTCCGCCCGGATCTCCGGGAGTTGACCATCGAGGTGCTGGAGTCGCTGCGGCGCGCCGAGCGCCCCGCCGAGGCCCTCGCGCTGATCGAGGGGCTCGCCCCGGCCGACCGGGCACACGGGCGGATCAGGTTGGCCGAGGCGGAGGCGGCACACGCCCGCGGCGACGACGACCGGGTCCGGCGGCTGCTGGCCGAGGGCATCCAGGTCGACACCATGCGCGAGGGCGAGCTCTCCCTGGACACCCTCTGGCTCGCCGTCCACCCCGGCACACCGGTGCCGCCGCAGTACGACTTCCGGATGGCTGACGGCTGACCGCCCGCCTCCCCACGGCCACTCTCCCGTTCCGCACCCCACAGCAGGGGCGCAACGGTGCGCCCCGCCACGGAAGAGGAGTACCAGTGTCACCCCTACCCACCCGATGGGCCCGAGCCCTCGCCGCCGCCGCCCTGGCGGCGCTCGGCGCCGGCACCCTGGCCGCCGCCCCGGCGCCCGCCGACACGTCGGCCCCCGGCAAACCGGCCTCCCCCACGTACACGGTCTCGATCGGCGGGACCGGCTCGTACGCCTACCCCGACGACACGCCCGCCAGTGTCTACACCGACAAGGACGGCACGTTCTACTTCCAGCAGTCCCACTCGCTGTACGGCGCGAAGGACCCCCGGGAGTGGAGCTTCTACACCGGCGCGGACTTCGAGAGCGCCACCAGGTCGGCCGCGATCAGCGACGCCGTCAACCCCGCCGACCCGACCGACAAGAACAACGACACCACGGCGCGGTGCAACAACAGCGCCACCGGCCTGGAGTCCACCAACGCGCCGCAGGGCTCCGGCTACTCCCAGCGCAACTTCTGCGACCTGGTCGGGGTCTGGGTCGACCCGGACACCGGGGACTGGTACGGGCTGGTGCACAACGAGTTCACCCCCCAGCCCTTCGGCGACGGCCTGCACTACGACTCGATCGACTACGCCGTCTCCACCGACCAGGGCCGGACCTGGACCATCAAGGACCACGTCATCACCTCCCCGTACAGCACCCTCCGGGGCGACGACACGGCCTTCCCCAACCAGACCTACGACTACGGCGACGGCGACCCCCGCCTGTTCGTCGACACCGCCTCGGGCTACTTCTACGTCTACTACGGCTCCCGGATCGTCCCCAAGGCCGGCGTCGGCGGCTCCACCGGCGGCCTGGCCCACGTCGCGCGCGCCCCGATGTCGGCGAAGATGGCGCCCGGCTCGTGGCAGAAGTGGTACGACGGCACCTGGTCCCAGCCGGGCCGGGGCGGCCTGGAGAGCAACATGGTGCCGGTCACCCCGACGGCGCCGACCGGATACACCCCGCCCGCGAACGACTACCGCCCGAGCACTCCGGGCTCCGTGGACCAGCAGGTCAAGTCCGGCCGACTCCCGCCCAAGTCACCGCTGTTCATCATGAACATCGCCTACGACGCCCACCTGGGCCTGTACATCGGCGAGCCCGAGGTGGTCTCCGGCACCGCCCCGCAGCAGTTCTACGCCACCAAGGACCTCGCCACCCAGCAGTGGAGCCTGATCGGCGACAGCGGCAGCGGCTACACCTCCGGCTCCTGGTACCGCTGGATGCTCGACCCGGCCGGCCGCACCGGCGGCACGGTCCTCGGCAGGACCTTCCGCTCGTACTGCTCCATCGCCTGCGCCGGCTCCGACGGCGAGTACGCCGACATCACCATCGGCTCCTCCGCACCCGCCGCCCCGCCGGTCGACCTGACGAGGACCTACCGGATCCAGAGCGGCAACGGCCGGGTCCTCACCCAGGCCGCCGGCGGCTCCGCGGTCACCTCCGCGGCCAAGCCCGGCGGCTCCGCCCGCGAGTCCTGGCGGTTCCTGGCCCAGGGCGACGGCTCCTACCGGATCGCCAACGCCGCCACCGGGCAACTGCTGGGCGTCGACTCCGCCTCGACGGCCGGCCGGGCCTGGGGCGCCGCGCTGACCGCGACCGCCGCCGTCGGCGGGAACGCCACCGTCGGGCAGCAGTGGTTCGTCCTGCCCAGCAAGGCCGGCAAGGGCAGGTTCCAGCTGGTGAACCGTTACAGCGGCCTGGTGGTCGGCATGTCCGGCACCTCCGGCCGGCTCGCCGAGACCACGCCCGCCCGCTCCTGGAGCGACACCACCGGCAGCACGGTCGGCGCCGGCCGCACGGCGGCCGAGCAGACCCTCTCCTTCGCCCCGACCGGGACGGCCCCCGAGGCGGTCGTCCTCACCACCCCCGGCGACCGGTCCGGCACCGTGGGCCAGGCCGTCTCGGTGCAGCTCGACGCCACCGACAGCGCCGGCAAGCCGCTCACCTTCAGGGCGACCGGCCTGCCCGCCGGGCTCTCCGTCAGCCCCGCCGGCCTGATCAGCGGCACCCCGACCGTCCCCGGGACCTCCACCGTCACCGTCACCGCCTCCTCCGGCACCGCGAACGCCTCGGCCGGCTTCACCTGGACGGTCGAGCCGGACCTCAGCGGGAACCACACCCTGACCACGGGCGGCAAGGCCCTCGACGACGCGGACGGCAGCACCACCGCCGGCAACGGGCTGATCACCTGGACGGCGTCCGGCGCCACCAACCAGCTCTGGCAGTTCCGCCGCCAGCCGGACGGCACCTACGAGCTGGTCAACGGCCTCTCGTCGATGTGCGCCGACGTCAACGGCGGCTCCACCACCGCCGGTGCCCGGATCATCCAGTGGCCGTGCAGCGGCGGCGCCAACCAGCACTGGAAGGTCCGGCAGACGGCCGACGGCTCGTACACCGTCACCTCGGTGAGCAGCGGACTGCTGCTCACCACCGCCTCGACCGACGACGGCGCCCCGGTGACCCAGCAGCCGGACACCGGCTCACCGCTGCAGCGGTGGTCGCTCGCCTGACCCGGGCCCGTCCGGCGGGACGGGCCTGACACCGGGCCCCGGGGGCTGCCACCCCCGGGACCCGGCCCCTCTGCTCCCCGACAGCCCGCGCACGGACGTGCGCCACACCCCAGGAGGACGTCATGGCCCACGTGGACGAAGAGATCGCGAGCCAGCCCGGGTGCTGGCAGCGCGCCCTCGACCTGGTCCCGAAGCACCTGCCCGAGCCCGGCGAGCGCGTCGCGGTCGTCGGCTGCGGCACCTCGCTGTACATCGCCCAGGCCTACGCGGCGCTGCGCGAGAGCCTCGGGCTGGGGGAGACCGACGCGTTCGCCGCCTCCGAGTTCCCGGCGGCCCGGCGCTACGACCGGGTGGTGGCCCTCACCCGCTCCGGCACGACCACCGAGGTGCTGGACGCGCTGGCGCGCACTCGGGACACCCCGACGGTCGCGATCACCGGCGACCCGTCCACCCCGGTCGGCGAGACCGCCCGGCACGTGGTGGCGCTGGAGTTCGCCGACGAGAAGTCCGTCGTGCAGACCAGGTTCGCCACCACCGCCCTCGTCCTGCTGCGCGCCCACCTGGGTGCCGCACCGCGGGACCTGCCCGAGCAGGCGGGCCGGGCGCTGACCGCCCCGCTGCCCGAAGGGGCGCTCGACGCCGGGCAGTTCACCTTCCTCGGCGCCGGCTGGACCTGCGGCGTGGCCCACGAGGCGGCGCTCAAGGTCCGCGAGGCGTCCTCCTCCTGGACGGAGTCCTACCCGGCCATGGAGTACCGGCACGGGCCGATCAGCGTCAGCGGCCCCGGCAGCGTGGTGTGGTTCCTCGGCGCCCCGCCGGCCGGTCTGGTGCCGCAGATCGAGCGGACCGGCGCGCAGGTCTCGGTGTCCGACCTCGACCCGCTGGCGGACCTGATCCGGGCGCAGCGCCTGGCCGTCGGGCTGGCCGCCGGCCAGGGCCTCGACCCCGACCGGCCGCGCCACCTGACCCGCTCGATCGTGCTGGACGGGTCGTGACCCCGACCGCAGGAGGGGCGACCGCAGGAGGGGCTCCGGGCAGTGTCATCGCGCTGGACGTCGGCGGCACCCGCATCAAGGGCGTCGTGGTCGACGGCGGCGAGCCGGTCGAGTCCGAGCAGTGGCCCACCCGGGCCGAGCGCGGGCCGGACGCCGTCCTCGACACCGTGCTGCGGTGCGCGGACGACCTGAGGGCCCGCGCCGTCCGCCGGGGAGCGCCACCGCGGGCCGCCGGGATCGCCGTCCCCGGCCTGGTGGACGAGACCAGCGGCACCGCCGTCCTCGCCGCCAACCTCGGCTGGCGCGACCTGCCGGTGCGCAGCCGGGCCGAGGAGCACCTGGACCTCCCGGTGGCCTTCGGGCACGACGTCCGGGCCGGCGGGCTGGCGGAGAGCCGGCTGGGGGCGGGGCGCGGCTGCGACGCCTTCGCCTTCGTCCCGGTCGGCACCGGGATCGCCGCCGCGCTGGTGCTCGGCGGACGGGCGTTCGCGGGCAGCCGGGGCTTCGCGGGCGAGCTGGGCCACCTGGTGGTGCGCCCCGGCGGCGAGCCGTGCGTGTGCGGCAACCGCGGCTGCGTCGAGACGCTGGCCTCCGCCTCGGCGATCGCCCGCCGCTACCGCCGGGCCACCGGGGACGCCACCGCGAGCGCCGAGGACGTCCGCTCCCGCGCGGCCTCGGGCGACCGCGTGGCCCGCCGGATCTGGACCGAGGCGGTGGAGGCGCTGGCCGACGGCCTGGCGGCCCTGACCGTGCTGCTCGACCCGGACCGCCTGGTCATCGGCGGCGGACTGGTCCTGGCCGGCGAGGCCTACCTGGCGCCGCTGCGGACCGCGCTCGCCGAGCGGCTGCCGTTCCGCCCGGCGCCGGAGCTGGTGGCCGCCGAACTGGGCCACCGCGCGGGCAGCCTGGGCGCGGCCCTGCTCGCCCAGGGCCTGCTGGCGGGGGGTGGCCGGTGATCCTCACCGTCACGCTCAACGCCGCCCTCGACCTCACCTACCGTTTGGCGGACCTCCGACCGCACGCGAGCAACCGCGTGCGCAGCGTCACCCGGCAGGCGGGCGGCAAGGGCATCAACGTCGCCCGGGTGCTCGCCGCCCTCGGACACGCCGCGACCGTCACCGGTCTGGTCGGCGGACCGACCGGCCGGGCCGTCCGGGAGGAACTCGCCGAGGCCGGGCTGCCGGACGAACTGGTCGAGGTGGCGGGGGAGACCCGCCGGACGATCGCCGTGGCGGACGACCGGGACACCACCATGCTCCTGGAACCCGGGCCCGACGTCTCGCCGTCGGAATGGCAGCGCTTCCTCGCCCACTACGAGCACCTGCTGCCCGGCGCCTCGGTCGTCGTGCTCTCCGGGAGCCTGCCGCCGGGGCTGCCGGTGGACGCCTACCGGCGGCTCGTCGAGCGGGCCCGCGCCCACGGCGTCCCGGCCGTGCTGGACGCAGACGGCCCCGCGCTGCTGCGGGCCCTGCCCGCCCGACCGGCCGTGGTGAAGCCCAACGCCCACGAGCTGGCCGCCGCGACCGGCTGCCCGGACCCGGCCGGGGGCGCGCGACGGCTGCGCGAAGCCGGCGCCGAGGCCGTGGTCGCCTCGCTCGGCCCGGACGGCCTGCTCGCCCTGACCCCCGAGGGCCGCTGGCGCGCCCGCCCGCCGGGCGCCGTCTCCGGCAACCCGACTGGGGCCGGTGACTCGGTGGTCGCGGCCCTCGCCGTCGGCCTGGCCGGCGGACTGCCGTGGCCCGAGCGGCTGCGCCGCGCCGTGGCCCTGTCCGCCGCCACCGTCCTCGCCCCGCAGGCCGGTCGCTTCGACGCGGAGGCCCACGAGCGCCTGCTCGCCCTCGTCCGGACCGAGGAGCTCGACCGGGTCGAGGACTTCGACCCGACGCACACTCAAGGAGAAGCATGCCCCTAGTCGGAACCGGGGAGATCGTCACGCCGGCCGCCCACGGCGGTCACGGCGTCGGCGCGTTCAACGTCGTCCAGCTCGAACACGCCGAGGCCATCGTCACCGGAGCCGAGGCCGTGGGCGCGCCGGTGGTCCTGCAGATCAGCGAGAACGCGGTGCGCTACCACGGCGGCCTGGCGCCCGTCGGGACGGCGGCGCTCGCGGTGGCCCGGGCGGCGGCCGTGCCGGTGGCCGTCCACCTGGACCACGCCACCGAGCCGGCCCTGGTGGCGGAGGCGGTCCGGCTCGGCTTCGGGTCGGTGATGTTCGACGCCTCGGTGCTGCCGTACGCGGAGAACGTGCGGGCCACGGCCGAGGTGGTGGGGTTGTGCCACGCCTCGGGCGTCTGGGTGGAGGCGGAGCTCGGCGAGGTCGGCGGCAAGGACGGCGTGCACGCGCCGGGCGCCCGGACCGACCCGGCCGAGGCGGCCGATTTCACCGCCCGCACCGGGGTCGACGCGCTGGCCGTCGCCGTCGGCACCTCGCACGCCATGCTCACCCGCACGGCGAGCCTGGACCTCGACCTGATCGCCGCCCTGCGCGCGGCCGTGCCGGTACCGCTCGTGCTGCACGGCTCCTCGGGGGCGTCGGACGAGACCCTGGCGGCGGCGGTCGCCCACGGTATGACGAAGGTCAACATCGCCACCCATCTCAACAAGGCGTTCACCGCGGCGGTCCGCGGCCGCCTCACGGCCGATGCCGCCCTGGTCGACACCCGGGTCTACCTGGGGGCCGGTCGGGAGGCGGTGGCCCGCGAGGTGACCCACCTGCTCGGGGTGCTGACGGTGCCGCGTCCGGTGGTCGCCGCGCCTTGAACCCGGCAGTGCCGCGGCCGCCCGTCCCCGCAGGGGGAGGGCGGCCGTCGGCGTCGTTCAGGCGGGCCCGACGGTGGAGAACCTCTCGCCGCCGGGGACCCAGCGGCCGCGGCGCATCACGGCGACCAGGTCGTAGCTCTCGGAGTCGACCACGACGAGGTCGGCGAGCTTGCCGGCCTCCAGCGAGCCGATCGAGTCGCTCAGGCCGAGCAGCCGGGCCGGGGTGGCGGACAGTGACTCGACGGCCTGGCCGAGCGTCAACCTCCCGACGGTGAGCGCTCTCCGGAACACCTGGTCCAGAGTGAGGGTCGATCCCGCGATGGAGCTGCCGTCCGGGAGCATCGCGACCCCGTCCTTGACGTCGACCTGGAGCGGGCCGAGCGGGTAGCGGCCGTCGCCCATGCCGGCCGCGCCCATGGCGTCGGTGATCAGGGCGACGCGGGAGGGGCCGGCGGTGCCGTAGGCGAGGTCGAGGACGGAGGGGTGCAGGTGGACGCCGTCGTTGATCAGTTCGACGGTGACCCGCTCGTCCTCCAGCAGGGCCACGATCGGGCCGGGGGCGCGGTGGGCGATGCCGGGCATGGCGTTGAACAGGTGGGTGGCGACGGTGGCGCCGGCCTCGATCGCCTCCAGGGTGGTGGCGTAGTCGGAGTCGGTGTGGCCGACGGC
>NZ_JBSFKQ010000068.1:0-36904 GCF_053598615.1 Kitasatospora sp. NPDC001095 | reverse complement strand
GGCAGTTGTGAGCCCGCGGGCCGGTCCGGTTCCGAGCGGTCCGGCCCGCGGGCAGCCTGGGGCGGGGTTACTCCCCCAGCGCGGCGCGCGCGTCCACGAAGGCCGCGACGGCGCGCTCGACGTCCTCGGTGGAGTGCGCCGCGGACAGCTGCACCCGGATCCGGGCCTGGCCGTGCGGCACCACCGGGTAGGAGAAGCCGATCACGTACACGCCGCGCTCCAGCAGCAGTTCGGCGAGCCGGCCGGCCTCGGCCGCGTCGCCGATCATCACCGGGGCGATCGGGTGGTCGCCGGGAAGGATCTCGAACCCGGCCTCGGTCATCCTCGTCCGGAACAGCGCGGTGTTGGCCGCCAGCCGCTCGCGCAGCTCGTTGGACTTCTCGACCAGGTCGAGCACCTTGAGCGAGGCGGCCGCGATCACCGGGGCCAGCGAGTTGGAGAACAGGTACGGGCGGGAGCGCTGGCGCAGCAGGGCGACGATCTCCCGCCGGGCGGAGACGTAGCCGCCGGAGGCGCCGCCGAGCGCCTTGCCGAGGGTGCCGGTGATGATGTCCACGCGGTCCATCACGCCGTGCAGTTCGGGGGTGCCGCGGCCGCCCGCGCCGACGAAGCCGACGGCGTGCGAGTCGTCCACCATGACCATGGCGTCATAGCGGTCGGCCAGGTCGCAGATCTCGCGCAGCGGGGCGACGTAGCCGTCCATGGAGAACACGCCGTCGGTGACGATCAGGCGGCGGCGGGCGTCCTGGGTGTCCTGGAGCTGCTTCTCCAGGTCGGCGAGGTCGCGGTTGGCGTAGCGGTGGCGGCGGGCCTTGCTGAGCCGGATGCCGTCGATGATGCTGGCGTGGTTCAGCGCGTCGGAGATGACGGCGTCGCGGTCGTCCAGCAGGGTCTCGAAGACACCGCCGTTGGCGTCGAAGCAGGAGGAGTAGAGGATCGTGTCCTCCTGGCCGAGGAAGGCCGAGAGGCGGTCCTCCAGCTCCTTGTGGACGTCCTGGGTGCCGCAGATGAAGCGGACCGAGGCCATCCCGTAGCCCCAGCGGTCCAGGGCGTCCTTGGCGGCGGCGAGCACCTCGGGGTGGTCGGCGAGGCCCAGGTAGTTGTTGGCGCAGAAGTTCAGCACCTCGCCCGGGCGGCCGCCGGCGGTCACGGTGACCGCGGCGCTCTGCGGGGATCCGATCACCCGCTCGGGCTTGAACAGGCCGGCCTCGCGGATCTCGTCGAGGGTCGTGGCGATGTCGGCGCGCACGTTGTCGAACACAGCAGGCTCCTTTTGCGTCGGCGGGGTGGCTCAGGCGGTCCAGTCGAGGATGATCTTGCCGCAGTTGCCGCTCGCGGCGTCGTCGAAGGCGGCCTCGAAGTCGGTGGCGGCGTAGCGGCCGGTGATCACCGGGCTGAGGTCCAGACCACCCTCCAGCAGCACGGACATCGCGTACCAGGTCTCGAACATCTCGCGGCCGTAGATGCCCTTGATGGTGATCATCGAGGTGACGATCGAGGCCCAGTCCACCGGGAACTGCTCGGCGGGCAGGCCGAGCATGGCGATCTTCCCGCCGTGGGTCATGTTGGCGATCATCGACTGCATCGCCTCGGGGCGGCCGGACATCTCCAGGCCGACGTCGAAGCCCTCGCGCAGGCCGAGCTTCTGCTGGCCCTCCTCGATGGTGTGCTGGGAGACGTCCAGCGCCAGCGTCACGCCGACCTCGCGGGCCAGGTCGAGGCGGTACGAGGAGACGTCGGTGATCATCACGTTGCGGGCGCCGGCGTGCTTGGCGACGGCGGCGGCCATGATGCCGATCGGGCCGGCGCCGGTGACCAGCACGTCCTCGCCGACCAGCGGGAAGGACAGCGCGGTGTGCACGGCGTTGCCGAACGGGTCGAAGATCGCGGCCACGTCCAGGTCGACCGGCACCCGGTGCACCCAGACGTTGGAGGCGGGCAGGGCCACGTACTCGGCGAAGGCGCCGTCGCGGTTGACGCCCAGGCCGACGGTGTTGCGGCACAGGTGGCGGCGGCCGGCCAGGCAGTTGCGGCACTTGCCGCAGACCAGGTGGCCCTCGCCGCTGACCAGGTCGCCGACCGCGACGTCCGCGACGCCGGCGCCGATCTCGGCGACCTCGCCGACGAACTCGTGGCCCAGCACCAGCGGGGTCCTGATGGTCTGCTGGGCCCAGCCGTCCCACTTGCGGATGTGCAGGTCGGTGCCGCAGATGCCGGTCCGCAGCACCTTGATCAGCACCTCGCCGGGGCCGATCTCGGGCATGGGGACGTCCATCAGCCAGAGCCCGGGCTCGGCCTGCTGCTTGACGAGTGCCTTCACGGCGGCTCCTGACGTGCGGGTGGAACGGCCTGCGGGTGCGGGGGCAGGCCGAGGGGGCCCGGTTCGGCCGCTCCTGACGGGGCGCGCTCCGGGCAGGCAGCAATCTGCCTGGTCGAAGGGGGCGCGGTCCATCGAGGAATTCTTAAGGGCGGCCACAGCTGGGCTGAACGATCGTGCCCGAGCCGCGCTCGCAGGCCGGTGCGGCATGCCGGTGCTCACCCGTCCGGCCGAGCGCGGAGGCGGCGGGCGTGACTCCGGCGGGGCCCGACCACGGCCCCGGGGCGGGTGACGGCGGACCGCCAGCCGGGCGGGGCACTCGGCTGACGGTGCTCCCGTTCGGTCCAGCCGGGCACGGACCCGCGCGCGGCCGGACGGCGGCGGTGCTTACGGTGGCGACGCTCCCCCGCGGCCCCGTGGAGCAGTGCTCCGGCCCGGCCGAGCCGCGCTCCGGGGCCCTTCGTCGCCAAGGGGCCGCCCGCCCCAGAGAGGCGCCTGCGCCGATGACCGACACCCGACGGCCCCGACCGGCCGTTCCCCGCTCCGTACGGGTACCCCGCTCTCCGCGTCCGGCCGTGCCCAGGTCCGTACGGGCGGCCTCCGCCGCCCTCGCGCTGAGCGGCCTGCTCGCCGTCTCCGCCTGCTCCGGGGACTCGTCGCCCGCGCAGGCCGGTCCGGCGGTCACCGCCGAGCCGGCCGCGCTCAGCCCGACCGCCACGCCGACCGGCAGCCCCACCGGCGGAGTGGTGGCGCTCACCCCGGACGTCATGAGCCGGCTGGACACCGCGATCAACCAGGTGATGAGCGAGGCCGCCATCCCCGGGGTGATCGTCGGCTACACCACCCCCGACGGCAGCTACCAGCGCACCTTCGGCGTCGCCAACAAGGACGCCGGGACGCCGATGTCGCCCGACCTGTACATGCGGGTCGGCAGCGTGACCAAGACCTTCACGACCACCGGCATCCTGCGGCTCGTCGACCAGGGCAAGCTCGGCCTGGACGACTCGATCTCCAAGTACGTCCCGAACGTGCCCGGCGGCGACGGCATCACCCTGCGTCAGCTCGGCGAGATGCGCAGCGGCCTGTTCGACTACACCCTGGACTCCGACTTCCGGAACGCGGTCTTCAACGACCCGAACGGGCCCTTCACCCCGGACCAGTTGCTCGGGTTCGCGTTCAAGCACCCGGCGAACTTCGCGCCGGACGCCAAGTTCGAGTACTCCAACACCAACCTGATCCTGCTCGGCCTGGTGGTCGAGAAGGTCGGCGGGCAGCCGCTCCAGGACTTCCTGGACCAGCAGGTGTTCGCCCCGGCCGGGCTCACCAAGACCAGCCTGCCGACCGACGCGACCTTCCCCGACCCGCACGCCCACGGCTACACCAACCAGACGGCCAGCGGCTCCGTCGAGGACTCCACCACCTGGAACCCGTCCTGGGGTTGGGCGGCCGGCGCCGCCATCTCCGACCTCGCGGACCTGCAGACCTGGTCGAAGGTGCTGGCCACCGGCGAGCCACTGCTCAAGCCCGCCACCCAGGCGGAGCGGCTGAAGTTCAAGCCCGCCGGAGACACCCCCGACCTGGGCTACGGCTTCGGGGTGTTCACCACCCACGGCTGGATCGGCCACAACGGCTCGCTGCCCGGGTACGAGGCCGTGGTGCTCCACCTGCCGGAGGCGAAGGCCGGCCTGGTCGTCCTGCTCAACACCGACATCGCCCACGACGGTTCGGAACCCTCGACGCTCGTGGCCCGGGCGATCACCCAGATCGTCTCGCCGAACAACGTCTACACGCTGCCCACCGCGCCCACCACGGGCTCGCCGACGGCCTCCCCCTCACCGACGGGCTCACCGACGGGCTCCCCCTCACCGACGGGCTCCCCCTCGCCGACCACGTCGCCGACGACCTCGCCGCCGGAGTCGCCCACCGCCTCGCCGTCGCCGAGTCCGATGGCCACGCCGACCCCGTCCCCCACGGCCTCGCCCACCAGCACCGCCACGCTGCACCTCTCCTGAAGCACGTTCCGAGCGTTTCGCCGACGTTCCACCGACAGTGCGTCGGCGGAACGTCGGCATCGCGTCGGGCCCCCAGCACGTCAGATCCCCAGCAGCCTGCCGAGGTCGTACGAGACCGGCTCCTCCAACTGCGCGTAGGTGCAGCTCTCCGGCGTGCGGTCCGGCCGCCAGCGGCGGAACTGCGCGGTGTGCCGGAACCGGGTGCCCTCCATGTGGTCGTACGCGACCTCGACCACCCGCTCGGGGCGCAGCGCGATCCAGGAGAGGTCCTTGCCGCCGGTCCAGCGGCTGACGGCGCCCGGCAGCCGGCCCCCGGCGTGCGCGGCCTCGTCCGCCCAGGCGCCCCAGGGGTGCCCGGAGACGTCCGCCATCCGCAACGGGGCCAGCTCCTCGGCGAGTTCGCGGCGGCGGGCCATCGAGAAGGCGGCGCAGACGCCGACGTGCTGGAGCCTGCCGTCGTCGTCGAAGATGCCGAGCAGCAGCGAGCCGACCACCGGGCCGCTCTTGTGCTCGCGGTAGCCGGCCACCACGCAGTCGGCGGTGCGCTCGTGCTTGATCTTGTACATGGTCCGCTCCCCCGGCCGGTACGGCTGGTCCAGCGGCTTGGCGACCACCCCGTCCAGCCCGGCGCCCTCGAACTCGGCGAACCAGGTCCGGGCGAGGTCGAGGTCGGTGGCGGCGGGGGCGGTGAACACCGGGTCGGCGGCGTCGGCGAGCGCGGCCTCCAGGGCCGGGCGGCGTACCGACAGCGGCTCGTCCAGCAGGCTCTCGTCGCCGAGGGCGAGCAGGTCGAAGGCGACGAAGGAGGCCGGGGTCCGCTCGGCGAGCAGCTTCACCCGGCTCGCGGCGGGGTGGATGCGCTCCAGCAGTTCCTCGAAGCGCAGCCGCCCCTCCCGGGCGATCACCACCTCGCCGTCCAGCACGCAGCGCGGCGGCAGCTCCCGCCCGAACGCCTCGACCAACTCGGGGAAGTACCTGGTCAGCGGCTTGCCGGTGCGGCTGCCGAGCTCCACCTCGTCGCCGTCGCGGAACACGATCGAACGGAAGCCGTCCCACTTGGCCTCGTACTGCATCCCGGGCGGGATCTGGGCCACCGACTTGGCGAGCATCGGCGCCACCGGTGGCATCACGGGCAGGTCCATGCGACCGATCCTCGCCCGGTTCGCCTCGGGGCGCGCGCCGGGCGTACCGCGCTTAGCGTGAGGGGCATGGGCTCAGCCGTGGAACTGGAAGTCGCCGGGCGCACCGTCCGGCTGTCGAACCCGGACAAGGTGTACTACCCCGAGCGCGGCTTCACCAAGCTGGACGTCGCGCAGTACTACCTGTCCGTCGCCGACGGAGTGCTGCGCGGGCTGCGCGACCGGCCGACCACCCTGCAGCGCTTCCCGGACGGGGTGGACGGCGAGTTCTTCTACCAGAAGCGAGCACCCAAGGGCCTGCCGGAGTGGCTGCCCACCGCCCGGATCGAGTTCCCCAGCGGCCGCTCCGCCGACGAGATCTGCCCCACCGAGCCGGCCGCCGTGCTGTGGGCGGCCAACCTGGGCTGCCTCACCTTCCACCCCTGGCCGGTCCGCCGCTCCGACACCGGCCACGTGGACGAGCTGCGGATCGACCTCGACCCGCAGCCCGGCACCGACTTCCACGACGCCGTCCGCGCCGCCCACGAACTGCGCGCCCTGCTGGAGGAGTACGGGCTGCGCGGCTGGCCCAAGTCCTCCGGCGGGCGCGGACTGCACGTCTACGTGCCGCTCGCGCCCGAGTGGACCTTCACCGACGGACGGCACGCCGTGATCGCGCTCGGCCGGGTGCTGGAGCAGCGGATGCCCGGGAAGGTCACCACCTCCTGGTGGAAGGAGGAACGCGGCGAGCGGATCTTCGTCGACTACAACCAGATGGCCCGCGACCGCACCATCGCCTCCGCCTACTCGCTGCGCGCCCGCGCCCGCGCCACCGCCTCCGCCCCGCTGCGCTGGGAGGAGCTCGACGACGCCGCCCCCGAGGACTTCGACCTGCGCACCGTCCCGGCCCGCTTCGCCGAACTCGGCGATCCGAACGCCGAGATGGAGCAGCACGCGTTCCGCCTGGAGCCCCTGCTGGAGCTCTACGAGAAGCAGCTCCACGACGAGGGCCTCGGCGAACTCCCCTACCCGCCCGACCACCCCAAGGCGAAGGGCGAGCCGCCCCGGGTCCAGCCGAGCCGGGCGAAGAAGACGTAGCAGCCGTCCCCTTCGCTGCGGACCCTCAGGCCCGCGCGCCGGGCGGGGCCAGCTCGGCGACGACGCGGACGGCTTCGGCGATCTGACCGTCCGTCAGATCTCCCCGGGCGGTGAGCCGCAGCCGGGAGATGCCGTCCGGGACGGACGGCGGGCGGAAGCAGCCGACGGCGAGGCCCGCACGCAGGCAGTCGGCGGCCCAGGCGACGGCGGCCTCCGGCCCCGGGGCGCGCACGGAGACGACCGCGGCCTCGGGCTCGCAGCTGTGCAGGCCGGCGGCGGTGAGCTGCCGGGCCAGGGTGCGGGCGACCTCGCGGGCGCGCTCGGCGCGGGCCGGCTCGGCGCGCAGCAGCCGCAGGGCGGCGAGGGCGGCACCGGCGGCGGCCGGGGCGAGACCGGTGTCGAAGATGAAGGTGCGGGCGGTCTCGGTGAGGTGCCGGATCACCCGGCGCGGGCCGAGGACGACGCCGCCCTGCGAGCCGAGCGACTTGGAGAGGGTGGCGGTGGCCACGACGTCCGGCTGCCCGGCGAGGCCGGCCGCCGCGAGCGCCCCGGTGCCCCCGGGGCCGAGCACGCCCAGCCCGTGCGCGTCGTCCACCAGCAGCGCGGCGCCGTGCGCGCGGACGGCTTCCGACAGCCCGGGCAGCGGGGCCGCGTCGCCGTCCACCGAGAACACCGAGTCGGTGACCACCAGCGCCCGCGGCTGCGTCCGCCCGGCGAGCGCCTCGGCGACGGCCGCCGGGGCGCTGTGCGGGGCCCGGTGGACGTCGGCGCGGGAGAGCCGGCAGCCGTCGATCAGCGAGGCGTGGTTGTAGGCGTCGGAGACGATCAGGGTGTCAGGGTCGGTGAGCGCCGTCAGCGCCGCGAGGTTGGCCGTGTAGCCGGAGGAGAACACCAGCGCGGCCTCCGCCCCGCAGAACTCGGCCAGCTCCTCCTCGAGTTCGGTGTGCAGGGCCGTCGTCCCCGTCACCAGCCGCGAGCCCGTCGAACCTCCGCCCCAGCGCAGCGCGGCGTCCGCGGCGGCCCGGGTGACCACCGGGTGCCTGGTCAGCCCCAGGTAGTCGTTGCCGGCGAGGTCCAGCACCGCGTCGTCCGCCGCCCGGCTGCGCAGCGTCCGCCTCAGCCCTGCCTCCGCGCGCATCACGGCGGTCTCGTCGAGCCAGTCGAAGACGCGCGCGGGAGCGGGGGCGAGGCCGGTGGCGGCGGGGCGCGGCTCGGCCGCGAGCGGATGGTTCATGCTCGGCACTCTGGCATGCCTCCGCGTGCGGGGCAATGTGCGGATCGGCACAGTGCGGACGGGTTGTCCTTGTGGCGGTTCACCAGGTGTCAACGGGATGTCAGTATTCAATTCACCGAATCCTCGCCGTAAAAATAGTACGATCCATGCCGATCTTTATCCGGGGGGCAAAACAATGACCGCCCTCGAATTCGAGCGTCGCATGAATCCGTGGCTCTTTGACGACAAGGGCAATCTGACCGAAGAGGCGAAGAAGCAGTTCCCGGACCTCGCCGGGGCCAACTCCGCACCGGTCTCGTTGAACCCGGCGGGCGGCGGCAAGACCATCGCCGTGAACGCCGGCGTGCTCCAGCAGGCCGCACAGAACGCCCTCGCCCTGCGGGACGCCGTCAAGACCGAGTGCGACCAGCCCGGCGAGCACGTCAACGCGGCGGCCGGCTCCCTCAAGGGCTGGAACCTCGGCGGCGCGCTCACCGCCGCCTGGGGCACCTGGACCAGCCAGTCCGGCGGACTGCAGACCACCGTCGGCGACATCGGCACCAACCTGCAGACCACGGGCCAGAGTTACAGCAAGACCGACTCGGACATCCAGGCCAACTTCAACAAGCCGCAGGGCACCGGCAGCTAGCGCCGGCGCAAACGGGGGGATACCGCACGAACGACATCATGTCCCACGTGGTGGAGAGGTTCGGCACCAAGGACGGCCCGGCCCTGCTCAAGGGCGGCCTGTTCGCGAACCTCAACGGCAGCCTCGGGAACATGACCGCCAACTACATCGGCCCCTTCCAGGGCGCCCTGGAAGGGGCGGGAGCCGACTCCCACCTCTTCAAGCAGAGCCAGGTCGGGCGCCTGCTCGGCACACTCGGCCAGGACCCGGACGCCTACGCCACGATCGCGGCAGGGCAGCAGGCCTACACCACGGCCCAGATCCAGGACGTGCTGGCCCACCCCGAGTTGCACAAGGACCTGGCGGTGGCGGTCGAGAACATCGCCAAGCCGGCCGGGCAGGTCAACGGCCTGATCACCAGCGCGATGGTCGACGCGGTCTACCAGAAGCACTCCGCCGGCGACGCCGAGTTCAACGCCGCCATCGACACCAAGAGGGAGATCGCCGGCCAGATCTGGTCCTTCGCCGGCGACGCGCTCAAGGAGCGCGCGCCCCTGATCGGTGAGGGCGTCGACAGCGTGGTCAACCAGATCATGGACGACGTCGCCAACGGCTACAAGGTGGACACCCACAACGACGCCAGCGACGAGGCCGGGTCCGCGAAGGAGTCGGCCGAGCTCAAGTCCCAGCAGGCGATCATCGACGCCGTCCGCGAGGCCGGCCGCATTGCCGGCGCCGACCCGAACTACATCAACGACGTGGCCCGCCGAGCCGCCCAGGAGGAGAACACCGGCTACAGCAGCGGCAAGACCTCGTACGACACGGTCTACCCCAAGAGCTGACCGCCCGAGCCCACCACCTGCCACGACCGAGAGCGCTGAGGAATGGCCGACGTCGCCCACATCATCCCGCCGTCCCCGGACGACCCGCCCCCGCGCCGGTCCCGGGTCCGCCCCTGGCACGCAGTCGTCGCCCTCGCCGTGGTCGCGGCGGTGGGCGGCGGGCTGTGGGCCTGGAAACCCTGGCAGTCGGTGGAGCTGCCACGGAGCGCGTGCTGGGGGGTGCTCGGTGCGAACGACCTGAAGCCGCTCGCGGGCACGGACGGGAAGGCCACCGAGCCCAAGCCGTCCCGCGAGATCGCCACCCCCGCGAAGCCCGCGTCGGGGAGCCGCGACTCCCGGTGCCTCGTCTCCTGGCCCGGCGGGACCATCCTGCTCGACGCGGACGTCCGACCGGCGCACGACCGGATCGACGCCGACCGGAAGAACGACGCCGGCGGCGGATCGGTCATCCCGCTCGACTTCGGCTCCGGCACGACCGGGTGGATCACGGCCAGCAGGATCGTCCCCGGAAACGCGGCGGTTCGGCTCTACGTTCCGTGCGACTACGACGCCCCGAAGGACGACGGCGACCAGCCCCCGCCGAAGTACATCGGCGTCCTGGTCTCCGGGGACGTCGTCCACGGCGCCACCCTCGGCAAGGCACATCAGGCCTACGCGGACATCGCCCTCAAGATCGGCCGGGCTGCCGCGACCGCGTACGAGTGCCGGAACCCCGTGACGCTGGCCGGTACCGCCCCCCGCATCGGTTCCTGACGTCCGGGGGGGGTCAGGGGCAGCCGTCAGAGCGACGGGGTCTGCCGGTCGCCGAAGGTGGTGGCCGTCGTGCCGGTGAGGTAGCGGACGCAGCCGTCGATGCCGACGGCGATGCCCGGTGCCGGCCGCCCGCCCGCACCGGTCCGCCCCGGCTGCCGTCCGCCTGGAGCCAGTAGGTGTGGAGGGCGCCGGCCCGGACGACGAAGACCCGCGGCCGGGCGGACGGGTGCCCGCCACACTCCGGCGGCCCGCTCCCCTCGGCTCCGGGCTTTGCCCGGGGTGGCGGCGAGCAGGCAAGATAGCCGGGTGACCCTCCTTGATCTGATGCCGAAGCCCGCCACCCCCGACGCGCTGTACGAGACGTTCGCAGCCTGGGCGGAGGAGCGGGGGATCACGCTCTACCCGGCGCAGGAGGAGGCGCTGATCGAGCTGGTGTCGGGGAACAACGTGATCCTCGCGACGCCGACCGGGTCGGGCAAGAGCCTGGTGGCGGCGGGGGCGCACTTCGCCGCGCTGGCGGAGGGGCAGCGGACCTTCTACACCGCCCCGATCAAGGCGCTGGTCTCGGAGAAGTTCTTCGACCTGGTGAAGATGTTCGGCACCGAGCAGGTCGGCATGATGACCGGCGACGCGAGCGTGAACCCGACCGCGCCGATCATCTGCTGCACCGCCGAGGTGCTCGCCCAGATCGCGCTGCGCGACGGCACCCGGGCCGACATCGGCCAGGTGGTCATGGACGAGTTCCACTTCTACGCCGAGCCGGACCGCGGCTGGGCCTGGCAGATCCCACTGCTGGAGCTTCCGCAGGCGCAGTTCCTGCTGATGTCCGCGACGCTCGGCGACGTCCGCCGCTTCGAGGAGGACCTGACCCGCCGCACCGGCCGGCCGACCACGGTGGTGCGCAACGCGACCCGCCCGGTGCCGCTGTTCTACGAGTACCGCCGCACCTCGATGCACGACACCCTGGAGGAGCTGCTGCAGACCGGCCAGGCGCCGGTCTACGTCGTGCACTTCACCCAGAAGGAGGCGGTGGAGCGGGCCCAGTCGCTGATGAGCATCAACATGTGCTCGAAGGCGGAGAAGGAGGCCATCGCCGAGCTGATCGGCAACTTCCGCTTCACCACCAAGTTCGGCCGCAACCTGTCCCGTTTCGTGCGCCACGGCATCGGCGTGCACCACGCGGGCATGCTGCCGAAGTACCGCCGGCTGGTCGAACGCCTCGCCCAGGCGGGCCTGTTGAAGGTCATCTGCGGCACCGACACCCTCGGCGTCGGCGTCAATGTGCCGATCCGCACGGTGCTGTTCACGGCGCTGTCGAAGTACGACGGGCAGCGGGTGCGCATCCTGCGCGCCCGTGAGTTCCACCAGATCGCCGGCCGGGCCGGCCGGGCCGGCTTCGACACCGTCGGCCAGGTCGTCGCCCAGGCGCCGGAGCACGTGATCGAGAACGACAAGGCGATCGCCAAGGCCGGGGACGACCCGAAGAAGAAGCGCAAGGTGGTGCGGAAGAAGGCGCCGGAGGGCTTCGTCGGCTGGACCGAGGAGACCTTCGACAAGCTGATCGCCGCCGACCCGGAGCCGCTGGTCTCCCGGTTCAAGGTGAGCCACGCGATGCTGCTGTCGGTGATCGGCCGCCCGGGCAACGCCTTCGAGGCGATGCGCAAGCTGCTGACCGACAACCACGAGGACAAGGCCGCGCAGCGCCGGCACATCCGCACCGCGATCGCCATCTACCGCTCGCTGCTGGAGGGCGGCGTGGTGGAGCGGCTGCCGGAGCCGGACGCCGAGGGCCGGATCGTCCGGCTCACCCTGGACCTCCAGGAGAACTTCGCGCTCAACCAGCCGCTGTCCACCTTCGCGCTGGCCGCCTTCGAGCTGCTCGACCCGACCTCCCCCTCGTACGCGATGGACGTCGTCTCGGTCGTCGAGGCGACCCTCGACGACCCGCGCCAGATCCTCGCCTCGCAGCAGAACAAGGCGCGCGGCGAGGCCGTCGGCGAGATGAAGCGGGACGGCATCGAGTACGAGGAGCGGATGGAGCGGCTCCAGGAGATCACCTACCCGAAGCCGCTGGAGGAGCTGCTCACCCACGCCTACGAGGTGTACCGCCGGGCGCACCCGTGGATCGGCGACCACCAACTGCAGCCGAAGTCGGTGGTCCGCGACCTGTACGAGCGGGCGATGACCTTCTCGGACTACGTCGGCTTCTACGAGCTGGCCCGCACCGAGGGCATCGTGCTGCGCTACCTCGCCGGCGCGTTCAAGGCGCTGGAGCAGACCGTCCCCGAGGACGTGAAGACCGACGACCTCAAGGACGTCATCGCCTGGCTCGGCGAGCTGGTCCGCCAGGTCGACTCCAGCCTGCTGGACGAGTGGGAGCAGCTGGCCAACCCGACCGAGCCGCAGGCCGCCGAGGTGCGGCTGGACGACAAGCCGGCGCCGGTCACCGCCAACGCCCGCGCCTTCCGCGTCCTGGTGCGCAACGAGATGTTCCGCCGGGTCGAGCTGTGCGCACTGGAGCACTACGAGGAGCTCGCCGAGCTGGACGGCGAGTACGGCTGGGACGCGGACCGCTGGGCGGACGCCATGGACGGGTACTGGGAGGAGTACGACGACCTGGGCACCGGCCCGAACGCGCGCGGCCCGAAGATGCTGATCATCGAGGAGGAGGACTCCGCCTGGCGGGTCCGGCAGATCTTCGACGACCCGGAGGGCGACCACGACTGGGGCATCAGCGCCGAGGTCGACCTGTACGGCTCGGACGAGGAGGGCCGGGCGGTGGTCCGGGTGACCTCGGTGGACCGGCTCGGCGGCTGAGCACCGGCCGACGGACCGTCGGAGCCCCCCGGAGTCCTCTCGGCTCCGGGGGGCTCCGTCATGGTCCGTCCGGGCGTCACCTCGGTCGTCCGGGCGTCACACCGGTCATCCGGGCGTCACACCGGTCGGCCATTTCGTCGGCCGGCCGGCCGTCACATCCAGGCGAACGGCGAGCCCGCCGCGTAGGAGAGCGCGCGGGTGGCCTCGTCCAGGTTCTGTTCAGTGCTCGGCGCCGTGCCGGTGGTCGTCGGGAGCGGCGCGGCCGGCGCCCCGGTGCCGCTCGGGGCGGCGCTCGCCGGGCGGCCGTCGCCGGACCGCGAGCTGGTGACCGTCACGTAGTGCCCGACCGCCTCGATCCGCGGCTCGCCGCCCGGCTTGGCGCCGGGGGGCGGGGTGGGGGCGGTGGAGGCGTCGGCGAGGATGAAGGCGACCGCGCCGGGCTTGGCCCGCAGGGCTTCGGCGGCCCGGGCGGCGGAGGGCTGGTCGGGGAAGCGCAGCAGGGTGACGCTGCTGAGCACGGGGTGGTCCTGGCCGGTGAAGCTGACGGCCAGGTAGCCCTGGCAGCCGGTGTCCTTCAGCGGGTCCTGGGTGCGGTCCTGGAGCACCTCGCCGCAGTTCTCGCCCTGCCGGACGCCGTTGCGCCGCGCCTTGAAGGCGCCGACCTCGACGGGCCGCTGGGCGGGGAAGAGGGTGTCGACGTTGAGGGCCTCGGAGTCGGTGCGCGGCGGCGGGGCGCCCACCACCCGCGGTGTCGCGGCCGCGTCCTTGGTGGACGGGCCGAGCCCGGGTATGTAGTCGCCGGGCATCGGGCGGGTGATGATCCATCCCCCGGCCGCGACCACCCCGACCACGACGATCCAGCCGGCCGCCCGACGGGCCGTCATCCGACGGCCCCGCCCGCGGTCCGTTCCCCCCTCGGCGTCGGCGGCCCCGGCGGCCCCGCCGACCCGCTGCTCTACCCGGCCGTCCCGGCCCTCTCCCGGAGTCGGGGTGCGCTCCCCCTGCGTGGTCATGGCGCAGATTCTAAGCATCCCCGGGGTGGCGTGGATCACGGGGGCGGGGGTTGTGGATCATCGTCCACCGGAGCCGTCCGCGGCCCGGCCGCCAGCGGTCACCACCCCGCCCGCTACCCAGGTCACCCCCCGTCCGCCACCCCGGCCGCGGCCTGGCCGCCACCCCGGTCACCTCCGTCCGCCACCCCGGCCGCGGCCTGGCCGTCACCCCGGTCACCGCCCGTCCGCCACCCGTTGACTACTCGCCGGTAACTGCTGGCCCGGCACCTCGTCAAGCCGATGACCAGCAACGGAGCCCGTGACCTTCGACACTGTGGCAATCGGCACATCCTCACACCGATCTTCTGGCAGGTTTGCTCTGGCGCCGCTCGATCGCCACCAGGCAGGATCGGCCCCATGGATCTTCTCGATAGCCTCACCGCCAAGGGCCTGCGCGGCGAAGTCCCGACCCGCGAGGAGGCCCTGGCCGTCCTCGCCACCACCGACGACGAGCTGCTCGACGTCGTCGCCGCGGCCGGCAAGGTGCGCCGCCGCTGGTTCGGCCGCCGGGTCAAGCTCAACTACCTGGTGAATCTGAAGAGCGGGCTGTGCCCCGAGGACTGCTCGTACTGCTCGCAGCGGCTCGGGTCCAAGGCCGAGATCCTCAAGTACACCTGGCTCAAGCCGGACCAGGCCGCCGAGGCCGCCCGCGCCGGAGTGGCCGGCGGCGCCAAGCGGGTCTGCCTGGTCGCCAGCGGCCGCGGCCCGACGGACCGCGACATCGACCGGGTCACCGACACCATGGCCGCCATCAAGGACGCCGACCCCGCGGTCGAGATCTGCGTCTGCCTCGGCCTGCTCTCCGACAACCAGGCGGAGCGGCTCAAGGCGGCCGGCGCCGACGCCTACAACCACAACCTCAACACCTCCGAGGGCACCTACGGCGACATCGCCACCACCCACACCTACGCGGACCGGGTGGACACCGTGCAGAAGGCGCACGGCGCGGGCCTGTCCGCCTGCTCCGGTCTGATCGCCGGCATGGGCGAGAGCGACGAGGACCTGGTCGACGTGGTGTTCGCACTGCGCGAGCTCGGCTCGGACTCCGTCCCGGTCAACTTCCTGATCCCCTTCGAGGGGACCCCGCTGGCCAAGGAGTGGAACCTCACCCCGCAGCGCTGCCTGCGCATCCTGGCGATGGTCCGCTTCGTCAACCCGGACACCGAGGTGCGGATCGCGGGCGGGCGCGAGGTGCACCTGCGCTCGATGCAGCCGCTCGGCCTGCACATCGCCAACTCCATCTTCCTCGGCGACTACCTGACCAGCGAGGGCCAGGCCGGGCAGGCCGACCTCGACATGATCAGGGACGCCGGCTTCGAGGTCGAGGGCGCCGGCGAGGCCACCCTGCCGCGCCACCGCGCGGACGTCGCCGAGGCCGCCCAGGCCGCCGGCGGCTGCGGCACCGCGGCCTCGGCCTGCGGCAGCGGCGGTGGCGGCTGCGGGCCGTGCGGCGGGCACGCCCACGGCGCCGACGCCCCCGCCCCGGAGGCCGTCACCGTACCCGACAGCGGGAACAGCGCCGGGAACGGCACCGAGAACGGCACCGAGAACGGGCTCCGCAGCGAGCTCGTGAAGGTCCGCCGCCGCGGCGCCGGCACCGAACTCGCGCCCAACGCCTGACAGTTCCGACCCTCCGGAGAAAGCACCATGCTCCAGCCGTCCACGGCCGCGTCCGCGTCCGACCTGCTCGCCCTCGACCGCGCCCACGTGTGGCACCCGTACGGGCCGATGCCCGGCACCGTCACCCCGTACGTGGTCGAGTCCGCCTCGGGGGTGCGGCTGCGCCTGGCCGAACCGGTCGCGGGCGGGCGGCGCGAGCTGGTCGACGGGATGTCGTCCTGGTGGGCGGCGATCCACGGCTACCGGCACCCGGTGCTGGACGAGGCGGTGCGCGATCAGCTGGGGCGGATGAGCCATGTGATGTTCGGCGGGCTCACCCACGAGCCCGCCGTCCGGCTGGCCGCCCGGCTGGTGGAGATCACCCCGGAGCCGCTGCGGCACGTCTTCCTCGCCGACTCGGGCTCGGTGGCCGTCGAGGTCGCGATGAAGATGTGCCTCCAGTACTGGCAGTCCACCGGGCGGCCGGCCAAGCGCCGGCTGCTCACCTGGCGCGGCGGCTACCACGGGGACACCTTCCACCCGATGTCGGTGTGCGACCCGGACGGCGGGATGCACCACCTGTGGGGCGGGGTGCTGCCCGGCCAGCTGTTCGCCCCGGAGCCGCCGGCCGGGTTCGACGCCCCGCTCGACCCGGCGTACGCGCAGCACTTCGAGGAGTTGATGGCCCGGCACGCCGACGAGCTGGCCGCCGTCATCGTCGAGCCGGTGGTCCAGGGCGCGGGCGGGATGCGCTTCCACTCGCCGGCCTACCTGCGGATGCTGCGCGAACTGTGCGACCGCTACGGGGTGCTGCTGGTCTTCGACGAGATCGCCACCGGCTTCGGGCGCAGCGGCGCGCTGTTCGCGGCCGACCACGCGGGCGTCTCGCCGGACGTGATGTGCCTGGGCAAGGCACTGACCGGCGGCTACCTGACGCTGGCCGCGGCGCTGTGCACCGCCGAGGTCGCGGACGGGATCAGCCGCGGCGAGGTGCCGGTGCTCGCGCACGGGCCGACGTTCATGGGCAACCCGCTGGCCTGCGCGGTCGCCAACGCCTCGTTGGACCTGCTGCTCGGGCAGGACTGGTCAGTGGAGGTGAAGCGGATCGGCACGGGGCTGGCCGAGGGCCTCGCGGCGGCCGCGGACGTCCCCGGCGTGCGTGACGTACGGGTACGGGGGGCCATCGGCGTCGTGCAGTTGGACCACCCGGTGGACGTTCCGGCGGCGACCGAGGCGGCGGCGCGGGAGGGCGTGTGGCTGCGGCCGTTCCGGGACCTGATCTACACCATGCCCCCCTATGTGACGCAGGACGAGGACGTGGCGCGGATCGCCGCCGCCGTGACCGCCGCGGCGGTGGCCGGATGAGCGCGCGCATCCTGTTCGTGACGGGGACGAACACCGACGTCGGCAAGACCGTCGCGACCGCGGCCGTCGCCTCGGCGGCGCTGCGGGCGGGCCTGAGGGTCGCGGTGCTGAAGCCCGGGCAGACCGGCGTCTCACCGGACGAACCGGGCGACGCCGCCGAAGTGCGGCGCCTGGCAGGCGATCTGACGATTCGTGAGCTGATCCGCTACCCCGAGCCGCTGGCGCCCGACACCGCCGCCCGGCGGGCCGGGATGGCCTTTCTCTCCCCTGCGGACGTGGTGTCGGAGGTCGCCGATCTGGCTTCCACACACGATCTGGTCCTTGTGGAAGGCGCCGGCGGACTGCTGGTCCGCTACGACGACGAGGGCCGCACGCTCGCCGACCAGGCCAGGGCCGTGCTCGACGCCGGACTTCCTGCCGAGATCCTGCTGATCGCCTCGGCCGGGCTCGGCACGCTCAACATCGTCTCCCTCACCGCGGAGGCGCTGGCGGCCCGCCGCCTGCCGCTCGCGGGTGTGCTCATCGGCTCCTGGCCGGCCGAGCCGGGCCTCGCCGAGCGCTGCAACCTGGCGGACCTGCCCCGCTGCGCCGGCGCCCCGCTGCTCGGCGCACTTCCGGAACGGGCGGGCGGCACAGCGGATTTCGCCGCCCTCGCCCACGCCTCGCTGGCCCCTGAGCTGGGCGGCGGCTGGGACGCGGAGCACTTCGCCCACGTCCACCGGCCCGATTAGGCCCCGCTTCGCTCGAAGGGGTGATCCCGGCTTCCGGGCCTGTCGGAAGCCGGGAGGGCTCAATACCGTTCCTTCCATGACAGAAGGGCTCACCGCAGACGAGGCCCTGCGGGCCTTGGCCGCCCTCGAGGCGGCGTGGAAGGACGACGACGAGGCGCTGTTCGCCCTGGCAGCGGGCGGCACCGGCGAACGGCCGCTACCGGCGCTGGTCGCCGCGTACGGCGAGCATGCGATGGACACCCTGATGGCGCTCGCCTTCGGGCTGCGCGCCACCATGAGCGACGAGGAGATCGCCGAGATCTCCGATGCCGTCAGCTCCAACATCGGCGCCAGGATGAGCGCCCTGCTGACCCAGACGCTGAAGGCCTGGGGCACCCTGGCGCCCGCAGACGACCTTTCGGTGACGAAGATCATCGCCCACACGGTGATCGACGCGATGCGGGCCGTCACCGAGGACCCCAGCAAGACCGAAGTGCTGCCCCTGCTGGCCACCTTCCGCAGCTACGCCCTCAATGGAGTCTGAGGGCGGAGGTGTTCGGTGTGGGCTTCGGGTCTCCTCGAAGCCCACACCGCTATGACCGCACGCTCAGCCACCCCGCCACGAGCACGAACGCGCCCGTCGAGGCGGCGAGGAAGACGAGAACGAACACCAGTGCGCTCGCGGAGGGGGAAACGCACTCGGGAATCATCAGGAGGACCGATGCCGCGAGCGCGAGACTCCCGACTGTGATGACGCCGGCTCCGGCTACGGCCGCATACCTCTGCGGAGGACGACGACCAGCCGCTCGATGACGTCCGGCCGGGCGGCCCCGAGGTCGATCAGGACGACGCCGGTGGCCCTGGCCGACTGCCAGTCGATCCCGAGGGACGGGAGTTTCACGTCGGCGGCGTTCAGGACGACCCGGAGGTCGTCGAGGACGTCGGCCGCGACGCGACGGTCCTCCGCCGTGATCTTGTCGATCATGCTGCTCATCGGGCATCTCACTGTTCGGTGTCGGTGATCCAGCGCGCTTCGGTGCCCCACTCGACGCCGCCGCCCAGGGGGCGTAGGTAGGCGCGACCGTGCTGCCACCCCATGAAGGCGGCCCAGCGGCCGGAGCGGACGTCGAAGACCCGCTCGCCGAGGACCGAGGGCCGGTAGGGGCTGGTCGGCGGCGCCACCCGCCGCGCGGGCGGCGCCGCCGGGGTCATGGCGTCGGCGCTCATCCGCGCCTCGGGGATGGAGTCGCCGCACTTCGGGCAGCGACACGGCGGAAAGTCCCGCCGCAGGATGAGGCTTTCGCCACATTGACTATTCGTCATATCCACTGACTTAGTTCCTCTCTGCTGCTACCCCCTCACCAAGAGTGGCCAATTGCAGCTAGCATCGGAAGAGCTTCACTTTGACAACGGGCACTGTGGAAACGGGCGATGACCATGCCTCAGCGCAAAGTAGATCCAACTTCATCTCCGAACGCGGCCATCGGCGTTCAGCTCCGACGGTTCCGCATGGCGAGGGGGCTCACCCAGGTCGAGCTCGGGCGGCGGACCAACTACAGCGACTCGCTCATCTCCATGATCGAGAACGGCGACCGTCCCGCGCCGCTGAACCTCGTGCGGCGGTGCGACAAGGAGCTCGACACCTGTGAGGCGCTTGAGCTTCTTTACTGGACTGCCAAGAGCAGCACCTTGATCGGCGGATTCCTCGCCTTCGTCGAGCACGAGCGCAAGGCCACCGCCTTCAAGATCTACGAGCTGAACGTCATCCCCGGGCTGCTCCAGACGAGGGCCTACGCCTCCGCGATCGCCACCGGAGAGGCCCGGAGAGGCGAGATCTCGCAGGAGAATGTCAGCGAACGCGTCAATGTCCGCATGGCGCGGCAAGCGGTGCTCTACCAGGAACCCGCTCCCTCGATCCACATCGTCATGGAAGAGAGCTGCCTGCGGCCCGTCGGTGGCCCTTTCGTCATGGCCGAGCAGCTTCGACGGCTGGAGAGCGTGGCCAGCCTCCCGCACGTCATGCTGCAGATCGCGCCGTCCAGCCTCGGAGAGAACCTCCCGTCACTGCTGCCGTTCACGCTACTCACCTCCCCGAGCGGGGCGTGGATGGCCTACCTCGAAACCAAACAACGGGGCTACGTGGAGCGAGAAAACGAGGAGAACATCCGCTCCCTCGGAAAGACTTACGATTGGCTCCAGAGCCAAGCCCTCTCATGTGCGGACTCGCTGGCTCTCATTCGCACACGCCTCAAGGAGTTGCACGCCATGTTCCCCATCGCGGCCGCCAAGCCCAGCTCCTGGCTGAAGTCCTCGTACAGCAGCGGCGGTGGCAACTGCATCGAGGTCGCGCCCGGCGTCCCCGGTGTCCTCCCCGTCCGCGACAGCAAGGACCCCGACGGCCCGCAGCTCGCCTTCGGCCTCGACGCCTGGCAGTCCTTCATCACCGGCGTCAAGTCCGGCGAGTTCGGGGCTGCTTGATCCCTTCGCCCCGGCCCGGACACACGGGTGCGCGGGAAGTCGGACCGGCCGATTTCCCGCGCGCTTCCGCTCCGCTCGTTACGCGGTCCCGCAGAACGGCAGCGAGGCGGTGGGCTCGGCGATGTCGTCGTCCCACACATACCCGGCGCTGTTGGCCCACTGGACGCCGTTGCGGCCGGGACGCTCGATGACCAGGTCCAGGCGCTTGCCGTTGTTGTCGAGGACTTGGCAGATGCCGGCCACGTCGTCGCCGGCCCAGGCGGTGCCGACGGCCGGGGTGCTCAGACCCGGCCCCGAGTAGATCGCGGTGTTGCGGACCGGGGTGAGCCGCCGGCCGTAGTTCGAGCAGCTCGGGAAGCCGCCGGTGGCTTCCGCGATGTCGTCGTCCCAGAGGTAGCCGGCGGTGTTGGCCCACTGGACGCCGTTGCGGCCCGGGCGTTCGATGCCCAGGATCAGGCGCTTGCCGTTGTTGTCGGTGACCTGGCAGATGCCGGCCACGTTGTCACCCGCCCAGGCCGTGCCGATCCGCGGGGTGCTCAGCCCCGGGCCGAAGTAGATCCCGGTGTCGCGCACCGGGGTGACCTGCGAACCGATGCCCAGGATGCCGACCGGCCCCTGCTGCACCGCCGAGGCGGGCACCGCCCCGGCGGTGGCGCCGGCCAGAGCGGCGGCCGCCGCGAGGCAGACCGCTCCGAATGCGGTCGCCGCCTTACTCGTCCTTGTCACGTTCTTGCTCCTCCGCTCGTCCGAGGCTGCGCCACGACCATGGCGCGCCGTGTCACGTGGTGTCAGCAGTGCGGCAGGATCACGGTGTCGTGGGCGTAGCCGTACGCGTCCAGGTAGGTGTCGCTGACCCAGACGTTGCGGTGTCCGGTGTCGTCGTCGGTCAGCAGCCAGATGTTGCTGGTCCGGCCCGTTTCGCCGGCGTAGTACGTCTGTCCGGTGGTCCAGCAGTAGAAGTAGTTCACCCCGGCGTTCAGGGTGCCCGCGTGGCTGGAGTCCGCGGCGTCCGGTGTCCAGTGCGTCCACTGCGTGAGGATCGTGGTCAGGTTCTGCTTCGCGAACGCGGGGGCGGGTGCCGACGAGGACGCGGTGGTGGAGCTCTTCGCCGCGGGGCCGGCCGGCGCCGCCGCGCCGACCCCCGCCGTCGCGGTGAGCAGGAGCGCGACGGCGCCCGCCGTGGTGGCCACCCGCTTCACCGCGGAGGCGATCAGACTGCGTGACACAGGGATTCTCCCGTTCGCTTCATGGTGAGGGCGTCCGGCCGGTGGGGCCGGCGCCAGGACAATCCTCGGGAGGACGGCGGCCGCGGCGTTGGACATCCTTGCCCGGTCCCGCGATGGGCGTGGTGCGCGACAGCACGGACCGCACGACGCTGGGGAGTTCGCCGGCGTACTGCCGGAACACGCGTGTCAGGTGGGCCTGGTCGGCGAAGCCGTACTGCGCGGCCAGCTCCCGCAGCGGCCGGCCGCCGACGATCTCCTCCGCCACCGCGCGCACCCTCAGCTGGTTGCGATAGCTGGTGAGGGTACGGCCGGTGACCGACCGGAAGACCCTGCTGAGGTGGAACGGCGAGCAGCCGGCCGCGCGACTGACCTCCTCCAGTCCCAGGGTCGGCGGCCCGTCGATCAGTGCGGCGCAGGCCTGGTGGGCGATCCTGCGGTGGGCCAGGGCGGTGGCGGCCCGCCGTCCGCCACCGGTGGACGGGCGGCCGCCGGTCAGCCTGGCCATCAGGCCGTGGGCGCGCTCCGCCACCTCGAACGGGTCCGCCCCCGCGCGACAGGCGGCGACCAGGCTCCGGTGGGCCAGGTCGAGGCCGGGATCCACCGGCAGGCTGCGCGGCCCGGACCCGCCCGGGCACTCCCCGTGGACGTCCTGGTGGAACTCCAGCACCGTGCTCAGCTCGGGAGCGTCCGTCAGATGGGCGACGGCCGCGTCGTCCCCGCGGCGCAGCAGGAAGCCCGTCGTGGGGTCGACGAAGTCCTCGCGGCCGCCGGTGCGGAGCACGAAGCCGCCCGAGCGGATCAGCGAGAGGACGAGCACCGCGTCGTCGGGCGCCCCGGTCACCACCGGTCTGAACGACCGGTGGTCCTCGAAGCAGGCGAGTTCGGTGATCCGCAGGCCCGACTGACAGGCCAGGCGGGACCGTCTCACCGGTTCCTCGGCCAGGCCTTGCCGCCCCTGGTGCACCGCCCCGTGGTCTCGCACCATCCCCGCGTCCCCTGCGTCCGAACGTGTCGATCGGATCCGCAGTCTGGCGGCGGCGGGGCGTGCGGCGCCCGGCGCAGCGGGGCTATTGGCGTAGACCAATCTCAGAATGACGCAAACATGTCATCTTTCCGTCTCCGGGGTGAGCCGCCCGCAGGTCGGTCCTCGGCGAGCCCCAGCAGCCTTCGGCGCCCCTCGGCGAACCAGCGAACCTCAGCGACCCTGCGCGACCTGGAAGCGGCCGGAGCGCCAGTGCAGGCGCGCCGGGCCGCCGGTGGGCCAGTCGTGGTCCAGGTGGCGGCGGCCGCGGCCGAGCCCGCCCAGCTCACACGGTCGCAGAGTGCCCGCCGTCAGGCCGGTGACCTCACCGTCGGTCACCGGCATGATCGTCACGTACTGGGCGTCGTCGCCGCCCATCCAGTCGACGACCTCGGTGTAGATCCAGACGAACCGCTGCGAACACTCCCGGCAACGCCGGAGGTTGACGGCGAAGCGCGAGCCGTCCACCACTTCCGCCTCGTGCTCGAACCCGTCCCGCTGACGCCCCCACACCGCCCGCTCGTCCTCGCCGTAGCACTTCGCGCAGCCGAACTCCGCCAGCGGCCTTCCCATCGGTCGACTCCCTGTTCCGCGACGTCCCGTTGTCGCGGCCCATGATGCCCGCAGGGCCCCGTCGACCGGCCGGACGGCCAGCCGCCCGAGGAACAATTCACGGCCCGTTCCCGCTCCGTTCGCGCCCAAGCGGGAGACGTGCCCGCCGGGTTGACGACGCGTCCGGGAAACGGACCCGGGGGTGTCAGGACTCCGATGCCGGGCGGGGCGGCGGGCCCGCCCGCAGGAGCAGACCCGTACCGCCGTCGAACTCGATGCCCTGGAACGAGGCACCGGTCCTGACGTGGTCGAATCCGAGTTCCCGGTGCAGGTCGAGCGAGGCGGGGTTCCTGGCGGAGACGAAGCACCAGACGGCCGAGTCCCGCTGGTGGACCCAGTCCATCCGCCACCGGGTCAGCAGCCTCCCGATGCCGCGGCGGCGCCAGGCGGGATCCACCGTGACGCCGGTCAGGTAGTAGCCGGCCGGGGCCCGGTCCACGGGGTGCTCCGGCAGGAACGCCGCGTTGGCGTACCCGACAGCCTCGCCGGCCACCTTCGCGGTGACCACCAGGCTGCGTCCGGCGCGGCGCGCCCGATCGATGCGCTCCGCCCATGCGTCCGCCGAACCGCCGCGGGCCCGGGCCTGCAGCCCGGCCAGCACGGGCACGTCCGTCCCGGTCGCCTCCGCCACCACCGCGGACACCGGGGCAGGCCGCGCGGCCGGATGCGGCAGGTAGGCGGCGAACCGCGAATCCGTCCCCGCCATGCCGCCTCCCCCGCTCCCCGCTGCGTCTCCGGCCCGCCACGCTACGGCCGCTCGTGCCCTTTCCGGCACCCGGCCGGCGGCGCGCCTAGGATCAGTCGGTCTCCAGCAGCACCGCCGGAAGTGCGGCCTCCCGCACCAGGGCGCGCGGCAGGGTGAGCGCGAAGTGGCGGCCGAGCACCTCCAGGCAGGTGCGGTGGAGGTCACCGCTCTCGCGCTCGGGGTCCGGCAGCCCGGCGGCGGCCAGCTCCGCCGTCAGGGCGGCGGCCGTGGCCGGCTCTCCCCGGACGTCACCGGGGCCCCAGCTCGGGTCCAGGTGGAGGTTGAAGTAGCAGTGCTCCCGCCCGTCCCGGTAGCTGCTGAAGAACGGAGGCACCGGCTTGCCGTTCTCCTCCTCGAACTCCAGGTGGAAGACCTCGGCGCCGCCGCGTGACACCGACGGCGGGATCGTCAGCTCGCCCTGCCAGTAGCCGTACGCCACCGCGAAGGCGAGGTCGCCGCTGCGCCCGTGGTGCAGCGCGATGTCCTCGACGCCCCCGGCGAACTCGAGCTCGTACTCCTCGACCAGGTCCTCCGCGGTGAGTTCGTCGAGCGGTCGTGCGGTGCGCCCCGGAAGCTCCTCGGCGATCCGGGCCACCAGCTCCTCCGGCGTCAGGCCGCGGGCCAGCACGACGCTGTAGCCGCCGTAGGCGATCGACTCGGGTTCCGCCAGCCAGGTGAGTGCGTCCGTCATGGTGATCATCCTGCCCCACGGGTCGGACATGTTCGGTATTCCGAACGATCCGGCGGTGCGCCGAACCGCCGGGACCGCTCAGTGCCAGAGCCCCCAGGAGGCGGCCGGCCGGGCCGGTTCGGCGAGGTGGCCGTGCTGCTCGGCCCGGTACTGCAGCACCAGCACCGAGCGGACCCGCTCGCCGTCCAGCGCGGTGTAGGCGTGCGGGAGCGCGGCGTCGAAGCCGATGTAGTCGCCGGGGCCGAGCTCGATCTCCCGGCCGTCGACCCGCACGCCCAGCCGGCCGGCCTGGACGACGGTGTGCTCGGTGCCGGTGTGGCCGCCGGACTCCTGCGCGGCGCCGGCCCGCACCACCTGGTCGTACAGCTCGAACACCGCGTCCCCGGACTCGATCCGGCGCAGCGGGCGCAGGTCGACGCCCCGCCCGCTGAGCACCTCGGTCTCGGCCGCCCGCACCACCGTGACCTCGCCGCCCGGCCGGGCCTCGACCAGGTCGGAGATCGGCACGCCGAGCACCCGGGAGAGCCCGAGCACCGTCTCCAGCGTCGGGTTCCCGGCCCCGGACTCCAGCTGGGAGAGCGTCGCCTTGCCGACCCCGGCCTGCCGGGACAGCTCGGACAGGGACAGGCCACGCTGGGCCCGTACCCGCTTCAGATTGGCGGCGAGGACGCCCCGGACGGATTCCTCGGCGTCGTTCACTCTCGACCTCTTCTCACCAGGCACTGTTCGATATACCGTACGGGACGCACACCGACGGACGGGGCAGCGTAGCGAAACGCCTCACTTCCCACACCTCACCAGGAGACCGCAGTGACCGAGCCCGCCGAGACCATCAAGTACCGGAAGAACGGCCTGACCCGCGGCGTCACGGACGAACTCGCCGAGAGCATGACGCAGGGCTGGGCCGACACCGAGCGCACCGCCCTGGAGCCCGTCCCGCAGGCCGCGCACACCGCCCGCCGCCGCGCGGAGCTGTCCGCCGCCTTCCCCGGCGAGCTGCTGGTGGTCCCCTCCGGCAACCCGAAGGTCCGGGCCAACGACACCGACTACCCGTTCCGCCCCTCCTCCGACTACGCCTACCTGACCGGCGACCAGTCCGAGGACGGCGTCCTGGTGCTCACCCCCACCGGCGAGAACGGCCACGAGGCCGCGCTCTACCTGCGCGACCGCTCCCGCATCGACAACGGCGAGTTCTGGCTGGACAACCACGGCGAGCTGTGGGACGGCCGCCGCAACAGCCTGACCGAGAGCGAGCAGCTGTTCGGCCTGCCCTGCCGGGACGTGCGCACCGTCGGCGCCGACCTGCGCGCAGCCACCGGCCCGGTGCGGGTGCTGCGCCGCCACGACGCGGGCGTGGAGGCAGCCCTCGCGGACCGGGCGGACGCCCAGCGGGACGAGGAGTTCGAGGTCTTCCTGTCCGGACTGCGCCTGGTCAAGGACGAGTTCGAGATCGAGGAGCTGCGCTTCGTCTGCGCCGCCACCGCCCGCGGCTTCGAGGACGTGGTGCGCGTCCTCGGCACCGACACGGAGACCGCCGAGCGGCTGATCGAGGGGACCTTCTTCGTCCGCGCCCGGATCGAGGGCAACGACGTGGGCTACAGCACCATCGCCGCGGCCGGCCCGCACGCGACCACCCTGCACTGGGTGCGCAACAACGGCCACGCCCGCCCCGGGGACCTGCTGCTGCTCGACGCGGGCGTGGAGACCAACCACCTCTACACCGCCGACGTCACCCGCACCCTCCCGGTCAGCGGCCGGTTCACCGACCTCCAGCGCAAGGTCTACGACGCCGTGTACGCGGCCCAGGAGGCCGGCATCGCGGCCGTGCGGCCGGGCGGGCAGTTCCGCGACTTCCACCACGCCGCCCAGCGCGAACTCGCCGAACACCTCACCTCCTGGGGCCTGTTCGGCGACCTGAGCGCCGACAAGGTGTACGAGCTGGGCCTGCACCGCCGCTTCACCCTGGCCGGCACCGGCCACATGCTGGGCATCGACGTCCACGACTGCGCCCACTCCCGCACCGAGGAGCACGTCGACGGCCCGCTCAAGCCGGGCATGGTTCTCACCGTCGAGCCGGGCATCTACTTCCAGGAGAACGACCTGACGGTGCCGGAGGAGTACCGGGGCATCGGGGTGCGGATCGAGGACGACATCCTGGTCACCGAGGACGGCAACGAGAACCTCTCCGCCGGCCTCCCCCGCCGCTCCGACGAGGTCGAGGCCTGGCTGGCCCGCCTGCGCGGCTGACGGACGGCCTGCCGAGCGCGTCCGCTCCCGTCCTGACGGGGACGGGAGCGGACGCGCTCGGCAGGCGGACTCCTCAGGCGGACTTGGCAGGCGGTCAGGCCGGCAGCGGCTTGACCCAGCGGCTCCACTGCGGCTCGGGCGCGTAACCGGCCGCCTGCCAGGTGCGGTGGCCGAGGGCGTTGTCGTCCAGCACCATGGCGTCGGCACGCCGCCCGCCGAGCGCGGCGAAGCGCTCCTCGGCGGCCGCCAGCAGCGCGGCGCCGATGCCCCGGCGGCGGTGCTCCGGGTCGACGGCGAGGCGGTAGAGGTGGCAGCGCCAGCCGTCCCAGCCGGCGATCACCGTGCCGAGGACGGTCGCCGGGTCGCCGGCCGGGGTGGCGACGATCAGGCAGTCCGGATCCCGGGCGAGCAGCGCGGCCACCCCCGCCTCGTCGTCCGTGATGCTGGCGCCCCTGGCGGCCCGGGCCCAGAGGGCGAGCAGGGCGGGGATCTCGTCGGGGACGGCGGTACGCAGGGCGATCTGGTCGGTCATGCGCGCCTGTCTAGCAGCCGGTCCCGCCGCGCCGCCGGGAATTTCGCGGGCCGGACGGCCGTCGAGCGGCGTTGGGACGACCGGCCCGCGGTGTTCGGTCGGCCCGCGGTGTTCGGTCGGCCTGCGGTGTTCGGTCGGCCTGCGGTGTTCGGCCGGCCTGCGGTGTTCGGCCGCCCCGCGGCGCTCGGACGATCGCTCCTCGGCATGAGCGGCCGTCAGCCGAGGCGCCACACCGTGGTGGTCTTGACCGCGGTGTCCTCCAGGTCCGCGACCACCGGCACCTGGTACGCCGCCACCGCGGTGAACCGTTCCCGCGGCAGGTAGGCCCGGCCCGGGTCGCCGACGATCACGGTCGCGCCGCGCGCCGCGGCCCGCTCCAGGAAGGGCAGGAAGCGGGCGGCCATGGCCCGTTCGTAGAAGACGTCGCCCGCGAGCACCACCTCGGCGGGCCCGCCGTCGCCGTCCACCAGGTCCACCAGGGCGCCGTCCACGCGCACCCCGTTGGCCTCGGCGTTCAGCCCGATCGCGGCCACCGCGTAGGCGTCGATCTCGGCGGCCCGCACCTCCGTGGCCCCGCGCAGCGCGGCGGCCACCCCGACCAGCCCGGAGCCGGCCGCGACGTCCAACACCGTACGGCCGGCGACCAGTTCGGGGTGGTCAAGGACGTAGCGGGTCACCGCCACACCGCCCGCCCAGGCGAAGGCCCAGAACGGCGGCGGCAGTCCGGCTTCCCCGCGTGCCCGCTCGGTGGTCTCCCAGAGGGCGATGGCGTCCTCGGCCATGTGCAGGCGGATCTCGGGCACGAACGGGACGGGCTTCAGCTCGGTCTCCCGCCGGATGAAGGCGAGGTCCTCGGCGGGCTGAAGAGTGCGCAGCTCACTCGGCATGCCCCGCAGCATAGAGCCCGCGCGGGGATCGCTCTGCCACGCTGCCACGCTTCCGCCCGTCACCCCGCCATCCCGTCATCCCCATCGTCCGTCATCCCGGTCGTCCCGTCACCGCCGCCATCCCGTCAGCCGCGCACCGGATCAACCCCGTTCGTCCACCACCCGCTTGATCTTCCCGACCGAGCGCTCCAGCGTGTACGGGTCCACCACCTCGACCGCGACGGTGATCCCGACCCCGTCCTTCACCGCGCGGGCGATGCCGGCCCGCGCCGACTCCCGCCGCTCGGTGGAGGCCTCCGGCCGGGCCTCCACCCGGACGGTCATGCTGTCCATCCGCCCCTGCCGCCCGAGCCGCAGCTGGAAGTGCGGGGCGACACCCGGGGTGCGCAGCAGGATCTCCTCGATCTGGGTCGGGAAGACGTTCACCCCGCGCAGGATGATCATGTCGTCGCTGCGCCCGGTGACCTTCTCCATCCGCCGGAAGGCCGGCCGGGCGGTGCCGGGCAGCAGCCGGCTGAGGTCGCGGGTGCGGTAGCGGATGATCGGCAGGGCCTCCTTGGTGAGCGAGGTGAAGACCAGTTCACCGCCCTCCCCCTCGGGCAGCACCGCGTCGGCCCCCGGCTGATCGGCCAGCGGGTCGACGATCTCCGGGTAGAAGTGGTCCTCCCAGATGTGCAGCCCGTCCTTGGTCTCCACGCACTCCTGGGCGATGCCGGGGCCGACGACCTCGGAGAGGCCGTAGATGTCCACGGCGTGCAGGTCGAGCCGTTCCTCGATCTCGCGCCGCATCTCCTCCGTCCAGGGTTCGGCCCCGAAGATGCCGATCCGCAGCGAGGTGCTGCGCGGGTCGATGCCCTGCTTCTCGAACTCGTCCAGCAGGGTCAGCAGATAGGACGGGGTGACCATGATGATCTCAGGCTCGAAGTCCAGGATCAGCCGCACCTGGCGGGCCGTCATGCCGCCGGAGGCCGGGATGACGGTGCAGCCGGCCCGCTCGGCGCCGTAGTGGGCGCCCAGGCCACCGGTGAACAGCCCGTATCCGTAGGCGACGTGCACCTTGTGGCCGGGTCGGCCGCCGGCCGCGCGGATCGAGCGGGCGACCACGTCGGCCCACACGGAGAGGTCGTTGTCGGTGTAGCCGACCACGGTCGGTTGGCCGGTGGTGCCGCTGGAGGCGTGGATCCGGCGGACCTGCTCCATCGGGACGGCGAACATGCCGAAGGGGTAGCCCTCACGCAGGTCGGCCTTGGTGGTGAAGGGGAAGCGGGCGAGGTCGTCCAGGGTGCGGCAGTCCTCGGGGCGGACCCCGGCGGCGTCGAACTTGCGGCGGTAGAGCTCGACATTGTCGTACGCGTGCCGCAGGGTGGCCCGTAGCCGGGTGAGCTGGTGGGCGCGCAGTTCGTCCGGCGTCATCCGCTCGCCGGCGTCCAGGAGCTCGGGCGGGATCGGCTCCCCGAGGGGTCGGCGCGGGACGGGTGCGGTGCCGGTCATCGTCGCTCCTTCGCTGCTGCTCTGCCTGCGTCCTGTCGGGCTACGGCCGCGTCCCACCGGGCGCCGCCTGTGTCCTGCCGGGATCGGTCCGTGTTCCGTCCAAGCCACCCCAGGCTGCCTACCGATCGTTCGGTCAGGCCCGTTCGGGTCCATTGATCCAGTACCCGAACCACCTGTCAAGGGATCGCACAGAGCTTCCGGAATGTGCGGTTCCGACCACTTCGCGGTGACTTCAGCTCGTCAGCTTGGCTGTCCGATATGAAAATCATTACAGAAGCTTGACTTGCTACCGGCCTCCCGCGCCCCGCCCCCGTGGTTCAGTAGTGCGGTTTCTGCCCCGCACCCCGGAGTGATCACCGTGCCCACGACTCCCGCCCTGGTCAGCGCGCTGCGCGAACTCGGCGACCGACCCGCCGTCGTCGCCGACGGGCGCGCGATCAGCGGCATCGGCCTGCTGCTCGGCGTCTCCCCGCCGGGCGGCCTGCCCCGCGCCCTCGCCCGGCGCGTCGCCGAGCACGCGGCGCTGGCGCCCTCCGCCGCCCGGGCCGCCGAGCAGCGGCTGCGCTACTGGGCCGGCGTCCTCGGCGCGCCCCCGATCCGGCACACCGTGCTGCACCCCGTCACCGACCTCGCCGTCGAACTCGCCCTGGCCACCCTGCTGGCCGGCGGCACCGTCCACTGCGGCGACCCCGAGCAGCGGCCCGAACAGCAGCTCGAAGCCGTCGCCGCCGCCCGGGCCACCCACCTCAGCCTGCCCTCCGCCCTGCTCTGGCCGCTCAGCCGCCAGCCCGGCCTCGCCGCCCACGACCTCGGCGCGCTGCGCCTGGTCCTGCATGTGGGCCCCGAACCCCGCCAGGAGGACGTGTACGCCGCCGTCGACGCGCTCGGCGCCGTCCTCGCCCACGTCCGCGCCCCGGACAGCAACGCCGAGGCCGCCGACCGCCGGCTGCGCGCCGACGCCGAGAACGCCTCCGCCGCCGCCTGGAAGTACGGCATCGGCATCACCGCCGCCCAGGTCCGCGACTTCGGCGCCCAACTCGACCGGGCCGTGCTCGCCTCGCTGCTGCACACCCTCCAGCAGAGCGGCGCGCTGACCGACCCCGCGCGCGGCTACCCCGAGGCCGAGGTCCTGGCCGCGGCCATGGTCACCCCCGCCCAGCGCCCCCTGGTCACCCGCTGGCTGGACGCGCTCGCCCGGCACGGACTGCTCACCCGTCAGGACGGCGGAGCCCAGGGCCCGGTCTTCCGCGGCGGACCCGGACCGGCCGCCGCCGAGGTCCGGGAGACCTGGCGCCCGGCCGTCGAGACCTGGGCGGACGGGCTCGGCCCGGCCGCCGCCCTGGACCGGGTCCGCCGCGGCGCCCTGCGGCTGCCCCGGCTGATCACCGGCGCGGAGGCCCCCCGGCCGGCCGCCTCCCCGGTCCGCTGGGCCGCCGCCCGGGGCTTCCTCGGCGCCGCGCTCGGCGCGCTGGTGCGCGGCGCCGCCGACGCCCACCAGGGGCCCGGGCCGCTGCGCGTCCTCGAACTCGACGCCGAGGGCGGCGAACCCGCCGTCGCCCGTGCCCTCGCCGCCCGGCCCCGACCGAACACCGAGCACCACACCGCCCCCGACGGCGGCCGCTACGACGTCGTCATCGCGAGCGTGACCGGGCAGTCGGAGCGGGAGGTCCCCGAGCTGGTCCGACTGCTCTCCCCCGGCGGTCGGCTGCTGCTGCTCGCGCCCACCGCCGAACAGCTCGACCTGCTGATCACCGGCGACCCCCACGGCCTCACCGCCCGCCCGGCCGAGCACTGGCGGGCCGCGCTCACCACCGCGGGCTGCCCGACGGTGCTGACCCTGCCGGAGGAGGGGCACCCGATGGCGCTGCTGGGGCGGCGACTGTTCGCGGCGCGGGTGGACTGACGGGAGACGCCGAGGGCGGGGCTGGCTACGCTCAAGGGTCATGACCGCTTCCACGCGTCCGGCCCGACCCGCCCGCGGGTCCCTCGCCTCCCTCGGCTCCCTCGGATCGCTACTGTCGATCGACTCCCTCGGGTCCATCGGGTCCGTCCTGTCCATCGGGTCCATCGGGTCCATCCTCTCCGTCGGCTCGATCGGGTCCGTCCTCTCCATCGGCTCCATCGGATCGATCGGGTCCCTCGGCTCCATCGGGTCGATCGGGTCCCTCGGCTCGATCGGGTCCATCCTGTCCGTCGGCTCCATCGGCTCGATCAGGTCGGCCTGTTCCACCCTCAGTGCCCTGTCGGCCGGCTCCCGGCTCGGCCTCGGCTCGCTGCTGTCGGAACGTTCCCGCCGGTCGGCGGGGCCCCGGCGGCTCGCCTACCCGCCCACCGTGGCCGGGCGGTGAAGTCCGGATCACGCACCGCCACCCGATCCGTACCATTTCGATACCGAAGCCGGGATGAGCTGCGAAGATCCTCGCCGCCCCGGCCGGTCCCCGGGTAGGCTCCGCTTGTCCTCCGGCCCTCGCGCAGGCGGCCCCCTGCCGCCCTGCCGCGTTCTCCGGGGGGCGCAACCCCGCGGGCCATTCGGTGGGCACCGCGCACTCGACACCGCGCGCCAGGGCAGTCGCGCGAACGGCGAAGGGCATCGCATTGGCGGATCGGCTCACCGGAGGAGACTCCTCGCTGCTGCGGCGGATCAACGCGGCGGTCACGCTCCGGGCGCTGCGCAACGGCCACTCCGTGACCCTCACTCAGCTCGTCGGCGAGACCGGACTCTCCCGCCCGACGGTCGAGGGCGTGATCGAGGGCCTGGTCGAGACCGGACTGGTCGCCGAGGTCGACCAGCCCAGGGACGACGGCCAACCGGGCACCGGCCGCCGCGGTCGCCCGGCCCGCTGGTTCCGCTTCCGCGCCGAGGCCGGACACATCCTCGGCATCGAGATCGGCGTGCACGACATCCGGGTCATCCTGGCCGACCTCACCGGCGAGGTGGTGGGCAGTCACTTCAAGCCCGTGGACGAGAGCCTCGACGCCGAGGACCGGCTCGCCGCCGTCCGCACCGCCGTCGCCGAGGTGCTGCGCAAGGCCGGCATCTCCCGGGACAACCTGTGGTCGGTCGGCATCGGCACCCCCGGCATCGTGGACCGCGAGGGCACCGTCCGGCTGGGCACCGCGATGCCCGGCTGGACCGGGCTCGACCTCGGAGCCCGGCTGCGGCGCTCCTTCCGCTGCCCGGTCCTGATCGAGAACGACGCCAACCTGGCCGCCATCGCCGAGCACTGGCAGGGTTCGGCGGTCGGCGCCGACGACGTCGTGTTCGTGATGGCCGGCCTCAGCCCGGGCGCCGGCTCCCTCATCGGCGGCAAGCTGCACCGCGGTTTCGGCGGCGCGGCCGGCGAGATCGGCGCCCTGCACCTGCTCGGGCAGGACGTCACCCCCGAGCGCCTGCTCTCCACCACCGGAAAGCCACTCAACCCGCTGGACGAGGCCGCCGTGGCCCGGGTGCTGCGGCTGGCCCGGGAGGGCGACGAGGTCGCCAAGGTCGCCATGGACCGCTTCCTGACCCGCCTCGTGCAGGGCGTCGCCGCGCTCGTCCTGGCCATCGACCCGCAGCTGGTGGTGATCGGCGGCTGGGCGGCCGGCCTCGACGGCGTCCTGGACCCGCTGCGCGAACGCCTCGCCCAGCTGACCCTGCGCGCCCCGGAGGTCGCCCTGGCGGCCCTCGGCTCGGAGGTGGTGGCGATGGGCGCACTGCGCGTCGCCCTCGACCACGTCGAGGAGCAGCTCTTCGCGGTCGACCCGCCCCGGGCCTGACGCCCCGGCGGGGCGGCTCGTCACGCCGGTGGGGCGGCTGCCTCGTGGGCGGAGCGGCTCCTTGGTGGGCGGAGCGGCTCGTCAAAGGCTCACGGCCCCGCCCTTCCCCCTCCACACTGCCGGATCTTCCGATGCCATGCGAGCCACACGGGCCATGCGGGCCAACAGCAAAGGCCCGGACGCCAGTTGGCGTCCGGGCCCCTACCTGAGGGTGTTCGGAAAATGGTTCAGGAGGCGGTACGGACCTCGGCCGTCGCGCCGACCGGGGTGACCTCGACGAGTCCGGCCTCGCCGAAGGTCAGCTTGCAGGTGTCCGCCCGGTAGGTGGAGACGGCCAGCGCCACCAGCCGGCCGGCCGAGGCGTACTGGGTGGTCATCACCAGCACCGGCGCGCCGGGCGGGCGTTCCAGCAGCGCGGCCTGCTCGGCCTCGGCGACGCCCAGCTCCACCGAGCGGGACTCGCCGTCCACCTCCAGGCGCTCCAGCTGGCGCAGCACCGAACGGGCGCGGTCGCTCTCGGCGCGGAAGCCCGGCAGGTGCGGCAGGGCGGCGGCCGGAACGTGCAGTGCCTCGGTGGCCACCGCGCGACCCTCGACCAGGCGGACCCGGCGCACGGTGTGCACGGTGGCACCCTCGGCGATGCCGAGGGCCTTCGCCAGCTGGGCGGGGGCGGGGGCGGTGGTGCAGTCGATCGTGCGCCAGGACTGGCTGCGCGCGGCGCCGGGCCAGCCCTCGTCCTGCCGGCTGACCGGGACGCCGACCCGCGGGGCGGCGATCAGGGTGCCGATCCCCCGGCGGCGCACCAGGCGGCCCTCCAGCTCCAGCTGGTCGAGCGCCTGCCGCAGCGTGGCCCGGGCGACGCCGAAACGGGCCGAGAGCTCGCGTTCGTTGGGCAGGACCTGACCGGTGGAGAACTCCGAGTCGATGGCCCGCAGCAGCACCGTGCGCAGGTGCCAGTACTTCGGCTCCGGCACCGCAGAAAGCTGTCCTGTCGTCCCCACCGTGTCCTCCACCCTGATGCTGTCCGCCCTGCGGCAAGGAGGCCGGATCCCGGGCCCACTGTCCGCTGTCGCGGCAGGTGGGAGAGCGGGCCTTTATCCGTCCTTCTTTATTAAAGGTCCTTGCAGTAAGTGACCCTAGGCGTTCCGTCCGGAGATGGTCAAGACCAATGGCGCGGCTTGATGGGGCGGCCGCACATCTTCATGCCGCGTTCACGACAGCTCCTGGCAGCCGCTGTCACCATCCACGTCGGCACCCGGATCCGGGGCCGCGTCCGGGGCCGCGTCCGCGCCCGCCGGGGCCGTCGGCCCGCGCGTCACGATTCGGGTCGGCAACCACCAGTCGGTAGGCTGCCCGGGTGATCGTTGTGACGAGTGTGAACGTGAACGGAATCCGGGCAGCGGCCAAGAAGGGCTTCGTCGAGTGGCTGGCCGGCACCGAGGCGGATGTGGTGTGCCTCCAGGAGGTGCGCTCGGAACCCGCGCAGCTGCCCGTGGAGTTGCGCGACCTGGACGGCTGGCACGCGGTCTGGGCCCCCGCCGCCGCCAAGGGCAGGGCCGGCGTCGCCATCCTCTCCCGGCAGGAGCCGCAGCGCACGGTGATCGGATTCGGCTCCGAGGAGTTCGACAACTCGGGCCGGTACGTCGAGATCGACCTGCCGGGCCTGACCGTCGCCAGCCTCTACCTCCCCTCCGGCGAGGTCGGCACCGAGCGCCAGGACGAGAAGGAACGCTTCATGGCGGAGTTCCTCGTCCACCTCACCGCCCTGCGCACCCGCGCCGCCGCCGACGGCCGCGAGGTCGTCGTCTGCGGCGACTGGAACATCGCCCACCGCCCCGAGGACCTCAAGAACTGGAAGTCCAACCAGAAGTCCGCCGGCTTCCTCCCCGAAGAGCGCGCCTGGCTCTCCCGCGTCTACGACGAGGCCGGCTACGTCGACGTCGTCCGCGCCCTCCACCCCGACCGCACCGGCCCCTACTCCTGGTGGTCCTACCGCGGCCGCGCCTTCGACAACGACTCCGGCTGGAGAATTGACCTCCTGACGGCAAGTCAGAAGCTTGCGGCCACCTGCATCGAGGCCTACGTTGAGCGACCGGCCTCCCATGCCGAGCGGTGGAGCGACCACGCGCCGGTAACCGCCGTCTTCGATATCGACCAACTCCTCTAGCGCTTCGCGAAGTTCGAGCCATCGGCTTCGGCCACTGCGGTCGTCGCACAACCTGCACAGAGTGACGATCGCAGCTGCCATTGCCCTGCGCACGGACTGCACCGGCGACCAGCACGTCCTGAGTGAAAGTCAGCTGAACTACTGGAAACGACTCAGTTTGTAGAATCCGAAGCCGTCTGGCGGCAGGTCCATCACCGTTCTGCCGTGCCCCCCTCCGGTCGGCGCAAGGCCACTTTCGTGATCACTCGACGGGGGTGGAGGAGCATGGCCGGTCGAGCACACAGGGGATTGCGGTTGACAGGGATCAGGCGTGCGGTGCGGGTGATGGTGGCGAGGGCGACGGTTGCCTCAGCGAGTGCAAGGCGGTCGCCGACGCACTTGCGGGGGCCAGCGCCGAAGGGGATGTAGATGGTGCGGTCGGGTGCTTGGGGCCAGCGGTCGGGGTCGAAGCGTTCGGGGTCGGGGAAGTGGGCGTCCTCGCGGTGGATCGCGTAGGTGCTGAATCCGATGATGGTGCCGGCAGCCAGCGGCACACCGGCGAGTTCGGTGGTGTGCGTGGTGGTGCGCGTGAGGAACCAGCCCGAGGAGTGCAGCCGGAGGGCTTCGGTGATGACCTGGCCCAGGTAGGGCAGGTCATCGAGGTGCTCGTGGGCGGGAGCGCCGTCGGCGAGGACGCGGTCGACCTCGGTATGGACGCGGGCCTCCACATCGGGGTGGGCGGCGAGCAGGGCCAGGGCCCAGGTGAGGATGTAGGCGGTGCTCTCGACGCCGGCACCGTAGAAGGTGACGACCTGGTCGATGACTTCCTCGTCACTCAGTCCCCGCTCCGATCCCGGCTGGTCGGAAGACGATCCGCTGTCGATCAGGGCGTCCAGTAGGTCGTGCCGCTGTTCGCCGGAGCCTGTCCAGCACCGGCCACCCTTGTGGGTGCGGCGGGTGTCGATGACGTCGGCCAGAACGGCGCGCAGGCGGACGGCGGCGGCCTGGTGCCGGCGATTGGCGGGCAAGGGGAGCGCGGTGACCCAGTCGGGCGCGAACGCCCGGGGTAGGAAGCCTTTGATGAGTGCGTTCAGGTCGGTGGCGACGGCCGCTCGGACCGCTTCGGGCATGTCCGTGCCGAACAGGTTGGCGACGGTGGCCCGGGTGACGAGGTCCATCATCTGCGCGCCCAGGTCGATGACCGATCCGTCCCGCCAGCTTGCGAGCAGGGTGTCGGTGGCGTCGGTCACCCGCGCGGCGTAGGCGGGGAGCCTAGCGGGGTGGAAGGAGGGCTGGACCAGGGCCCTGAGTCGCTTGTGCTCCGCGTGGGGGCAGCTGGCCAGCCCGCTTCCGGTCACCTCGCGGGCGCGCTGCCACATCGGGCCGTGCTTGTCGAAAGTGCGGGGGTTGAGGAGCATATGCCGGACGAGGGCCGGGTCGTACACCATGACTAGTGCCGCATCAGGCAACGTTCGCCCTGGTGACGACTTCGCGTAGCCGCTGATCGGCGGCGTGCTTGTTCCGCCAGATGATGTAGCGGCGGAT
>NZ_JBSFKQ010000067.1:0-37534 GCF_053598615.1 Kitasatospora sp. NPDC001095 | reverse complement strand
AGGAAGATCTTGGTCGATCCCCTGAATAGCAGAGGCACTTCCCTTATCTCGCGCACCCTTGACACCGCCGCCCAGTCCTTAACTTCGTGGCATTGAATGACCATGCGGGTCTGGCAGCCGGTCTTGAGCGCGTTGGTGGCGAGTTCGCTGACGACCACAGAGGCGTCGTCCACGAGGTCGTCCAGCCCCCACTCCCGCAGCTTGCCGGAGACGAAGCGGCGGGCAACGCCCACCGATTCCGGCAGGTAGGGAAGGCAGATGGTCGCCGGCTCCGGGGGCGGGAGGGCGGCGTTGCCCCTCGCGACGTTGGAGAGGAGGGTCATCAGTGCTTCTCCTTGGCGTAGTCATCTCGCTACGGAGAGCATCGGCACAGCAGGAGAGCCGGACTATCACTCCCTGGTGATAGCCCGGCTCCAATAAGTGATGATCAGATGCCGACCCAGTGCGCCATGCTGCTGAGGGTGCCCGGCGTCGACCGGCGTGCGGAGACGAGCCCGGCGACCGTCTCCCGCACCATCGGGTGGTAGCGCATCTGTTGGGGTGCGAGTTCCCGTGCGTGCTGCAAGGACTTCAGCGACTCGTCGGAGCGGCCGATCCACAGCTGGGCTCGGGCCACCTCGGCGAGGTGGGCGGCGATCCGTGAAGCCGGCCACTCCGCAGGCATCTGGATCTGCTCTGCGGCCCGTACGGCTTCCGCGTAGCGGTACTGCTCGGAGAGCGTCGCCACCTGGTGCACGGCCACATTGGTCGGACCGAACGAGAGCCAGTGCACCCGGGTGGCCTCGCCCGTGATCTCGGCGATCCGCGCCGCCTCCGAGATGTGTCCTGCGGCCGTGTCGCCATCCCCGGATCGTGCGGCCAGGACAGCCGCGCCGAGGTGGAGTTGGCCCACCGCCACGTCCCGGACTCGTCCGGAGTCTGCCTGTTCGAGGGTGTGGGCGCCGACCGCGACGAGTCGCTTCCCCATCTCGTACTGGCCCGAGCGCAGGTAGACCAGCGAGCGGAGATACTGGCGAACTCCCGCGAGCACCGGGTCGGATCCGCGCTCGGCCGCCCAGGCCATCCGGTCCAGGGCCACCACGCACAGATCTGCGAAGCCCAGCTTCGTGGTGATGTCATAGGCCGTGCGATAGGTGCTGGCCAGCACCTGCCACGCCTTCTCGGAGGGCGCCAGGTGTGCGGCTGTCGTCGCCTCGGCAATCAGGGCAGGCAGCGCGCGGGCAGCGTCCTTGATGCGTGTCTCGCGGACCAGGGCGCACAACTGTTCAGCAGTGGTATGGAGTTCGCTCATCGGGCGGGCGGCGACATCGGGGTCGGCACCGAGGTCGTACAGGTCGAGTGCTTCGCGGATCGGCTGGATCAGCACATCGAGCTCGTCCTGCCGCAGCTCGGTCAGGTACGGCTGGCCGGTGAGTTCGACGGTTTGCACGGAGAGGACCCGCGCGACTGCGGCGAGCACGGCGGGTGTGGCCGGCTTGGCTCCCTGCTCGACCTTGGTGAGCATGCTGTACGAAATGTGTGCGCGAGCAGCTAGTTCACGCTGCGTCAGGTGGCGAAGCTTGCGATACTGGGCGATGCGTTCGCCGGTGTGCTCGGAGGTGTGCCTGGGCATACGGAGACTCCGTTCGTAGCGACCACTGCGGACGATACTCGCCGAAGGTGGCAGTGGAAGCGCGCCGGAGCATCGCTTCCGCCAGGGGTTGGGAGTTCGGATTGACCGAGCACCGGGAGTCGTTCCTCTACATCGTCGTCTGCGCCTCCGGGATCGCCGACGGAGTGGGTGAGTTGATTGCGGCCGCCCATGCCGAAGGCTGGAAGGTCGGCGTGATCGCCACTCCCAGTGCCCTCGGCTTCATAGACCAGGAAGCCATCGAGGCGCAGACCGGCTATCCGATCCGCTCCGCCTGGCGCACGCCGAAGATCCCGCAGCCGCTGCCGCCGGCCGACGCCATCGCGGTCGCGCCGGCCACGTTCAACACCGTCAACAAGTGGGCTGCCGGCATCTCCGACACGCTCGCACTCGGCATACTCTGCGAGGCGCACGGACTCGGTATCCCCATAGCCGTCCAGCCCTACGTCAACTCCGCCCAGGCCGCCCACCCGGCCTACCCGGAGAGCCTGGCCCGCCTCCGCTCGATGGGCGTCCTGATCGGCGACTCCGTACCACACAAGCCCAAGTCCGGCGGCGGCCGCGACAAGTACAACTGGACTCACGTCCTCGACCTGCTTCGTCCGGCACTGCGGGAGAAGGGCGGTCCGGTCCGTGAGTGACGGCGCTGGGCGAGCCGCGCTCCACTCGGTGTCCGTCGCCGGGGTGGTGGTCCGTGAGGACGGGCGGGTGTTGGCGATTCGCCGAGTCGACAACGGGACTTGGGAGCCGCCAGGTGGGGTCCTCGAACTGGCGGAGGACGTCGAGGACGGCGTGCGCCGGGAGGTCTACGAGGAGACCGGGATCAAGGTCGGCGTGGAGCGGCTGACCGGCGTGTACAAGAACATGAGCCGCGGAATCGTCGCGCTGGTCTTCCGCTGCCGACCAGAGGGCGGCGCCGAACAACTCTCGGACGAGTCAGCCGAAGTGGCCTGGCTCACCCCGGCTGAGGTCTCCGACCTGATGGCCGACGTTTACGCCGTGCGCGTCCTGGACGCGCTCCGGGACGACACGACACCGGCCCTGCGCGCCCACGACGGCCAGCACCTGCTCTGACCCGGCGGCCTGCTCGTCGAGCAGGCCGCCGGACCGTAATGCCGGTGAAGTGGTGCCGCGGGGCGTGATAGACCAGACGACATTATGAATATCTGTGTCTTCTGCTCCGCGTACTCCCTCGACGACCGCTACTCCGCCCCCGCCGCGGAGTTCGCCCGGCTCCTCGGGGAGGGCGGGCACACGCTCGTCTGGGGCGGCTCGAACGCCGGGCTGATGGGCCTCCTCGCCGACGAGGTGAAGGCCGCCGGTGGCCGGACCGTCGGGGTGATGGTCGAGATGCTGCGGCACAAGGCGTACGTCGGCGCCGACGAACTCGTCTGGACCGCCGACCTCGCGGAGCGCAAGGCGGAGCTGGCCTCGCGGGCGGACGCGATCGTCGTGCTGGTCGGCGGGCTGGGCACCATGGACGAGGTCACCGAGGTGCTGGAGCTCAAGAAGCACGGCCGCTTCGACAAGCCGGTGGTCGTCCTGGACACCGAGGGCTTCTACGCGGGCCTGCGCACCCAGATGGAGCGGATGGACGCCGAGGGCTTCCTGCCCCGCCCGCTCGCCGAGCTGATCACCTTCGCGGACACGCCCGCCGAGGTCTTCGCCCAGCTCAAGGCCTGATTAGATCAAGACCATGGCTGCACATCTGATCACCGGCGCCGGCTCCGGCATCGGCGCCGTCCTCACCGAGAAGCTCGCCGAGCGCGGGGACGAGCTCTGGCTGCTGGCCCGCGACGCCCGTCGGGCCGCCGAACTGCGCGAGCGCTTCCCCGGCGCCCGCACCCTCGTCGGGGACCTCGGCGACCCGGGCAAGCTCTCCTGGGCCTTCGGCCACCAGCAGCTGCCCGTCGAGCTGGACTCGCTGCTGCACGTCGCGGGCGTGGTCGAGCTCGGCCCGGTCGGCGACCTGACCCCCAAGGCCTGGCAGGAGACGCTCAACGTCAACCTCGTCGCCCCCGCCGAACTCACCCGGCTGATGTTGCCCTCGCTCCGGCTCGCCAAGGGCCACGTGCTGTTCGTCAACTCCGGCGCCGGCCTGAACGCCCACGCCGAGTGGTCGGCGTACGCGGCCAGCAAGCATGGCCTGAAGGCGCTCGCCGACTCGCTGCGCCAGGAGGAGCACGCGGGCGGCGTCCGGGTCACCTCCGTCTACCCCGGCCGCACCGCCACCGCGATGCAGGTCAAGGTGCACCAGCAGGAGGGCAAGGAGTACGACGCCGACCGCTGGATCGAGCCGCAGTCCGTCGTCAGGGCGATCCTCGCCGCCCTGGACACCTCGCGGGACGCGGAGATCACCGACATCACCGTCCGCCCCGGGCGGTAGTGCGCCGCGTGGGAAGTCGGCCCGGCCGACTTCCCACGCGTTCAGCCTGGCCCGTCCGGCTGAGTAGGCTCGGACGGGTGAGCACCCCACACCCCTTCCCCGACCTGCGCGGCGCCGCCACCGGCGTCGGCTCGCTGCCCGGCACCGACGCCCGGGAGGCGGCCAAGACGTCCACCGGCGCCCTGGAGCACCTGCCGTTCCTCCCCGAGCTGCCCGCGCGCGGACCGGGCGCCGACATGATCGGCCGCGGCGCCGGCCTGCTGGTCGAGCTGTTCGCGCAGACCGAGCCGAGCGGCTGGCGGTTCACCGACCGTCCCGGTCGGGACACCCGGCGCGCCCACTCCTGGCTCGGCGAGGACCTGGACGCCCTGGAGGAGTTCACCCAGGGCCACCAGGGCGCGCTCAAGGTCCAGGCCGTCGGCCCCTGGACGCTCGCCGCGAGCATCGAGCTCAAGTACGGCGAGAAGGCGCTCTCCGACCCCGGCGCCTGCCGCGACATCGCCGGCTCGCTCACCGAGGGCCTGCGCCGCCACCTCGCGGACGTCCGCAAGCGGGTGCCCGGCGCCGAGGTCGTGCTGCAGCTGGACGAGCCCTCGCTGCCCGCCGTGCTGGCCGGGTCGGTGAAGACAGCCAGCGGCTTCCAGCGGCTGCGCGCCGTCGACCGGCAGGTCGCCGAGGAGGTGCTGCGGGAGGTGGTCCGCGGCCTGGACGCGCCCGTCGTCGTGCACAGCTGCGCCCCCGACGTCCCGGTCCCGCTGCTGCGTCGGGCCGGGGTCGCCGGGATCTCCCTCGACTTCTCCCTCCTCACCGAGCGCCAGGACGACGACCTCGGCGAGGCCGTGGAGGGCGGCACGATGATCCTCGCTGGTGTCGTCCCCGCCACTGACCAGGCGGTGTCCGACCCTGCCGGTAGTGTCCAGGGTGTCAGGACCCTGTGGCGCAGGCTCGGGTTCGCCCCGGAGCTGCTGGGCCGTCGCGTACTGGTGACGCCGACCTGCGGGCTGGCCGGGGCCTCCCCGGCGTACGCGCGCAGGGCGCTGTCGTCCGCGGTGCGGGCGGCGCAGAGCCTGGTGGACAACCCGGAATGAGAACGTAGGAGGGCTTGCGGTGACGGCTGTCGAGGGCTGGGAGGACGTCCCGGCGGAGGTGCGCAGGCGGCACGTCGAGCTGGCGAAGGAGATCACCGATCACCGCGCCCGGTACTACGAGCAGGACGCTCCGGTCATCAGCGACGCCGAGTTCGACGCGCTGATGCGGGAGCTGGAGGGCCTGGAGGCCGAGCACCCGGCCCTGGTCACCCCGGACTCGCCGACCCAGCGGGTCGGCGGCGCCCCCATCGCGCTGTTCGCCGAGGTCGAGCACCGCGAGCGGCTGCTCAGCCTGGACAACGCGATGGACGACGAGGAGCTGGCCGCCTGGGCCGAGCGGGTCGCCACCGAGCTGCACGGTATCGACTACCACTACCTGTGCGAGCTCAAGGTGGACGGTCTGGCCGTCAACCTCACGTACGAGAACGGCCAGTTGGTGCAGGCGGCGACGCGCGGCGACGGCCGGGTCGGCGAGGACATCACCGCCAACGTCCGCACCATCAAGGAGATCCCGCACCGGCTCAAGGGCGAGAACGTCCCCGAGCTGGTCGAGATCCGCGGCGAGGTCTACTTCCCGACCGAGGCCTTCGACGCGCTCAACGCCTCCTTCGCGGAGGAGAACGAGCGCCGCCGGCAGGAGAACGAGCAGCGCGCCAAGGAGGGCAAGCGGCCCCGGGCGATGATCCGGCTGTTCATGAACCCCCGCAACGCCGCCGCCGGTTCGCTGCGCCAGAAGGACCCGCACGTCACCGCCTCCCGCCCGCTGCACATGGTGGTGCACGGCATCGGCGCCCGGGTCGGCTTCGACATCGACAACCAGTCGCACGCCTACCAGTTGCTGCACGACTGGGGCCTGCCCACCGCCCGGCACAACAAGGTGGTGCGGACGCTCGACGAGGTGCGGGCCTTCATCAAGCACTTCGGCGAGCAGCGGCACTCGGTCGAGCACGAGATCGACGGCGTCGTGGTGAAGGTGGACGAGATCGCCCTGCAGGGCCGGCTCGGCGCCACCTCCAAGTCCCCGCGCTGGGCGATCGCCTGGAAGTACCCGCCGGAGGAGGTCACGGGCAGGCTCGCCGAGATCCGGGTGGGCATCGGCCGCACCGGCCGGGCGACGCCGTTCGCGGTGCTCGCCGAGCCGGTGAAGGTGGCCGGCTCGATGGTGCAGTACGCGACGCTGCACAACCAGGAGATCGTCAAGGCCAAGGACGTCCTGCTCGGGGACACCGTGGTGCTGCGCAAGGCCGGTGACGTCATCCCGGAGATCCTCGGCCCGGTCTACGACCTGAGGGACGGCACCGAGCAGGCCTTCGTGATGCCCTCGCACTGCCCGGAGTGCGGCACCGAGCTGCGGCCGATGTCCGAGGGGGACATCGACCTGCGCTGCCCCAACGCGCAGCACTGCCCGGCGCAGATCCGGGAGCGGATCGCCTTCCTCGGCGGGCGGTCCTGCCTGGACGTCGAGGGGCTCGGCTACGTCGCGGCCACCGCGCTGACCCAGCCGCTGGAGCCGGCCGAGGCGCCGGTGCGCAACGAGGCCGACATCTTCCGGCTGACGGAGGAGAAGCTGCTGCCGATCAAGGTGCTGGTCCGGGACCCGAAGACGGGCATGCCCAAGCTGGACGACCGGACGGGCAAGGAGAAGGAGGTCTTCTTCTTCGCCACGACCAAGGGCGAGCCGAAGAAGTCGCTGCAGCTGCTGATCGACAACCTCGCGGCGGCGAAGGAGCGGCCGCTCTGGCGGTTCGTCAACGGCCTGTCGATCCGGCACGTCGGCCCGGTGGCCGCGCAGGCGCTGGCCCGCGAGTTCCGCGACCTGACGAAGATCTTCGAGGCGAGCGAGGAGCGGCTGGCGGCCGTCGAGGGGGTCGGCCCGACCATCGCCCGCTCGATCCGGGAGTGGTACGCGGAGGAGTGGCACCGGGAGATCCTCGCGAACTGGGCGGCCGACGGCGTCCGTTTCACCGAGGAGTTCGCCGAGGAGGAGGGGGCGGAGCGCCCGTTGGAGGGCCTGACCGTGGTGGTGACCGGCACCCTGGCCGGCCACACCCGGGACGGCGCCAAGGAGGCGCTGACCACGCGCGGAGCGAAGGTGACCGGTTCGGTTTCGAAGAAGACCGACTTCGTGGTCGCCGGTGACAACCCAGGGTCCAAGTACGACAAGGCCGTTCAGCTCGGCCTGCCGGTCCTGGACGACGCGGGGTTCGCCGTGCTGCTCGCCGACGGGCCGGCCGCCGCCCGCGCCCACCTGGGACTTCCGGAGCCGGAGGAGGCCGTGGAGGTGGAGAAGAAGCCCGTCGAGGACTGATCCCCAGCCGACCCGAGCGGTCCGTGACCGCATCGGTGTTGTTATCGTCCTGATGCAGCGTCACCGGGTGCCACACAGTGAAAGCGGGCATTGTGTCACTGTGCGACACCCGAGCGCGGTGGCGTGTTTCCGGTTGTCCGAAAGTCTGCCCACCGGGTGGAGCCCGGCATACCCTGGAGCGCAACAGAATGTCAGCAGGGGTGGGGGCGCCGGCTGGGCCGGTGCTCCTCGGGGTCGCTCCATGCCCGGCAGCTGTCGGTACCGGCACGGTGCCTCACCGTAAGGCGGCCTGACGGGGCGGGCCCGACGGAGGACAGGGCTTATGGATCGTACGACCGGCGGTGCGCCCACACGCCCGCCGCAGGGGGTGGCGGGTGCGGTCCTGCTGCTCGGCGTGCTGCTGGCCGGAGCCGCGCCGCTCATCCCGCTGGCCGTCCTGGTCTACCGGTACGAACCCGAGTTGCTGCCGCTGTTCGCCGTGCCCCTGGCGGTGCTGGTGGCGGCCTGGCGGATCGCCCGGGACCGCGCCCGGGACCAGCTGAGCGACCCGCTGACGGATCTGCCCAACCGTCAGGCCCTGCTGCTGGCCGCCCAGGAGGCGATCGCGGAGTGCGAGCAGGGCTACAGCGTCGGTCTCATCCTGCTCGACCTCGATCGCTTCCGATCACTCAACGACACACTCGGTCATACGGCCGGTGACCGGCTGCTGGTTCACATCTCCCGCCGGCTGCACCGGGCCCTGCGCTCCGGCGGCCCGGCCGGCAGCGCCACCCGGGAGTCCATCGACGACGTCTTCGCCGGGCTGCCCCGGCACTACCGCCGCGGCCGCCCGATGGTGGCCCGGATGGGCGGCGACGAGTTCGCCGTCCTGCTGCCCGGCATCAACTGCCCGGACAGCCTGGAGCGGGTCGCCAAGGCGCTGATCGCCGAACTGGCCGCCCCGATCCGGCTGGACGGGCTGCTGCTCGTCCTGGAGGCCAGCGCCGGCGTCTGCGTCTACCCGCAGCACGCCCAGGACGCCGAGGCGCTGCTGCGCCGGGCCGACGTCGCGATGGGCCACGCCCAGCGCGGGTGCAGCGGCGTCGCCCAGTACGACGAGACCCAGGACGCCGACACGCCGTACCGGATCGGACTGCTGGGGGACCTGCGCCGGGCGCTGGAGACCGGCGAGGTGCAGCTGCACTACCAGCCGAAGGTGGCCTTCGACGGCCGGGTGGTCGGCCTGGAGGCGCTGCTGCGCTGGGAGCGGCCCGGCCAGGGAAAGGTCTCGCCGGACGAGTTCGTCGGGCTCGCCGAGTCCAGCGGACTGATGCCCCGGCTCACCGACTACGTGCTGGAGGCCGCCGTCGGCCAGCTCGCGTACTGGCGCGACCAGGGCCTCCAGGTGCAGGTCGCGGTCAACGTCTCGCCGCGCGACGTGCTCAACCCGGGCTTCGCCCAGCGGGTGGCCGGTCACCTCGTGCGCCACCAGGTGCCGGCCCACGCGCTCCAGCTGGAGATCACCGAGCGGCTGCTGCTGGACGACTCCCGGCGGGCCGCCGACACCCTGGCCGAGCTGCGCGGCTACGGCGTCGGGATGTCCCTGGACGACTTCGGCACGGGGCACTCCTCGCTGGTGCGGCTGCGCAGCCTGCCGGTCGGCGAGCTGAAGATCGACCGCTCCTTCGTCTCCCGGATGGTCGCCGACGACCACGACGCGGCGGTGGTCCGGTGCTCGGTGGAGCTCGCCCACTCGCTGGGCCTGACAGTGGTCGCCGAGGGCGTCGAGGACGACGAGACCTGGGAGCGGCTGCACTGCATGGGCGTGGACGCCGTCCAGGGCTGGCTGGTGTCGGCGGCGCTGCCGGCCGAGCAGGCCACCGCCTGGCTGCGGGTGCACCGCACCGGCGCCCCGCCGGTGGAGCGGCTCGGCGTGCCGCCCCAGCTGCATGCCGGCTTCCGACCGGGCCAGGGCGCCCAGCCGGCCGGGCCGCCGGTGCTGCCGCCGACGCTCCCGCCCGTCCGGCCGCCGGTCGCCCCGCCCCCGCTGCCGCCGGTGGCGCAGATGGTGCAGGCCGCGCACCGGGAGGTCGAGCAGCAGGGGTGCGCCGCCGCCCGCACCCAGCCGCAGCAGCGCCCGCCGGACGCCGCCGTCCGGCGGTGACGGCGGCCGGTGGGCGAACCGGCGGAGGAGGCGGCGGACGAACGGGTGGAGCTACCGGTGGACGCCCCGGTGGACGACCGTTGACGGGGGCCTCGGCTCACTCGTTGGCCGGGGTGGGGGACGGGCCCCATAGGATGGGGTCCAAAGACCACGAGGACGGAGCGCCGAACCCGGCTGCTCCTGCCCGGGCCCGGCACCGCCCGCAAGGCACCGCCGGGTCTCACCAGAACTCACCCTGAGGATCGCTGCATGCCTGGCATCACGCGCGAGGAGGTCGCCCACCTCGCCCGGCTGTCGCGTCTTGAGCTGAAGCCCGAAGAGCTGGACCACTTCGCCGAGCAGCTCGACGTGATCATCGGCGCGGTCGCCCGCGTTTCCGAGGTCGCCGGACAGGACGTCCCGCCGACCTCCCACCCGCTGCCGCTGACCAACGTCATGCGTGCGGACGAGGTGCGGCCGTCGCTCACCCCGGAGCAGGCGCTGTCCGGCGCCCCCGCCGCCGAGGAGCAGCGTTTCCGTGTGCCGCAGATCCTCGGGGAGGACTGACCGAGATGACCGAGCTGATCCGTTTCACCGCCGCCGAGACCGCGAGCGCCATCGCCAAGGGCGAGGTGTCCGCCGTCGAGGTCGCGCAGGCCCACCTGGACCGCATCGACGCCGTCGACCAGAAGGTCAACGCCTTCCTGCACGTCGACACCGAGGGCGCGCTGGCCGCGGCCAGGGCCGTCGACGAGAAGCGCGCCAAGGGCGAGGAGCTGGGCCCGCTGGCCGGCGTCCCGCTCGCGCTCAAGGACGTCTTCACCACCAAGGGCATCCCGACCACCTGTGGCTCGAAGATGCTCGAGGGCTGGATCCCGCCGTACGACGCCACCCTGACCAGCCGTCTCAAGGACGCCGACGTCGTCATCCTCGGCAAGACCAACATGGACGAGTTCGCGATGGGCTCCTCCACCGAGAACTCCGCGTACGGCGTGACCGGCAACCCGTGGGACCTCTCCCGCATCCCCGGCGGCTCCGGCGGCGGTTCGGCCGCCGCGCTGGCCGCCTTCGAGGCCCCGCTGGCGATCGGCACCGACACCGGCGGCTCGATCCGCCAGCCCGGTGCCGTCACCGGCACCGTCGGCGTCAAGCCGACCTACGGCTCGGTGTCCCGCTACGGCCTGGTGGCGTTCTCCAGCAGCCTGGACCAGGGCGGCCCGTGCGCCCGCACCGTGCTGGACGCGGCCCTGCTGCACGAGGCCATCGCCGGGCACGACCCGCTGGACTCCACCTCGATCGACGCGCCCGTCCCGGCCGTGGTCGAGGCCGCGAAGATGCGCGACATCCGCGGCATGCGGATCGGCGTCGTCAAGGAGTTCGCCGGCGAGGGCTACCAGGCCGGCGTGATGCAGCGCTTCAACGAGTCGGTGGAGCTGCTGCGCGAGCTGGGCGCCGAGGTCGTCGAGGTCTCCTGCCCGTCGTTCACCCTGGCGCTGCCGGCGTACTACCTGATCGCGCCGAGCGAGTGCTCCTCCAACCTGGCCCGCTTCGACGCGATGCGCTACGGCCTGCGGGTCGGCGACGACGGCAGCCGCTCGGCCGAGGAGGTCACCTCCCTGACCCGCGAGGCCGGCTTCGGCCCCGAGGTCAAGCGCCGCATCATCCTGGGCACCTACGCGCTGTCCTCGGGCTACTACGACGCCTACTACGGCTCGGCCCAGAAGGTCCGCACGCTCATCTCGCGCGACTTCGACGCCGCCTTCGCGGGCGTGGACGTCCTGGTCTCGCCGACCACGCCGACCACCGCCTTCCCGATCGGCGAGCGCGCCGACGACCCGATGGCGATGTACCTGGCCGACCTGTGCACGATTCCGTCGAACCTCGCGGGCAACGCGGCCATGTCGCTGCCGGTCGGCCTGGCGCCGGAGGACAATCTCCCGGTCGGCCTGCAGATCATCGCACCCGCGATGGCGGACGACCGCCTGTACCGCGTGGGCGGCGCCGTCGAGGCCGCGCTCAACGACAAGTGGGGGCACACCCTGCTGGAGGAGGCACCGGCACTGTGAGCAAGATCGAGAAGGCCAAGTCCAAGTCCGCTTCGCTCAAGGGCTTCAAGCACAGCAAGCCCGGCCTGTGGCTGTCCATCGGCACCAGCGCGTTCGGCGCGATCTCCGTCGTCAAGGACGTCCGCAGGGCCCGCGAGGAGAACGACACCCTCAAGCTGGTCAACGCCCTGGTCGGCGCGGCCGCGCTGGTCACCGGCACGGCCCTGCTGGTGCGCGAGCTGCGCCGGCTGGGCTCCGACGACGTGCTGCTGGGCTGAGCCGAGCTGAGCGCCCCGGCCCGGCCCCGCGCGATGCGGCGGCCGGGCCCGTACCTCCCAAGCTTCAAGTGAGAAGGGACGCTGTGAGCGTCATGAACCTGGTCTCCTACGAGGACGCTCTCGCGTCGTACGACCCGGTGATGGGCCTTGAGGTCCACGTCGAGCTGGGTACCAAGACCAAGATGTTCTGCGGTTGCTCGACCGAGCTGGGCGCCGAGCCGAACAGCCAGACCTGCCCGACCTGCCTGGGCCTGCCGGGTTCGCTGCCGGTGGTCAACGCGGTCGGCGTGGAGTCGGCCGTCAAGATCGGCCTGGCGCTGAACTGCGAGATCGCCGAGTGGTGCCGGTTCGCGCGGAAGAACTACTTCTACCCGGACATGCCCAAGAACTTCCAGACCTCGCAGTACGACGAGCCGATCGCCTTCAACGGCTACCTCGACGTGCAGCTGGAGGACGGCTCGACCTTCCGGGTGGAGATCGAGCGCGCCCACATGGAGGAGGACACCGGCAAGTCCAGCCACGTCGGCGGGGCCACCGGCCGCATCCACGGCGCCACCCACTCGCTGCTCGACTACAACCGGGCCGGCATCCCGCTGATCGAGATCGTCACCAAGCCGATCGTCGGCGCCGGCGAGCGCGCCCCCGAGGTCGCCAAGGCGTACGTCGCCGAGCTGCGCGAGGTCATCCGCTCGCTCGACGTCTCCGAGGCCCGGATGGACAAGGGCCAGATGCGCTGCGACGTCAACCTGTCGCTGCGCCCGAACGGCACCGAGACCTTCGGCACCCGCTCGGAGACCAAGAACGTCAACTCGCTGCGCAGCGTGGAGCGGGCCGCCCGGTTCGAGATCCAGCGGCACGCCACGGTGCTGACCGACGGCGGCACCATCGTCCAGGAGACCCGCCACTTCCACGAGGACAACGGCACCACCACCTCGGGCCGGATCAAGGACAACGCCGAGGACTACCGCTACTTCCCCGAGCCGGACCTGGTGCCGGTGGCCCCCGCCCGCGAGTGGGTCGAGGAGCTGCGCGCCGCCCTGCCCGAGCTGCCGCGGGTGCGTCGCGCCCGGCTGCAGGCCGAGTGGGGCCTGTCCGACAAGGACATGCAGTCGGTGCTCAACGCCGGTGCGGTGGGCCCGATCCAGGAGACCATCGCGGCCGGTGCCCCGGCCGACCAGGCCCGCAAGTGGTGGATGGGCGAGCTGGCCCGCCGCGCCAACGAGACCGGCACCGAGCTCAGCGAGCAGCCGATCACCCCGGTGCAGGTCGCCCGGGTCGCCGCGCTGGTCGCCGAGGGCAAGCTGAACGACAAGCTGGCCCGCCAGGTCATCGAGGGCGTGCTGGCCGGCGAGGGCGAGCCGGACGAGATCGTCGAGAAGCGCGGCCTGGCCGTGGTCTCGGACGACTCCGCGCTGGGCGCCGCCGTCGACCAGGCCATCGCCGAGAACGAGGCGATCGCCGCCAAGATCCGCGACGGCAAGGTCCAGGCCGTGGGCGCGCTGGTCGGCGCGGTCATGAAGGCGACCCGCGGCCAGGCCGACGCCGCCCGGGTGAAGGACCTGATCCTGGAGAAGCTGGGCGTCTCCGCCTGAGCAGCCTCTGAGCGCCGCCTGGCTTGTCAAGCCTGCCTTCCTAAGGCACCTAAGGCATCTAAGTCTCTCTAAGTAAGGCCTAAGGCCCTGTCTCACCTATGTATCTAGGTGCGGCAGGGCCTTAAACCTTTCTTGGCGACCGATCTAAGGCAGCTGGGTCCCGGAAGATGCGGCAGGCTCCCGATGCGGCACCCCCCACTGGCGGAGGAAGCTCTTACCTGTCAGCAAGACGGAGTGAGAACCCGAGGGGGAACCGGAAATGATCGAGTACCAGACCTTCCAGCAACAGGCCCACGAACTCGTGGCCCGCGCCGAGCACGAGCGCCTGGTGCGCGAGGCCAAGGAGGCCCGCCGACTGCGGCAGCGCCCGGTGGCCGCCCGCTTCCAGCGGCGCCCCGTGCGTCGGCCCGAATGCTGACGGTACGGCACCACGACGGTGCCGAAGGAGCTCCGGAGGGGGAGACGCCGCGAACGGGCGTCTCCCCCTCCGGGCGTTCGGGCCCGGAACCCCGTTCGCCTGGGGAGATAACCCCTCGGCCGGGCCCCACCGGCTATGGCATGCTCGCCTCCATGCAGCAGACATCGGTCAGCCCCGTCTTCGTCGGCCGCGGCAGCGAGATCACCGAGCTGACCGACGCGCTGCGCCGCGCGGGCACCGGCAGTCCGCAGGCCGTCCTGATCGGCGGCGAGGCGGGGGTCGGCAAGACCAGGCTGCTGGAGGAGTTCCTGGAGCGGGCCGCGGCCCAGGGGGCGGTCACCACGCTCGGCAGCTGCCTGGAGGTCGGCGCCGAGGGCCTGCCGTACGCGCCGCTGGCCGCCGCGCTGCGACGGCTGCACCGCTCGCTCGGCCCCGAACTGGAGGCCGCCGCGGCCGGCAGCGAGAGCCATCTCGCCCTGCTGCTGTCCGAGTTCGGCGAGGTGGACGGCGAACCCAACGACGAGTACAGCCGGGCCCGGCTGTTCGAGCACACCGCGAGGCTGTTCGAGCGGCTCGGCGCGGAGCGTACCCTCGTCCTCGCCGTCGAGGACCTCCACTGGGCCGACCGCTCCACCCGCGAGCTGCTCGCCTTCCTGGTGCGCACCCTGCACCGTTCCCGGGTGCTGCTGGTCGCCACGTACCGCACCGACGACCTGCACCGCCGGCACCCGCTGCGCCCCTTCCTGGCCGAACTCGAACGGCTGCGCACCGTCCAGCGGCTGGAGCTGGCGCGGTTCGGCCGGCGCGAGGTGGCCGCCCAGCTGGCCGGCATCCTCGGCACCGCCGCCCCCGACCGCCAGCTGGTGGACCGGATCCACCGCCGCTCGGAGGGGAACCCGTTCTTCGTCGAGGAGCTGGCCACCGCCTTCGAGGACGGCTTCGGCGCCGGGCTGACCGACTCGCTGCGGGACATCCTGCTGGTGCGGGTCGAGGGCCTGGACGAGGAGGCCCAGCGGGTGGTGCGGATCGCCGCCGAGGGCGGAACGCACGTCGAACACGCCCTGCTGGCCGCCGTCCTGGACGACGAGGAGGCGCTGATCGAGGCGCTGCGGGCGGCCGTCGGCGCCAACATCCTGCGCCCGGACAGCGAGGGCGAGGGCTACCGGTTCCGGCACGCGCTGGTCCGCGAGGCGGTCTCGGACGACCTGCTGCCCGGCGAACGGCACCGGATCAACCGCAAGTTCGCGCTCGCGGTGGAGGCCCAGCCGCAGCTGGTCCCCGGCGACGCGCTGGCCGCCCGGCTGGCCAACTACTGGTACCACGCGCACGATCCGGCCCGCGCCCTGCCGACCGCCCTGGACGCCGCCCGCGCGGCCCGCCGCCGCAACGCCTTCGCCGAGCAGCTCGGCATGCTGGAACGGGCCCTGGAACTGTGGGACCTGGTCTCCGAGGAGGTGCTGGCGCACACGCGCCCCTACGACTGGGCCGAGACCTACCCGCCCGGCTCCCGGGACCACGACGCCGCGGACGAGGACTGCGACCGGATCCAGCTGGAGGACGTGCTGGCCGAGGCGGTGGTCGCGGCCCGGCGCAGCGGCGACCGTGAGCGCGGCCTGAGCCTGGCCAAGCGCGGCATCCGACTGGTCGACGAGGTGGAGCACCCGGTGCGGGCGGCCTGGTTCCGGATCAACCGGGCCCGGATGCTGGGCAGCCTGCGCCGCTCCGGGGACGAGGAGGAGATCGCCCACGCCCACCGGCTGGTGGAGCACCTGCCGCCCTCCGCCGTGCAGGCCGAGGTGTTCGCGCTCAGCGCCAACTCCGCCATGCTCAAGAGCCCGGGGCCCGAGCACATCGAGCTGGCCGAGCGGGCGATCCGGATCGCCCAGGAGGTCGGCGCCCACTCGGTCGAGGTGCACGCCCGGATGACCCTCGGCGGCCTGCGCTACGACGTGCAGGGCGACGCCGAGGGCGGGCTGGCCGAACTCGCCGGCGCGGTCGAGCGGGCCCGCCTGCTGGGCGTGCCCGACCTCCTGCTGCGCGGCATCAACAACCTGGCCAGCATGCAGCGCGGGCTGGGCCGGCCCGAGGCTGCCGTCCGGCTGGCCAGGGAGGGGCTGGAGTTCGCGGACGGCAACGGCCTGCTGCGCAACATCGGCGCCATCCTGACCGGCAACCTGGTCGAGGCGCTGACCGACCTCGGGCGGGTGCGGGAGGCGACCGAGGTGCTGACCGGCTACGAGTCGACCAGCCTGACCGGCACCCACGCCGAGTTCCTGGACCGGATGCGCGGCGACCTCGCCCTGCTGGCCGGGGACCTCACGACCGCGGCGGCCATGCTGGCGCAGGCCCGGGCGGCCAACCGGATCGGCCAGGTCCAGCACAGCGTGCCGATCAGTCGGCTGGCGATCCGGATCGCGGCGCTCGGCGGGCGGCCGCTGGAGGCCCGGGACGAACTGCTCGCCGTGCTCGCGGAGGACGGCAGGACCGGCACCGAGTCCGACGTCTACCCGCTGCTGGCCGAGGCGGCCGCGGTGGAGGCGGACAGCCGGGGCCTGCCGCAGGCCGAGGCGGGCCGGCCCGGGGCGCTGGCCGCGATCGCCGCGGCCGCCGCCGAGCTGCGGCCGAGGGCCCCGCTGCACCACGGCTGGGCCCGGCTGCTGGAGGCCGAACTGGCCCGGGCCGAGGGCGCCGACACCCCGCGGGAGTGGGCCGCCGCGGTCGAGGCGCTGCGGCCGACCGGCCTGCCGTACCCGCTGGCGCTCGCCCTGCTGCGGGCCGGCGAGGCCGAGGTGCAGGCCGGCCGGCGCGAGGCCGGCGCCGAACTGCTGCGCGAGGCGGCCGAACTGGCGGCCGTCCGGGACGACCGGCCGCTCGGCGGGCAGATCTCCGCGCTGGCCGAGCGGGCCGGGCTGAGCCTCGCCCCGGCCGAGCGGGCGGCCGCGGTGCCGGCCCAGGCCGCCGGGGACTCCTTCAACCTCACCCCCCGTGAGCGGGACGTGCTGCGACTGCTGGCCCGCGGCTGGACCAACCGGCAGATCGCCGAGGAGCTGTACATCTCTCCGAAGACCGCGAGCGTGCACGTCTCCAACATCCTCGGCAAGCTCGCGGTCGGCGGCCGGGGCGAGGCGGCGGCGCTGGCGCACCGGCTGCGGCTGTTCCCGGACGACCTGGCCTCCTCCGGCCGTTGAACGGGGCGCCGGCACGGGCCCGGACCGGCTCCGGCCGGTCCGGGCCCGCCGTTCGTCCACCCTGGCACCGGTGTTCGGGCGCCTCCCCGTGCTCCCGTGCGCGCCGCGTGAGCCCCCGCCCGCGCGCCGCCGCCAACCGGGCCGATCCGTAGGAATCGGGGGCATTTCCCCACCCTTCCGCCATTACTCTAAGTTGAGTGTGTGTGTCATTGAGTGACGGAATTGGTGTAGGGTCCATTTTGGGAGCATCGGTACGGTGTGGCGACCGGCAGGTCGCCCACCCCCTGGGCCGCCGTCCTGACGGGGCGCCAGGCCATCGCGCACGTCCGAGAGGTGCGCGGCCGATGGTCCGTGGCCGGGGCGCGAGGCCCCGGGCCGGAGGGGGAGAGGCCGAGTGAGCTCCACCGAAACGGTGCTGCGCGGAACCGGACGGCCGGACGCACCGCGCGCCGACACGTCCGCCGTCGACGCGCCCGCAGCCGTCCGCTGCAGACGGCTGAGCCGGATCCGGGACAGCCGCGCGCTGCCCGGCTTCGTCCTGGGCGCGCTCTGCGCGGCCTACGCCGCGGGCGCCGCCACGGGCTGGGGATCGCACCAACTGGCCGTCTTCATGGGAGACTTCGGGCTGGCAGCGGCGGCCCTGGCGGCCGCGCTGTCCTGCCTGGTGTACGGCTGCACCGTCGGCGGGCACGCCCGCCCGGCCTGGCTGCTGTTCGGCCTCTCCTCGATCATGGTCGCCTTCGGCAACGGCACCTGGGGCTGGTACGAGCTGGTCCTGCGCTCCCCGCTGCCCCAGGACTCGCTCGCCGAGTACGCCTTCCTGCTGTTCGCCCCGCTCGCCATCACCGGCGTCCTGGTGCTCGCCCAGCACCCGCGCACGGCGGCCGGCTGGCTCTGCCTGCTGCTCGACGGCTGGCTGATCGCCGGCTCGCTGTTCACCCTCAGCTGGAGCCTGGCGCTCGGCCGGATCGCGGCCGGGGAGGACGGCTCACCGCTGCGCCTGGCCCTCAACCTGGCCTACCCCGTGCTGGACATCCTGCTGGTCAGCCTGGTGGTCGGGCTGCGCTTCCGGGGCCGGGACGGCAACCGGGCGGCGGTGCACACGGCCATGCTGGCGCTCGCCGTCACCGTCACCTGCGACGCCCTGTTCACCTCCCCGGAACTGCGCAGCAGCTACCACTCGGGCGAACTGCTGGACGCCGGCTGGTTCGCCGGCAGTCTGCTGCTGGGCTGGGCGCCGTGGTCGCCGCGCTGGCGCCGTCCGCTGCGCGACCACCCCTCGGCCGGCGGCCTGCCGCACCGCCGGGTGGCCACCACCTTCAGCGCGCTGACCCCGTACGCGGCCGCCGCGGTCTGCACCGCCGGAATCCTCTACAACGCCCTCGGCGGGCGGGAGTTGGACCGGGTGGTGGCCGCCGCGGCCTGCACCGTCGGGCTGGCGCTGATCCTGCGGCAGGGCGTGATGCTGCTCGACAACCTGTCGCTGGCCCAGGAACTCGCCCACAAGGAGGCGCACTTCCGCTCCCTGGTGCAGGGCTCCAGCGACGTCATCATGATCGCCGGCGCCAACGGCGTGCTCTCCTACGTCTCCCCGGCCGCGCTCGGCGTCTACGGGCGGGATCCGGAGGAGCTGGTCGGCGGCAACCTGCTGGACCTGGTGCACCCCGAGGACGTCAGCCGGGTGCTCTCCGAGGTCCGCCGCTACCTCGCCAGGGTCCGGCTCGCCACCCACCGCAGCCCCGGCACCGCCGTGCCCTCCGCCCGGGTCGAGTGCCGGATCAGCTCCGGCGCGGGGGAGTGGCTGCACGTCGAGTCCAGCGTCAGCAGACATCGCGACGGCCTGCTGCTCAACAGCCGGGACGTCACCGAACGCGTCATGCTCCAGGCCCAGTTGCACCACAACGCCTTCCACGACCCGCTCACCGACCTGCCCAACCGGGCGCTGTTCACCCAGCAGCTGCGGGCCGCCCTCGGCGCCCGCGGCCAGCAGGGCGAGACCGGGGCCGGGATCGCGGTGCTCTTCCTCGACCTGGACGGCTTCAAGGCGGTCAACGACACCGCCGGACACCAGGTCGGGGACGAGCTGCTGGTGCAGGCCGCCCGCCGGCTCCAGGGCGCCGTCCGCTGCGGGGACACCGTCGCCCGGTTCGGCGGCGACGAGTTCGCCGCGCTGGTCTGCGGGCCGCTCGGCCGCCTCCAGGTCCAGGAACTGGCCGAGCGGCTGCGCCTCGCGCTCTCCGAGCCGTACTGGATCGGCGGCGCCGAACTCAGCGTCGCCGCCAGCATCGGCATCGCCTTCGGCACCCCCGAACGCGGCCCGGCGGCCGACCCCAGGGCCGCCGCCGACGAGCTGATGCGCAACGCCGACCTCGCGATGTACCGGGCCAAGTCCGAGGGCAAGGGCCGGGTTGTGCTCTACACCCCCGCCATGCGGGCCGACCTGGAGCGCCGCACCGAACTGGAGGAACGGCTGCGGCTGGCCGTCAGGGAGGGCGGCTTCACGCTGCTCCACCAGCCCGTGGTGGACCTCGGCAGCGGCGCGGTGACCGGCGTGGAGGCCCAGGCCCGCTGGCGCTCGGTGGGCGGCCTGCTGCTCACTCCGGCCGAGTTCCTGCGCTCGACCGAGCACGGCGACGCGGCGACCAGGTTCTCCCGCTGGCTGGTCCTGGAAGCGGTCAGCGCGGCCGCCGAGCGGCGCGGCCTGCCGGGCCGGGGCCGCGGGCTGCCCGAGCCCGTCCCGGTGGCCGTCCGACTGTCCGTCGAGCGGCTCTGCTCGCCCGGCCTGTACGAGACGGTGGCCGCGGCGCTGCGCGACAGCGGGCTGCCCGCCGACGAACTGGTGATCGAGGTGGCCCGGATGGGCCCGGACTCGCTCGCCGACGAACTCGGCCGCCGGCTCTCCGCCCTGCGCGGCCTCGGCGTCTCCACCTGGCTGGCCGGGTACGGCGCCGGCGGCGGCTCGCTCGGCGCCCTCGCCCGGCTGCCGCTGGACGGGCTCAAGCTCGACCGCACCCTCGTCCAGGACCTCGGCGAGTCCCCGCTCAGCCGCACCCTCGCCGGGCACGCGCTGCGGCTCGGCCGCGACCTCGGGATGGTCACCGCCGCCGAGGGGGTGGACCTGCCGCGCCAGGTCGCCGCGCTGCGCGACCTGGGCTGCGGACAGGCCCAGGGCTCGGCCTTCGCCCCGCCCCTGGACGAGCCCCGGCTGCGCCGGGCGCTGGCCCGCCGCGACTACCCGCTGCCCACGTCGACGGGTCCGCTCCCGGCTCGCCGCCCGTACCCGTCGGCCGTCGACGACACCCGGACGGGTGGCCGCCCGAACGGCCGGACGGACGCCACGCCGGGACGTGGCGCACATCACCATGGCGGCTCTGACCTGCCCGAACACCGTGCCGTTACTGGTCCGTCGGGGGGTCCGCATGGCGAGACGGTCGTCCCACCTGCTTGACACGTTGCCCCGCACGGGAGGATGGTCGTTGCCATGCGCACCCGAATTCTCGTACTTGGCGGGCGCGTCGGCTGAGTGGGCTCGTACGCCCTGCTCGTGACAGACCGACGCGCCACCCCTCGCATGCCCTTGGGCACGAGGGGTTTTTTGTTGCACTGACGCTGTTCCACCTCCGCAAGACCCCTGGCCTCGACCGCCGAGCAAGTCCGACCTGTCGGATGAAGCGGGACGATTGAGGCAGAGCCGGCGATCGACCCGGACCGGGACCCCACCCTCGCAGCACCGGGGCCCGCACACCGGGTCGGCAAAACCCGAGAAGAGACAGGCAGATGACCGAGCACGCCGCATCCCCCCGCCGCGGGGACAACCCGGCCGCCAACGCTCCCGCTCCCCAGCACGTCGTCGAGACCATGACCGGCGCCCAGTCGCTCATCCGCTCCCTGGAGGCCGTGGGCGCGGACACCGTCTTCGGTATTCCGGGCGGGGCCATCCTTCCCGCGTACGACCCCCTGATGGACTCCGTCAAGGTGCGCCACATCCTGGTCCGTCACGAGCAGGGCGCCGGTCACGCCGCCACCGGCTACGCGCAGGCCACCGGCCGGGTCGGGGTCTGCATGGCGACCTCGGGGCCGGGTGCGACCAACCTGGTCACCCCGATCGCCGACGCCTACATGGACTCGGTGCCGGTCGTCGCCATCACCGGCCAGGTCTCCTCCAAGGCGATCGGCACCGACGCCTTCCAGGAGGCGGACATCTGCGGCATCACGATGCCGATCACCAAGCACAACTACCTGGTCACCGACCCGGCCGAGATCCCCCGGGTGATCGCCGAGGCCTTCCACATCGCCGCCACCGGCCGCCCCGGCCCGGTCCTGGTCGACATCGCCAAGGACGCGCTCCAGGCGACCACCACCTTCCGCTGGCCGGTCGAGACCGCGCTGCCCGGCTACCGCCCGGTGACCAAGCCGCACGCCAAGCAGATCCGCGAGGCCGCGAAGCTGCTGGTCAGTGCCAGGCGCCCGGTGCTGTACGTCGGCGGCGGCGTGCTCAAGGCGCAGGCCACCGCCGAGCTGCGGATCCTCGCCGAGCTGACCGGCGCCCCGGTCGTCACCACCCTGATGGCGCTCGGCGCCTTCCCGGACAGCCACCCGCAGCACCTGGGCATGCCCGGCATGCACGGTTCCGTCCCCGCCGTCACCGCGCTCCAGAAGTCCGACCTGCTGTTCACCCTCGGCGCCCGCTTCGACGACCGCGTCACCGGCAAGCTGGACGGCTTCGCCCCCAACGCCAAGGTCGTCCACGCCGACATCGACCCGGCCGAGATCGGCAAGAACCGTCCGGCGGACGTGCCGATCGTCGGCGACGCCCGCGAGGTCCTCGCCGACCTGATCGTCGCCGTCCAGGCCGAGTTCGACGCCGGCCACAGGGGCGACTACACCGAATGGTGGGAGCGGCTCGACGAGTGGAAGAAGACCTACCCGCTCGGCTACGAGCCGGCCCCGAACGGGCAGCTCTCGCCGCAGCAGGTCATCGAGCGGATCGGCCGGATGGTCGGCTCCGACGCGATCTACGCCGCCGGCGTGGGCCAGCACCAGATGTGGAGCTCGCAGTTCATCCAGTTCGAGAAGCCGGGCACCTGGCTCAACTCGGGCGGCGCGGGGACGATGGGCTACGCCGTCCCCGCGGCGATGGGCGCCAAGGCCGGCCGGCCGGAGACCGCGGTCTGGGCCATCGACGGCGACGGCTGCTTCCAGATGACCAACCAGGAGCTGGTCACCTGCGCCCTGAACGACATCCCGATCAAGGTCGCGGTCATCAACAACGGCTCGCTGGGCATGGTCCGGCAGTGGCAGACGCTGTTCTACAACCAGCGCTACTCCAACACCGTGCTGCACTCCGGCCCCGGCCACGACGGCGTCGAGCCGCCGGCCCAGGGCACCCGGATCCCCGACTTCGTCCGGCTGTCCGAGGCGATGGGCTGCGTCGGCCTGCGCTGCGAGCGCCCCGAGGACCTCGACGCCGTCATCAAGCAGGCGATGGAGATCAACGACCGCCCGGTCGTCATCGACTTCATCGTCCACCAGGACGCCATGGTCTGGCCGATGGTCGCGGCCGGCACCAGCAACGACGAGATCCAGTTCGCCAGGGGCGTGCGCCCCGACTTCGGCGACGATCTCGACTGATGTCCCTGCCCGCCCGCCCGTCGCCCACCACCGCCCTTCCCGGGACCGGCTGCGCCGGACCCCTCCTGTGCGACTGAGGAACCCCATGTCCAAGCACACCCTCTCCGTCCTGGTCGAGAACAAGCCCGGCGTGCTCGCCCGCATCGCCGCACTGTTCTCCCGGCGGGGCTTCAACATCGACTCCCTCGCCGTCGGCTCGACCGAGCACCCGGACGTGTCCCGGATGACGATCGTGGTCAACGTCGAGGACCTCCCGCTGGAACAGGTCACCAAGCAGCTCAACAAGCTCGTGAACGTGATAAAGATCGTCGAACTCGACCAGTCCGCTGCGATCCAGCGGGAACTGGTCCTGGTGAAGGTCCGCGCCGACAACGAGACCCGGTCGCAGATCGTCGAGATCGTCCAGCTGTTCCGTGCCAAGACCGTCGACGTGTCGCCCGAAGCGGTGACCATCGAGGCCACCGGCAGTTCGGACAAGCTGGAGGCCATGCTCCGGATGCTGGAGCCTTACGGCATCAAGGAGTTGGTCCAGTCCGGCCTGGTCGCCATCGGCCGCGGCGCGCGCTCCATCACGGACCGCTCGCTGCGCGCCCTGGACCGCAGCGCCTGACCGGCGTCATCGCACCACCCAAAGACCCAAACCACCCGCCGGTGCGCATACGGTGAACACCGCGTACCCGGCAACCACCACGCAAGGAGATGTGCCCCCGTGGCCGAGCTGTTCTACGAAGACGACGCCGACCTGTCCATCATCCAGGGCCGCAAGGTCGCGGTCATCGGCTACGGCAGCCAGGGCCACGCCCACGCGCTGTCGCTGCGCGACTCCGGCGCCGACGTCCGGGTCGGCCTGAAGCCGGAGTCCAAGTCCCGTGCCAAGGCGGAGGAGGCCGGCCTGCGCGTCGTCACCCCGGCCGAGGCCGCGGCCGAGGCCGACGTCATCATGATCCTGGTGCCGGACCCGATCCAGGCCGACGTCTACGAGGCCGACATCGCCCCGCACCTGAAGTCCGGCGACGCCCTGTTCTTCGGCCACGGCCTGAACATCCGCTTCGGCTTCATCAAGCCCCCGGCGGACGTCGACGTCTGCATGGTCGCCCCGAAGGGCCCGGGCCACCTGGTCCGCCGCCAGTACGAGGAGGGCCGCGGCGTCCCCGCGATCGTCGCGGTCGAGCAGGACGCCTCGGGCAACGCCTTCGCCCTGGCGCTGTCGTACGCCAAGGGCCTGGGCGCCACCAAGGCCGGCGTCATCAAGACCACCTTCACCGAGGAGACCGAGACCGACCTGTTCGGTGAGCAGGCCGTCCTCTGCGGTGGCACCGCCGCCCTGGTGAAGGCCGGGTTCGAGACCCTGGTCGAGGCCGGCTACCAGCCGGAGATCGCCTACTTCGAGTGCCTGCACGAGCTGAAGCTCATCGTCGACCTGATGTACGAGGGCGGCCTGGAGAAGATGCGCTGGTCGGTCTCCGAGACCGCCGAGTGGGGCGACTACGTCACCGGCCCGCGGATCATCACCGACGCCACCAAGGCCGAGATGAAGAAGGTCCTCGCCGAGATCCAGGACGGCACCTTCGCCAACACCTGGATCGCCGAGTACAAGGCGGGTCTGCCCAAGTACAACGAGTACAAGAAGGCCGACGAGGACCACCTGCTGGAGACCACCGGCAAGAAGCTGCGCTCGCTGATGAGCTGGGTCAACGAGAAGGCCTGACCCCCTTCAGGGCCGGTTCCGGCCCCGATTCTGTAACCCCGTTGTACAAGTAGGCTGCTCTCGTCCGAGTGATTTCGCCGGACGGGAGCAGCCCGCCATCCAGCCCGTCGATACACTCCGAGTGCGCGTCAGGCCCACAGCGTCGTGCGTCTACCTACGCGGCATGCCACCTTTCCCCGCCCTCCACGCCACCCACGTGCTCGGGGGAACCGGACAGTTAAGGACCACTGTCGTGAGCAAATCCGTAGTTCTGATCGCCGAAGAGCTCTCGCCCGCCACCGTCGACGCCCTCGGCCCCGACTTCGAGATCCGCCACTGCAACGGCGCGGACCGCACCGAGCTGCTCACCGCGATCGCCGACGTCGACGCGATCCTGATCCGCTCCGCCACCAAGGTCGACGCCGAGGCGCTGACCGCCGCCCGCAAGCTCAAGGTCGTCGCCCGGGCCGGCGTCGGCCTGGACAACGTGGACGTCTCCGCCGCCACCAAGGCCGGCGTGATGGTCGTCAACGCGCCGACCTCCAACATCGTCACCGCCGCCGAGCTCGCCTGCGGCCTGCTGATCTCCGTCGCCCGCAACATCGCGCCGGCCAACGCCGCGCTCAAGCAGGGCGAGTGGAAGCGCAACAAGTACACCGGCGTCGAGCTGAGCGAGAAGATCCTCGGCGTCGTCGGCCTCGGCCGGATCGGCGTCCTGGTCGCCCAGCGGATGTCCGCGTTCGGGATGAAGATCGTCGCGTACGACCCCTACATCCAGGCCGCCCGCGCCGCGCAGATGGGCGTCAAGCTGGTCTCGCTGGAGGAGCTGCTGGAGGTCTCGGACTTCATCACCGTCCACCTCCCCAAGACCCCGGAGACCATCGGCCTGATCGGCGACGACGCGCTGCACAAGGTCAAGCCGACCGTCCGCATCGTGAACGCCGCCCGCGGCGGCATCGTGGACGAGGAGGCGCTGGCGGACGCGCTGCGCGACGGCCGGGTGGCCGGCGCCGGTCTGGACGTGTACGCCAAGGAGCCGTGCACCGACTCCCCGCTGTTCGCCTTCGACAACGTGGTCGCCACCCCGCACCTGGGCGCCTCCACCGACGAGGCGCAGGAGAAGGCCGGCATCGCCGTCGCCAGGTCGGTGCGCCTCGCGCTGGCCGGCGAGCTGGTGCCGGACGCGGTGAACGTCCAGGGCGGCGTGATCGCCGAGGACGTCCGGCCGGGCCTGCCGCTGGCCGAGAAGCTCGGCCGGATCTTCACCGCGCTGGCCGGCGAGGTGGCTGTCCGCCTCGACGTCGAGGTCCGCGGCGAGATCACCCAGCACGACGTCAAGGTGCTCGAACTGTCCGCGCTGAAGGGCGTGTTCGAGGACGTGGTGGCGGAGACGGTGTCCTACGTCAACGCCCCGCTGTTCGCCCAGGAGCGCGGTGTCGAGGTCCGCCTGACCACCTCCAGCGAGAGCCCCGAGCACCGCAACGTGATCACCGTTCGCGGCACGCTCGCGGGCGGCGAGGAGATCGCCATCTCCGGCACGCTGGCCGGCCCCAAGCAGACCCAGAAGATCGTCGGCGTGGACGCCTTCGACGTGGACGTGGCGCTCACCGACCACATGGCCTTCTTCAAGTACGAGGACCGCCCCGGCGTGGTCGGCGTGCTCGGCCGCCACCTCGGCGACGCGGGCATCAACATCGCCGGCATGCAGGTCGCCCGCGACGGCGGCAGCGCGCTGGCCTCCATCACCGTGGACACCGAGATCCCGCAGGAGGTGCTGTCGGCCATCGCCGCCGAGATCGGCGCCCACTTCGCGCGCTCGGTCGACCTGGGCTGATCCACCGGCTCCGGCGGGGCCCGGACCACCGTTCGAACGGTGGTCCGGGCCCCGCTGCGTCCTCCCGGGTGACACCCGTCTCAGATAGTAGGAAATCCAAGTATTCGTGCAGACACGGCCGGGGCGCGGCCTTACCGTGGAAGGGCCATACGGTGTGCCGCCCCTGTAGCCAGGGCGTGCGGCCCGTGTAGGCGTGCGCCTTCACGAGCAGGCGATCCCTGCTCCCGCGCTCCCTTCCCCCTCTTCGCGCCCGCCTCCCGCGGCGCCGCTTCCAAGGAGCCCGGTATGTCGCCGACCGCCGACCGTCACGCCACGTCCGCCCCCGCCGCCACCCCCGTCCGCGCCCCGCGCCGCCGGCGGGCCGCCGAGCGGAACCCCTTCGCGGCGGCCGCGCTGCAGCGCTCGCTGGACCGCCGGGACAACGGCGGAGTGACCGGCCACCACTGAGGTCCGGCGGAGCGGCCGGCAGTGGCGTTCATCCGCCGAATGGGCCGTACGGGTCGTCAGAACGTCACCCAGTAGAGTGCAACCCCGGTCCGTCCGAGGGAAGTTGCTCGTCCCCGGTGGCGCGATCATCCTAATTTGGGGTCCTCGGAGGGGTGATCGACGTTCGCGTGGGCGGGCGTCAGCGACACGGAGTGCGGATCAGTCCCCCTGCCGGGGGAGAGGGCCCAGTGCGTCTGCCATCCGTCCGCCGACCCGCCGCCCGGATCGGCCTCACCCTGGCCCTGCTGGCCGGAAGCGCCGTCCTCGCCGCCACCCCGGCGGCGGGCGGTCCACCGACCGCGGGGCCGCCTTCCGCCGGACCGCCGGGGCCGGGCCGAACGGCCTCCGTGCTGCTCGAACTCACCACCGAGGCGGCCGGCTCCGCCTGGCGGCGCGCCGCCGACGGCGCCCGGCGGGCCCAGCGCTCCCCGGAGGCCGTCCGCCGGGAGGCCGCGCGGGCCGGCGCGGACCAGCGCGCCCGGGCCGGGGACGCGCTCGACCGGCTGGCCGGCGCCGTCCACCGGGCGGCACCCGCCGCCCGCGAGCTCTACCGCACCCGCACCGTGCTGACCGGCCTCGCGGTCAGCGCGCCCGCCGACCGGCTGCCCGCGCTGCGGGCGCTGCCGGGCGTCCGCGCCGTCCACCCGATCGTCGCCAAGCGGCGCGACAACGCCCACTCCGTCCCGCTGACCGGCGCCCCCCAGGTCTGGGCCGGCGACCGGGTGGCCGGCACCGGGCAGGGCATGCGGATCGGGATCGTCGACAGCGGCATCGACTACACCCACGCCGACTTCGGCGGCCCCGGCACCGAGGAGGCCTTCCGCTCGGTGGAGCGCGGCAAGCCCGCGCCGCCCGCGCTGTTCCCCAACGCCAAGGTCGTCGGCGGCAGGGACCTGGTCGGCGACGACTACGACCCCGACCCGGCCTCCCCGCACCACCAGCCGGTGCCGCACCCCAGCGACAACCCGATCGACTGCGTGCGCAACGGGCACGGCACCCACGTGGCCGGCACCGCCGCCGGGTACGGCGTCACCGCCGACGGCCGCGCCTACACCGGTCCGTACGGGCCCGGGCTCGACCCGGCCGGCTTCCGGATCGGCCCCGGCACCGCTCCCGGCGCACAGCTGTACGCGATCCGGGTGTTCGGCTGCGACGGCTCCACCGACCGGGTCGCCGAGGCGCTCGACCTGGCGGCCGACCCGAACGGGGACGGCGACCTGAGCGACCGGCTGGACGTCGTCAACCTCTCGCTCGGCAGCCACTTCGGCAGCACCGACGACACCGACGCCCTGGCCGTCGACCGGCTCGCCGAACTGGGCACCGTCGTGGTCGCGGCGGCCGGCAACGACGGCGACGTGTACGGCATCGGCGGCAGCCCCGGCACCGCCGCCCGGGCGATCACCGTCGCCGCCTCGGTGCACGGCCACGCCGACGTGGACGGCGTCACCGTGCTCGCCCCCGCCGCCCGGGCCGGGGTCGTCCCGGCGCACTGGAGCGAGCGCTACCGGGGCTGGTCCACCGCCGACGTCAGCGGTGAACTCGCCCTGCCCGTCGACCAGTCGGACGGCTGCGCGGACTTCGGCGAGGCCGACCGGCAGCGACTGAAGGGGAAGATCGCGCTGCTCACCTGGCGCACCCGCGAAGCCGACCGGGCCTGCAACTCCGGCCCGCGCGCCGACCACGCCGCCGACGCGGGCGCGATCGGGGCGCTGTACGCCGCCGACTCCGACCACCTCGCCGAGATCTCCGGCAACGACCGGATCCCGGCCGCGCTGCTGGCCCGCGCCGACGGCGAACGGCTGCGCCAGGCCGCGGCCGCCGGGCCGGTACGGGTCAGGCTCGCCGCGCCCGGCAACACCCTGCACGCCTCCGTCGCCCAGGACCAGCCGGAGCGGGTCGACACCCTGACCGACTTCACCTCGCGCGGCATCGGCGTCCCGGGCGTGGTCAAGCCCGACCTGGCGGCCCCCGGCGAGAGCATCCGGTCCGCCCTGGTCGGCAGCGGCACCGGCGGCCGGCGCGAGAGCGGCACCTCGATGGCGACCCCGCACGTGGCCGGGCTCGCCGCCCTGGTCCGTGCCGCGCACCCGGACTGGCCGGTCGAGCAGGTCAAGGCCGCACTGATGAACACCACCGTGGACACCTTCCTCGGCGACGACCGCAGCGGGCCGACCTACGGACCCGAGCGCACCGGGGCCGGGCGGGTCCGGGTGGACGGGGCGGTCCGCACCCCCGCCGTCGCCTACGCGGCGGGGGAGGGCGCCGTGGCGGGCGCCGTCGGGGTCTCCTTCGGGCCGGTCGAGGTGGCCGGGCCGACGGCTCGGACCCGGGAGATCGAGGTGCGCAACACCTCCGGCGCGCCGCTCGCCTACCGCACCTCGTACGCGGCGGCCACCCGGCTGCCCGGCGCCTCCTACCAGGTGACGCCGGCCCGGGTGGACGTCCCGGCGGGCGGCACCGCGCGGGTGCGGGTGACGCTGTCCGTGCCCGGGGAGCTGGGGCGCGCGCCCGACCCGACCATCGACACCGTGCAGGGCGACCACGCCCGCAGCTACCGGGGCGAGCTCTCCGGGCGGGTGCTGCTCACCCCGGTCGGGGACGGCACGCTGCCGCAGCTGCGGATCCCGGTGCTGGCCGCCCCGCGCCCGACCGGCGACCTCGCGGCGACGGCCGCCGTGCGCACCGCTGCGAGCGGCGCCACCCTGGTCGCCCTCGGCGGCCGCGCCGCGCCCGGCGAACAGCCGGGGCTGGTCAGCGCCTTCGCGCTCGGCGGCGAGGGGGCCCGCTGGCCGGACTGCCCGCCCGGCGGCAGCGACGCGGCCGTCGCGCCGGGCGCGGGCGTGCGGCCCGAACTCGTCGGGGCGCAGGCGGACCCGGCGGACGAGATCTGCGTCGAGCACCCCGGTGAGCGCTCCGCCGACCTGCGTGCGGCCGGTGCCGCCGTCGACGACGGACTGCTGTACGTGGGAGCGTGGTTGTGGGCGCCCGCGGCCACCCCGGTGGGGCTGTACGGGGTGCGGGTGGCGCTGGACACCGACGGGGACGGCAGCACCGACGTCGTCCTCAAGGCCGACCGGCTGTCCGGCAGCGACGTTCTGGTCTCCCGCGCGCTGGACGCCCGCACCGGGGCCGAGCTGGACGTCCAGCCGCTCAACGCCCACTGGGGCGACACCGACACCGCGCTGCTGGACAGCGACGTGCTGGTGCTGCCCGTCCGGCTGAGCGCCCTGCCCGGCGTCGCGCCCGGGCACAGCACCGTCCGCTACGGCGTGTGGACCGGCTACACCGGGGGCGGCACGCCGGACGTCGCCGAGGCCTTCTCGGCCATCGGGCTGAACGGCACCACCCCGTCCGTCCCGCTGGACGTCCTGCGGCCGGCGCTCACCGCGCGGGCCGGCCTCGACGGTCCGGCCGCGGTGGCGGCCCCGACGGGCCCCGGCGCCGTCCTCGACGTGCGGCGGGCCCCGGGCGACGCCTCGCGGCTCCTGCTGCTGTACCACCGGAACCCGGCCGAGCGGCGGGCCCAGGTGGTCGACCTGCCCTGACCCCCGGGCGGAAGGGGCGGCCCCCCCGGGACTCCGGCGGGCCGCCCCGTCAGGTACGAACGTTCAGGCCTCGGAGCTTCGGGCCGCCCGGCGGCGGTCGCCGCGCGGGGGGCGGGTCGGGCGGCGGGAGAGCCGGGCGAAGACGGCCACCAGGGCCAGGACGGCGGCGGTGGCGGAGGTGACGGTGAGGCCCTCGGTGAGGCCGGGCGGGCGGAACGCGCAGGCCACCCGGGAGGCGCCCCCGCCCAGCGGGACACCGATCATGCCGAGCACCGGGACGGGGGCCGCGTACCGGCCGCCGTCCACCGCGCAGGTCCAGCCGTCGGTGGCCGGCACGGAGAGCAGCGCGGTGCCGGTGGACCCGGCCGGGAGCGTCGCCGTCAGTGTGTGCCCGCCGGCCTCCACCCGGGTGGCGCCGGTCGCGGTGAGCCGGGCGACGGCGGCCTCCAGGGCGCCGGCCCGCAGACAGCCGACCGGGCGGGCGGGGACCTGGCTCACCACGTCCGACCGCAGCGTCACCCGGACCACCCCGTCCGCCGGGACGGTCCCCAGCCGGTGGATCGGCACGGCGGTGGTGGGCTGCTCGCCGTCGCTGCGGTACTCGGTGCCGAGGCCGCTGACCGTGCCCCGGTACCACAGCCCGTGGAAGTAGGCCGTCCCGCCCGGCGTGCAGGCGGCCGTGAACACCGTGCCCTCCGCGCCGCCCGGCACCGACCAGCCGCTGGTGCCGTGCAGCGTGGGCACCGCCCCGCCCGCCGGGACCGGCAGCGGGGCGTCGTACACCTGGCTGCCCAGCAGCGACTCCTGCCGGGCCCAGACCGAGGAGGTCTCCGTCCGGGCGCCCGGGGGCAGCACGGTGACCAGCGGCGGCGCGGCGACCGCCCGGACGGGCGCGAAGCCGTCCGGCGGGGGTCCGTCGTCGAGGTGGGTGCGGACGCCGAACAGCGCCTGCCCGACCGGGTCGGTGACGCTCGCGGTCTGCCGCCCGCCGGCCGTCCAGCCCGCGCCGAGGTCGTGCAGCAGCAGGGCGGTGACGGTCGGCAGGTAGCCGCTGAAGTAGCCGCCGCCCTGGCCGTTCAGCAGCAGCGGGTCGTTCGGGGTGAACGCGTGCGGGCCCGGGTCGCTGCGGCCGCGCGGCCAGTCGGCGGCCGCGCGCAGCGCCGCGTGCCCTGCCCGGACGGCCGCCGGGGAGACGCCGGCGGAGGGGGCCGCGCCCAGCGCCGCGTACCCGGACCAGACGGCGTTGCCCAGCACCGCGCCGCCGATCACCCAGGTGGCGAGGGCGTTCGCCCGCCGGTCGGCGTGCCGGCGGTCCAGCAGCCACAGCGCCGCCGACAGGACGGCGCCGCCGACGGCCAGCAGCACCCAGGTGGCAGGGCGCACCGAGTGCCGGCCCGCCGCCAGGCCCGCGATCACCGCCACCACGGCGGCGCCGCCCAGCACGGTCAGCCGGTCCGGGCGGTGCGCCAGCGAGACCCAGCCGGCCAGCACCAGCAGCCCGCTGAGCACGAAGGCCACCCGGTACGGCCCGCCGGCCGGGATCGCCAGGCCGTGCCAGACCAGCACGGTCGGGGTCCAGAGGAAGCCGGCCACCACCAGCAGCAGCGCCGCGCACCACAGGGCGCGCTCCCGGGGCCGTACCCGCCGGTTGAACGGCAGCCCGCAGACCACCAGCAGCCCGAAGACGCCGATCGCCACGTTCGGCAACTGCGGCCCGCCGTGGGTGGCGGGCAGCAGCCGGGCGAGGTGGCCGCCGACGCCGGACGGCCCGAGCGGCTGGACCGGGGACTCCGGCTGGGCCCGGCGGGCGGCCAGCACCGCGACGAACAGCACGGGGGAGGCGAGCAGCACCCCGGCGGCGGCCATGGTGACGGCCCGGCCGGTGGCCCGGACCCGCCGGCGCAGCGGGAGCGGGGCGGCGAACAGCCGGACGGCGAACAGGAGTCCGGCCGCCAGGGTGGCCAGCGCGGCGGTGTACAGGTTGCCGGCCCAGGCGAGCGCGACGCACAGCGTGCCGGCCACCCAGTGCCGCTCGCGCAGGCACCAGTCGGCGGCCAGGCCGAGCAGCGGCAGCGACACCAGGCCCCAGAGCCACATCGGGGCGGCCGCGCCGACGTCCAGCACCCAGGCGCACAGCCCGTACCCGACGGCGGCGAGCGCCCGCAGCCGGCGCGGGCCGGGGTGGAGGCGGCCGAGCAGCCGGGTCATCAGGGCGGTGCCGAGGCCGATGGTGGCCAGGGTGACCAGCAGGACGGCGAGCCGGCCCTGGTCGCGGGGGAGGAGCGCGGCGGGCCAGGAGAAGGGGTTCATCAGGTAGGCGAAGAAGTCCGCCAGGAACGGGGTGCCGTAGCCGCTGTTCCAGTTGAGCAGCAGGTCCCCGGCGGCCTGTCCGTGCAGCAGGTCCCACAGGTGGGCGTGGTAGGGCACGGCCACCGCATCGGCCCCGGCCGGCCACCCCCCGCGCAGCGCCGCCGCCAGCCCGTACCCGCCCGTCGCCAGCCCGGCGGCACCCCCGCAGACCAGCACCTCCCGCCGCCGCTCGCCCGTCCGCATCCCGCCACCCTAAGCAGGCCACCAGCGCCCTTCACGTCACACGCGCGCGCTCGTCCACGTCCATGAACCCGATCCCTCCTCGCACGGCCGCGTGATCGCGGGGATCCACCACAGGCAGTCGAAGGCCGACCAGTCGTTCGAGGTCGAGGTCGACCTGACCTGCCGTCCGAATGGTGGACGTGAGGTGTCAGTACCTGGGACGGCGGAGTAGGGTCCGAGCATGTCTCGCACCATTCGTCTCGCAGTAGTCCCCGGTGACGGCATCGGCCAGGAAGTGGTGGCCGAAGGCCTCAAGGTCCTGGGTGCCGCGCTTCCCGCCGACGTGAAGCTGGAGACCACCGAGTACGACCTCGGGGCCCGGCGCTACCACCGGACCGGGGAGACGCTGCCGGACGACGTGCTGGCGGAGCTGAAGTCGCACGACGCGATCCTGCTGGGTGCCATCGGTGACCCGAGCGTGCCGTCGGGCGTGCTGGAGCGGGGGCTGCTGCTCAAGCTGCGGTTCGCCTTCGACCACCACATCAACCTGCGTCCGGGCCGGCTCTTCCCCGGGGTGAAGGGTCCGCTGGCCGGTCAGCCGGAGATCGACTTCGTGGTCGTCCGCGAGGGCACCGAGGGCCCGTACGTCGGCAACGGCGGCACGCTGCGCACCGGGACGCCGCAGGAGGTGGCCACCGAGGTCAGCCTGAACACCGCGTACGGCATCGAGCGCGTGGTGCGCGACGCCTACCGCCGGGCGCAGGCGCGGCCGCGCAAGAAGCTCACCCTGGTGCACAAGAACAACGTGCTGGTGCACGCCGGGCACCTGTGGACGCGGATCTTCGCCGAGGTCGGCCAGGAGTTCCCCGAGGTCACCACCGACTACCTGCACGTCGACGCCGCGACCATCTTCTTCGTCACCCAGCCGGAGCGGTTCGACGTCATCGTCACCGACAACCTCTTCGGCGACATCCTGACCGACCTGGCCGCCGCCGTCACGGGCGGGATCGGCCTGGCCGCGAGCGGCAACATCAACCCGAGCGGCGAGTTCCCGTCCATGTTCGAGCCGGTGCACGGCTCGGCGCCGGACATCGCCGGCCAGGGCAAGGCCGACCCGACCGCCACGGTGCTGTCGGTCGCGATGCTGCTGGAGCACCTCGGCTTCGCCGCCGAGGCCGCCAGGGTCGAGGCCGCCGTCGCGGCTGACCTGGCCGAGCGCTCCGGCACCCGCAGCACCTCCCAGGTCGGCGACGCGCTCGCCGCCCGAGTATCCGGCTGAGGGGCCGGATCCCGAAGCGGAACTCCGGCCTGCGGGCCGGACCGCGCATAACCGCAGCTCGCGGCCCCGGAAATGGGGCGGACAGCTGTTCGGCACGGCCCTCTGGATGCGAGTATCGACAGTGGGCCGTGCCGTTGTGCGTTCATTCCGGTGGATTCCACCGAAACGCATCCGCGGCGGTGGCGGCCCTTACCAACCCACGGTGAAGGAAACAGCCATGAGCACGGCCACCCAGGCGCCCATCACGTTCGACCTCAAGCCCTCCGCCCACCCGCTGCCGGCAGCGGAGCGCGAGGCCCGGCTGACCAACCCCGGCTTCGGCCGGGTCTTCACCGACCACATGGTCACCATCCGGTGGACCGAGGGCGTGGGCTGGCACGACGCCCAGCTGGCCCCGTACGCGCCGCTGGAGATCGACCCGGCGAACATGACCCTGCACTACGGCCAGGCGATCTTCGAGGGCCTGAAGGCCTACCGCCAGGCCGACGGCTCCATCGCCACCTTCCGCCCGGAGGCCAACGCCGCCCGCTTCCAGGCCTCGGCCCGCCGCCTCGCGATGCCGGAGCTGCCGGTGGAGACCTTCGTCGAGGCCGTCGAGCTGCTGGTCCGCCAGGAGCAGGACTGGGTGCCGAACGAGCCGGAGCAGAGCCTCTACCTGCGCCCGTTCATGTTCGCCACCGAGGTCGGCCTGGGCGTCCGCCCGGCCGACTCCTACCTCTTCATGATCATCGCCTCGCCGGCCGGCGCCTACTTCCAGGGCGGCATCAAGCCGGTCTCGGTCTGGCTGTCCAAGGAGTACGTCCGGGCCGCCCCCGGCGGCACCGGCGCCGCCAAGTGCGCGGGCAACTACGCCGCCTCGCTGGTCGCCCAGGCCCAGGCCGCCGAGAAGGGCTGCGACCAGGTGGTCTGGCTCGACGCCGCCGAGCACCGGTGGGTCGAGGAGATGGGCGGCATGAACCTGTACTTCGTCTTCGGCGAGGGCAAGGACGCGAAGATCGTCACCCCGGAGCTGTCCGGCGCCCTGCTGCCCGGCATCACCCGCGACTCGCTGCTGCAGCTGGCCGCCGACCTCGGCTACGCGGTCGAGGAGCGCCGGATCTCCACCGACGAGTGGCAGCAGGCCAACGCCGACGGCACCCTCACCGAGGTCTTCGCCTGCGGCACCGCCGCCGTCATCACCCCGGTCGGCTCGGTGAAGTCCGCCGCCGCCGACTGGACCGTCGGCGCCGGCGAGCCCGGCCCGGTCACCATGGAGCTGCGCAAGGCGCTGCTGTCGATCCAGGGCGGCCAGACCCCGGACACCCACCGGTGGCTGCACAAGATCGTCTGATCACGCGCACCCCGCCGGTCCGCCCGCCCGGCCCGTCCGGCCCCGCCCGTTTCGCATCGCGAGACGGGCGGGCCGGATCCCGGGCAGCTGTGCCAGACTGCGGGCGTGTCCTCGCTTTCGCTGATTATTGGCAGCAGGCGCGCCGGTCCGCAGTGACCGCTTCCCGCACGACCCGATGCGGAGCGACCACGAGCGTCCAGACCCGCGCGCAGACCTCTCGCACCCGCGAGGGGTCTTTTTGCTTCTCCCGGACCGGCCGACGGCCCCCACAAGGGGCCCGGGGACACCGGGACCGCGCGCGGGATCATGGACAGTGGAGCCGGGACGGAAAAGTCCGGCAGAGCAGTACCAGCCTCCCCGAAACGGAGAACCAGGGGTCATGACCGAGGTCACCCGTACCGATGACAGTTTCCACGTGTTCGACACCACGCTGCGCGACGGAGCGCAGCGCGAGGGCATCAACCTGACGGTGGCGGACAAGCTGGCCATCGCCCGGCACCTGGACGAGTTCGGGGTCGGCTTCATCGAGGGCGGCTGGCCCGGAGCCAACCCGCGCGACACCGAGTTCTTCGCCCGCGCCGCCGCCGAACTGGAGCTGGAGCACGCCCGGCTGGTCGCCTTCGGCGCCACCCGCCGGGCCGGCGGCAAGGCCGCGGAGGACCCGCAGCTGGCCGCGCTGGTCACCTCGGGCGCCCCGGTGATCACCCTGGTCGCCAAGGCGCACGACCGGCACGTGGAGCTCGCGCTGCGCACCACCCTGGACGAGAACCTGGAGATGGTCCGGGACAGCGTCGAGTTCCTGCGCTCCCAGGACCGGCGGGTGTTCATCGACTGCGAGCACTTCTTCGACGGCTACAAGGCCAACCCCGAGTACGCCGTGTCGGTGGTCCGCACCGCGCACGAGGCCGGCGCGGACGTGGTGGTGCTCTGCGACACCAACGGCGGGATGCTGCCCGGCGGGGTCCGGGAGATCGTCGCCGACGTGCTCGCCAGGACGGGCGCCCGGCTCGGCATCCACGCCCAGGACGACACCGGCTGCGCGGTGGCCAACACCCTGGCCGCGGTGGACGCCGGGGCGACCCACGTCCAGTGCACCGCCAACGGCTACGGCGAGCGGGTCGGCAACGCCAACCTGTTCCCGGTGGTCGGCGCGCTGGAGATCAAGTACGACCGCCGGGTGCTGCCCGCGGGCCGGCTGGCCGAGATGACCAGGATCTCGCACGCGATCGCCGAGCTGGTCAACCTGACCCCCTCCACCCACCAGCCGTACGTCGGCTACTCGGCCTTCGCCCACAAGGCGGGCCTGCACGCCTCCGCGATCAAGGTCGACCCGGACCTGTACCAGCACATCGACCCCGAGCGGGTCGGCAACACCATGCGGATGCTGGTGTCCGACATGGCCGGCCGGGCCTCCGTCGAGCTCAAGGGCAAGGAGCTCGGCTACGACCTCTCCAGCGACCGGGACCTCGCCGGCCGGGTGGTGGCCAAGGTCAAGGAGCAGGAGAACCTCGGCTACACCTACGAGTCCGCCGACGCCTCCTTCGAGCTGCTGCTGCGCGACGAGGTGCGCGGCAGTCGGGACCGCTTCTACACCCTGGAGTCCTGGCGGACCATCAGCGAGCAGGGCCCGAACGGGTTCACCGGCAACGAGGCAACGGTCAAGCTGTGGGCCAAGGGCGAGCGCCGGATCGCCACCGGCGAGGGCAACGGCCCGGTCAACGCGCTGGACCAGGCGCTGCGTACGGCCCTGGAGGGCATCTACCCGCCGCTGGCCGGCTTCGAGCTGGTGGACTACAAGGTCCGCATCCTGGAGGGCCAGCACGGCACCGGCTCCAAGACCCGGGTGCTGATCGAGTCCACCGACGGCGCCGCCACCTGGTCGACGGTGGGCGTGGCCGACAACGTGGTCGCCGCCTCCTGGCTGGCGCTGGAGGACGCGTACACCTACGGCCTCATCCGGGCCGGCCTGGAGCCCACCGAATAGCCGGCCCGAACACACCCGTGGCCCGCGGGACTTCGCAGGAAGTCCCGCGGGCCACCGGCATGGCCGAGCACCGCCGGTTCAGCGGAGTCGGGCGAGGAGGGCGTGTTCGACGAGGGTGATGAGGGCGCTCTTGGCGCTGTCGCGGCGTCGGGCGTCGAGGGTGATGACGGG